>NZ_JANXWD010000148.1 GCF_025351295.1 Phenylobacterium sp.
CGCCCTACCAGCAGGTGCTGGTGCCCTATGCGCCGCCCAAGACCTACGGCGTGACCCTGATCTGGAAGATGTAGGCCCGACCCTGGCCTCGGGAACGCGTCAGGCGTTCTCGAGGATCAGGTGCCCAACGGCGGTGTTCGATGCGGGCACGTGATAGAAGCGGTGGGCGACGCGCACCGTCTCATTCAACGCGCCGCGCATGATCAGCCACATGACCAGTTCGATGGCTTCCGAGCCCGCCTCGCGGACATAGTCGATGTGCGGGACCATCGCCTGGCCGACCGGATCGTCGATCAGGCGGTCAAGGAAGGCGGTGTCGAAGGCCGTGTTGATCAGGCCGGCGCGGGGCCCCTGCAGCTGGTGGCTCATGCCGCCGGTGCCGAAGATCACCACCTTGAGGTCCTCCGGGAAGCTCTCGACAGCGCGGCGGATGGCCTTGCCGAGCTTGTAGCAGCGGTGGCCGGTGGGCGGCGGGTACTGGACCACGTTCACCGCCAGCGGGATGACCGGGCAGGGCCAGGCGTCGGGCTGGCCGAACATCAGCGACAGCGGCACCGTCAGGCCGTGGTCGACGTCCATCGCGTTGACGATGGTCATGTCGAACTCGTCGAGGATCAGTGTCTCGGCGAGGTGCCAGGCAAGAGTGGGGTGGCCCTTCACGACCGGCACGGGGCGCGGCCCCCAGCCCTCGTCGGCGGGCGCGAATTGGTCGGCGCAGCCGATGGCGAAGGTGGGGATCAGCTCCAGCGAGAAGGCCGAGGCGTGGTCGTTGTAGACCAGGATGATGACGTCCGGCTGCTCAGCGGCGATCCAGGCCTTGGACGCTTCGTAGCCGGCGAACAGCGGCTGCCAGTAGGGGTCTTCCGCCTTGCCGTTGTCGAGCGCCGCGCCGATGGCGGGAACGTGGCTGGTGGCGACGCCGGCGGTGATCCTGGCCACTAGCGGGGCTCCGTCCGGGAGCGGTTGCCGTCGATGGGCCGGCCGCCGTCCAGCATCATCCGGGCGTATTCCGGCTCGCTGACCCCGCTCATCTCCGCGGCGATCTGGCGGAACGAGAGGCCGTCGGTGGCGGCGATCTTGGCCGTGAAATAGATGTTGCCGCCCAGCGCGATCATGCCGTTCCAGTCGCGCTTCAGCACCGCCTGCTTCTGTGCCTCGGTCATCGGCCAGCGGTCGAGGTAGGCGCGCTGGTCGGCCTTGAAGGCCCCGCGGTTGTCCGCCTTCATCAGCGACATGCAGAACATGTTGAGGTGGTAGCCTAGGCGCGACTGGCCGCTGTCGAACAGGGTGGTGCCGGGAATGTCGTCGAAGGGGTTGTCGGTCATCTTACCGGGCCCAGTAGAGGCGCATGGGGTTGTCGACGAGCAGCTTGCGTTGCAGCTCCGCCGTGGTGGCGAACTTCGGGATCTGGTCGACCAGCACGCCGTCGTCGGCCATGTGACCTCTCAGGTTCGGGTGCGGCCAGTCGGCGCCCCACAGGACGCGATTGGGGAAGCGCTCGACGATCGTACGCTGGAAGGGAACCACGTCGTCGTAGGGCGGGCCGGCGAGGCTGAGGCGTTCGGGACAGGAGACCTTGCACCAGACATCCTGGTCCTCGTCCATCCACCGGATGAAGGCCTGGAACTGCGGATGGTCGACGCCCAGCGCCACGTCCGGCCGGCCCATGTGGTCGACCACCACCGGCGTGGGGAGCGAGGCGAAGAGAGGGCGCAGTTCTCCCAGATCCGCGGCCTCGAAATAGACCACCACATGCCAGCCGAAGGGGGCGACCTTGGCGGCGATGCGGCGCAGGACCTCGTGCGGGGTGAAGTCGGCCAGGCGACGCAGAAAGTTGAACCTCACCCCCCGGACGCCCGCGGCGTGCAGGCCGGCCAACGCGTCGCGGCTGATGTCCTCGCCGACCGTGGCCACGCCGCGCGCGCGGCCACCGGCCGCTTTCAAGGCGTCCTCGAGGGCGCGGTTGTCCTTGCCGTGGCAGGTCGCCTGGACGATCACGTTGCGCTCGAACCCCAGGAAATCCCGCAGCGCGAACAGCTGGACCTTGCCGGCGTCGCAGGGGGTGTATTTGCGCTCCGGCGCATAAGGGAACTGGGTCGCCGGGCCAAAGACATGGCAGTGGGCGTCCACCGATCCGGGCGGTGGCCGGAACCTGGGCTTCGACGGGTTCGGGTGGAACACCAGCCAGTCGGCGTCCATGGTCTGGGGCCGATCCTGGGAGTTCATCGGGCCTCTCATGCGGTCACCGGCGTGGGTCGGCGCAGGCCGACACGGTTGTTCAGGATGTCCTGCGCGGTGGCGGCCAGGACCTGGACCCGGAGTTGGTGGGCGAGCCGCATCATCTCAGCGGCCCTGGCTCTTGAGGATGGCGTCGAGATGCGGATAGACCCGCCGTGCATTGCCCTCGAAAACCTTCCTCTTGTCCGCCTCCGGGATCGGCAGGGCGTCGACGTAGCGCTTGGTGTCGTCGAAGTAATTGCCGGTCTCCGGGTCGATCCCGCGCACCGCGCCGACCATCTCCGAGCCGAACAGGATATTGTCGATGTCGATCACCCGGAACAACAGGTCGATGCCGGGCTGGTGGTAGACGCAGGTGTCGAAGAAGACGTTCCTCATCACATGCGCGCGCAGCGGCGGGCGCTTCAGCATGTCGGCCAGGCCCCGGTAGCGGCCCCAGTGGTAGGGCGCCGCCCCGCCGCCGTGCGGGATGATGAATCGCAGGGTCGGGAAATCCTTGAACAGGTCGCCCTCCAGGAACTGCATGAAGGCGGTGGTGTCGGCGTTGATGTAGTGGGCGCCGGTGGCGTGGAAGTTCGGGTTGCAGGAGCCCGAGACGTGGACCATCGCCGGCACGTCCAGCTCGACCATCTTCTCGAAGATCGGATACCAGGACCGGTCGGTCAGCGGCTGGGCGGTCCAGTGGCCGCCGGACGGGTCCGGGTTCAGGTTGCAGCCCACGAAGCCCAGTTCGGTGACGCACCGCTCCAGCTCGGCGATCGAATGGGCCACCGGGATGCCCGGCGACTGCGGAAGCTGACAAACCCCAACGAAGGTCCGGGGGAAGAGATCGACGACCCGCTTGATCAGGTCGTTGCAGCGCCGCGTCCAGGCCTGGCTGACGGCCTCGTCGCCGATGTGGTGGGCCATGGTCGAGGCGCGGGGCGAGAAGATGGTTATGTCCGCGCCGCGTTCCTTCAGCAGGCGCAGCTGGTTCTTCTCGATGGTCTCGACGATCTCGTCGTCGGAGATGTCGGGATAGGCCGGGTCGATGTCGCCGCCGGCCTTGAAGGCGGCGGTCTGGGCCTCGCGCCACCTGTCGTGCTGGGCCGGCGCGGTGGTGTAGTGGCCATGGCAGTCGATGATCACCGGCGGAGGTCCTTGTTGATCGCGTCGAGCATCGCCGTCAGGTCGTCGTGCAGCGCGCCCCTGTAGTCGGCCGCCCAGTCCTGGCGCTCGGCGATGGCGCGGCTCATGGGGGCGGGGACGCCGGCCTCCTCGACCGTGCGGGCGGCCTCGCGCATCTCCTCGGCCCGGCGGGCTCCATGCTCCAGGGAGCGCGAAATCATGTACTGGGCGGTCCTGTTCCAGTCGGGCAGGGGCAGCAGGTCGGAGAGCGAGTCCAGCACGACCTGCTCGACGCCGTAGTGGCGCGCGGCCAGCAGGCTCTCGGTCAGCAGCGCCTCCACGCCCTTGATCATCACCGAGCGGCATAGCTTGGTGGCCGCCGCCTGGCCGATGCGGTCCGAATAGGGCGCGGCGCCGGTGAAGCCCAGGGGCAGGGCGCCGGTCACGAAGTCGGCGGCATGGACGCCGCCAAGCAGCATCGGCGCGGCGATCCGCCGGGGTCCGATGGGGCTCATCACCGCAGCTTCGACATAGCGGCCGCCCGCCGCTTCCACAACCTGGGCGGAGGCGACCTTCTGGCCGGGCGAACAGGAGTTGAGGTCGAGGAACAGGGCGCCCTTCGGCAGGCCCGGCCCGACCGACTGCGCGGCGGCGAGGTCCTGGTCGGCGGTCACGGCGCAGATCACCAGTTCGGCGTCGCGCACCGCGTCCGGCGCGTCGCGGCCGACGCGGACCTGATGGCGGGCGAGCGCCCGGCTGGGCGCGCTGTCCGGATCGGCGAAGGCGACGTCCCAGACCGACAGGGCCGTCTTGCCGGTCAGGTCCTCGGCCAGGGTCTGGCCCACCTCCCCGAACCCGATCAGGGCGATGCGGGCGAAGGCGGTCACGTCCCGCCCCAAACGCTGGCCGGCACATAGACCTCGCCGCGCATCAGCCGCCGCGCGGTGCGCAGCAGGGCGGAGCGGCGGACCTGGATCTGGCCGTCCACCAGACTGACGTCCATGGCGACGGTGAAGAAGCCGGTGGGGTGTTCGATCTCCAGGTCCTTGACGGCTTCCACATCGGCAATGCCAGCCACCTCGGCGGCGATCGAACCCGGCGTCACGCAGGCCGTCGCGACACTGACGGCGCCGAACACGCCGATGGCCTCATGGACCCGGTGGGGGATGAAGGTCCGCGTGCAGATGGCGCCGCCGTGCCGGGGCGGGGCGACCAGGCACATCTTCGGCACGGTCTTCCTGGCCACGTCGCCCAGGTTCATCCGCGGGCCGATCTCCAGCCGGATCACCTCGACCCGCGCCTTCAGGTCGGCGTCGGCTTCGAGCGCTTCCGGCGTCTCGTACCCGGTCTTGCCGAGGTCGGCGGCGCGCAGGATCACCACCGGCATGCCGTTGTCGATGGCGGTGAGTTCGAGGCCCTGCACCACGTCGCGGGCTTTGCCGCTCGGCAGCAGCGCGCCACAGGTCGACCCGGCAACGTCCAGGAAGTCGATGGGAATCGGCGCCGCCGTTCCCGGGACGCCGTCGATCCGCGCATCGCCGTCGTAGCGGACCCTGCCCCCCGGGGTCTGGATCGCCGCCACCGCCAGGCTCCTGGTGTTGAGCATGTTGATGCGGACGTTGGTGACGCCGTGCTGCGCCAGGAACAGGCCCTCCTCGATGGCGAAGGCGCCGACCCCGGCCAACAGGTTGCCGCAGTTCTGGCCGTCGTCGATGCGGGCCTCATCCACCACCGCCTGCAGGAACAGGTAGTCGACGTCTGCGCCGGGATGGGTCGGTGGGCCGACGACGGCGATCTTGCTGGTCAGCGGGTGGGCGCCGCCCAGGCCGTCGATCTGGCGCGGGTCTGGAGAGCCCATGGCGGCCAGCAGCACCGCGTCCCTTGTGGGGGTATCGGCCGGCAGGTCGCAGACGCGGAAATAGAGGCCCTTGGAGGTGCCGCCGCGCATGACCGTGCAGGGGATGGCGGTCTGGCTCATGGCGCTTCGTCCACGTACCGGAGGCCCTTTTCGGCCAGCCGCGCGCGCATGCCGTAGATATCGAGCCCCAGTTCTCCCGCTTGGAAACGCGCGCGCTTGTCGGTCTCGTTGGCCTCGCGCTTGGCGGCGGCCTGGGCCACGCTGGCGGCCTCGACGCGGCGGACCACGCAGACGCCGTCGTCGTCGGCCACGATCACGTCGCCCGGGTTGATCAGCGCGCCGGCACAGACCAGGGGCAGGTTCACGTCACCCAGCGTCTCCTTGACCGTGCCCTGGGCGTAGACGGCCTTGGACCAGACCGGAAAGCTCATCTCGGTGAGCACGGCGATGTCGCGCACCCCGGCGTCGATGATCAGGCCACGCACGCCGCGCGACGTCAGGGACGTGGCCAGCAGGTCGCCGAAGTAGCCGTCCTCGCAGGCGCTGGTGGGCGCCACCACCAGCACGTCGCCGGGCTGGCACTGCTCGACGGCGACGTGGATCGTCCAGTTGTCGCCGGGCGCCACGCTGCAGGTGACCGCCGAGCCGGCAATTGCGCAGGGCCGGTAGATCGGCCGCAGGTAGCTGGCCAGCAGGCCTTTGCGGCCCTGGGCCTCGTGGACGGTGGCGACGCCGTACCCGGCCAGGGCGTCGACGACGGCGGGTTCGGCGCGGGCGATGTTGCGGACGACGAGGCTCATAGTTGACCCCGCTCATCCAGGCGAATGCCGGGACCCAGATCGAAGAACACGTCGGTGTGGGCTGGACAACCTCGACGGTGATCGCGCCAAGGCTTGCGCCATTCCATCTGGGTCCCGGCATTCGCCGGGACGAGCGGATTTTGGATAGGCTGGATCATCGACAGCTTCCTACAGCAGGCTCTGCTCGATCCTGTCGAGCGTCCGGTAGGCGGGCAGCACCTGGGCCACCGAGCTGTTCGGTTCGCGCCCCTCGCGGATGGCGGCGAAGAACTCGCGGTCCTGCAGTTCGATGCCGTTCATGGACACGTCCACCTTGGAGACGTCGATCGGCTGTTCCCTGCCGTCCACCAGGTCGTCGTAGCGGGCGATGTAGGTGCCGTTGTCGCAAATGTAGCGGAAGAAGGTGCCCAGCGGGCCGTCGTTGTTGAACGACAGCGACAGCGTGCAGACGGCGCCGGACGGGACCTTCAGCTGGATCGACATGTCCATGGCGATGCCCAGGTCGGGGTGCTTCGGGCCCTGGACGCCGCGGGCGACGGAACAGGTCTCGCCGGTCTGGTAGTGGAACAGGTCGACAGTGTGCGCCGCGTGGTGCCAGAGCAGATGGTCGGTCCATGAGCGCGGCTGGCCCAGCGCGTTCAGGTTCTTGCGGCGGAAGAAATAGGTCTGGACGTCCATCTGCTGGACCTTCAGCTCGCCGGCCTGGATGCGCTTGTGGATCCACTGGTGGCTGGGATTGAAGCGCCGGGTGTGGCCGGCCATCGCCACCTTGCCGCTGCTGGCGGCGACGGCGGCCAGCCGCTCGGCGTCGGCCAGGCTGTCGGACATCGGGATCTCGACCTGCACGTGGCAGCCGGCCTCCAGGCACTGGATGGCCTGGGCGGTGTGCATCCCCGTGGGCGTGGCCAGGATGGCGGCCTCGACGCCCGGCTGGGCGAGAGACTCGCGCAGGTCGAGGCTCCAGTGCGCGATCCCGAACCGCTCGGCGACCGCCTTCGTCGACTCGGCCGAGCCGCCGGCCAGGCTGACGACCTCGACGCCGTCGATCTTCTGCAGGGCCTCCAGGTGCTTGATTCCGAAGGCGCCTTGCCCGGCCATGACGACTTTCATGGTGTGGTGATCTCGATGATGTTCGCCTTGGTGCGGTCGGGATCGTTGGTGCGGGTCTTGGGCTTGGCGACCCGCGCGGCGGCCTGGGGTGCTGCGGCAGCGTCGTCCTTGACCTTACGCTTCGTCACTTGCCGCGCCACGCCGCCTGTCCCTCACGTCGTCGAGTTTACCTTCGGCGCGGTTGCGCACATTACGGCATGATCGCGCACCCCGAGCGAGACCTCCAGGAGAGATGCAGTTTGAAGTCACCGTCGAAGAGGGCGCCGGCCGGCCCCGCCGCCCGCATGCGCCTCATCCGCCAGCTCCACCTCTATCTGGGGATGGTGTTCGCCCCCTCGATCCTGTTCTTCGCGGCCACGGGCGCGATCCAGCTCTTCGGTCTGCACGAGGCGGACAAGGATACCGGCTACTCGCCGCCGGCGGTCATCGAAAAGCTGTCCCAGGTGCACATCCATCAGCGGTACGCCGCCAAGCCGAAGCGCCCCGGCCCGCCGAAGGCCGGCCCGGCCCTCAAGGACCTGTCAGGCCCGGCGAAGGCGCCCGAGGCGGAGGCGATCGCCCCGATCAAGTGGGTCTTCCTGGCGACCGCCCTGGGCCTGGTCCTCTCCACCCTGCTCGGTCTCTGGATGGGGCTGATGCAGAGCCGGAATCGTTGGCTGGCCCTGGCCTTATTGGCGGTCGGCGCCATTGTGCCGATCCTGCTGCTGGCCCTCTGACAAGGCGTCGCCCATGACCATCCGCGCCATCGACCACATCAACATCGCCACAACGAAGCTCAAGGAGACCCGCGACTTCTATGTCGACGTCCTGGGCCTGACCGAAGGCGACCGCCCACCGTTCGACTTCCCCGGCCACTGGCTCTACGCCGACGGTTTTCCGATCGTGCACATGCAGCTGTCGGCGAAGGAGGTCACGTCGTCGGCCCTGAGCGGGCTGAACCACGCCGCCTTCCAGGTGGCCGATCTCGACGCCGTGATCGCGCGGCTGGAGGCAGCCGGGGTTCGCCACACGACCCTGCTTGTGCCCGGCACGACCATCCGCCAGGCCTTCTTCCAGGACCCCAACGGGGTGAGGCTGGAACTCAACGAAGCCCGCGCGGTTCGCGGCGTCTGAGGCGGCCAGATCGGCGTGCCAAACTAGCGCCGTTCAGGATTCTTGCCGATGGCTTGCTGCCGGTGAGACGAACTGCATCGGACTCAAACTAAAGTCTGGCTCCGGGTCAACGTGGAGACACCGGGGCGGGAGGCGCTCTTGGATCACCCATCGCTGGATCACAGGGTAGCCGGTCGTGCGGGCGCGGGCCTGATCGTCCTGCTGTGCTTCTTCATAGCCGCGCTGGAGGGCTATGACATCCAGGCGTTCGGCGTCGCCGCGTCGAAACTGATCCCGGCCTTCGGCCTCAACCCCGGCCAGCAGGGCTGGGCCGCCAGCGCCGCCATGATCGGGCTGGTGATCGGCGCGTTCGCCGGCGGCTGGATCGCCGACCGCGTGGGGCGCAAGCCGGTGCTGGTGGTCTCGGTCGCGGCGTTCGGGGTGTTCTCGCTCGGCACCGCCCTGACCCACAGCTACGAGACGCTGCTGCTGGCGCGCCTGGCCACCGGTCTCGGGTTCGGCGGGGCCATGCCGAACCTGATCGCCATCGCCACCGAGATCAGCCCGGTGAAGCGCCGCGCGGCCACAGTCACCACCATGTTCTGCGGCATGCCGGCGGGGGGCGCGGCGGTGTCGCTGCTGGCGCGGTTCGCGGGGCCGGACCTCGACTGGCGGACCATCTTCCTGATCGGCGGCGCCCTGCCGCTGATCCTGACGCCGATCGTCCTCTTCCTGTTGCCCGAGACCCGGCCGGAGCCGGCCAGCGGCGCCGACCTGCGCACCGCCAACGCCCTGTTCGGCGAGGGCCGGGCGGTGGGCACCCTGCTGCTCTGGGCGGTGTTCATGCTGACCCTGGTGGTCCTCTACCTGATGCTGAACTGGCTCCCGACTCTGGTGATTGCCAAAGGCTTCACGGCGTCCGACGGGGCGACGGCCTCGCTGTGGTTCAACCTGGTCAGTATCGTCGGCGCCCTCCTGCTGGGCTTCGCCGTGGACCGGATGGGGTTCCGCTGGCCGCTGACCCTGACCTACGCCCTGCTGGCGGTGACCATGTATGGGCTGGGGCAGGCGGCGGGCCTGAGCCCGATCCTGCTGCTCTCGGCCGCTGCCGGCTTCCTGGTCCTGGGCGCGCAGTACTCGCTCTATGCCCTGGCCCCGGTGCTCTACCCGCCGCACGTGCGCGCGGCCGGCGCTGGCGCGGCCGTTGGCGTGGGGCGGCTAGGCTCGATCGCGGGGCCGCTGATCGCCGGCGAACTGCGTCAGGCCGGCTACAGCGCCGGCCAGGTGTTCGGGGCCATGACCCCGGTGGTGCTCGCCGCCGGCGCCGCGGCCCTGGCGCTGAGTTTCCTGGCCAAGGCGCGCGAGGACTGAGGGTGCGCACGCAGGTCGCCATCGTCGGCGCGGGCCCGGCAGGTCTCCTGCTGCAGCAGCTTCTGCATGTGGCCGGCGTCGAGAGCGTCATCCTCGAGCAGCGGACGCGCGATTATGTCGAGAGCCGCATCCGCGCCGGGGTGCTGGAACAGGGCACGGTGCGGCTGCTGGAGCAGGTGGGCGTGGACGCCCGGATGCGCGCCGAGGGCCTGGTCCACGACGGCGTCTCGATGGCGGTGGACGGCCGGCGGTTCCGCATCGACCTCAAGGGGCTGACCGGCGGCGATAGCGTCATGGTCTATGGCCAGACCGAGGTGACCAAGGACCTGATCGCCGCCGCCGAGGCGCGCGGCGCGCCGGTGATCTTCGCGGCTTCTGGCGTGGCCCTGGGCGGCGTCGAGGGCGATCGCCCCTTCGTCACCTGGCGCAAGGACGGGCGGGAAGAGCGGCTCGACTGCGACTACATCGCCGGCTGCGACGGCTTCCACGGCATTTGCCGCGCATCGATTCCCCCCGCGCTGATCCAGGGCTACGAGCGAGTCTATCCGTTCGGCTGGCTGGGCATCCTGGCCGACGTGCCGCCCTGCCATCATGAGCTGATCTACGCCACCCACGAACGCGGCTTCGCCCTGGCCTCGATGCGGTCCGCCAGCCGTAGCCGCTATTACATCCAGGCGCCGGTGGATGAGGACCTGGCGGCCTGGCCCGACGCGAGGATCTGGGACGAGCTGGCGTTGCGCCTGGGTCCCGAGGCGGCGGCGGGGATGGCGCGGGGCCCGTCCATCGAGAAGAGCATCGCGCCGCTGCGCAGCTTCGTGGCCGAGCCGATGCGTTGGGGCCGCCTGTTCCTGGCCGGCGACGCCGCCCACATCGTGCCGCCGACCGGCGCCAAGGGTCTGAACCTCGCCGCGTCCGACGTCTGCTTCCTGTCGCAAGCCCTGATCACACGGTTTCGCGACGGCTCCGAGGCCGGCCTCGACGGCTATTCCGCCCGCGCCCTGGCCCGGGTCTGGAAGGCCGAGCGGTTCTCCTGGTGGTTCACCGGCCTGACCCACCGGTTTCCGGACATGGACGGCTTCAGCCGCCGCATGCAGACGGCCGAGCTCGAGTACATCCGCGGGTCGCGCGCGGCCCAGCAGGCGATGGCCGAGAACTATGTCGGCCTGCCGCTCAGCGGCGGCTAGATTGACGCGCGGTTGTCGTGGTTCCGCCGCATCGGTACGTGACACTGATGTCAGGGCGACTTCGGAGTCCCCCTGCGCGCCGGGGCTGCGAATGCGGCGCCCGCGGGCCTGCCGGAGGGGATTCTGCCATCATGAGACTGTCCAAGCTGCTGGCCGCCGCCGGCGTCGTCGTCGCGCTCGTGGCCGGTCCGGCCGCGAAGGCGGCGCCGACGCTCGCCCGGCCCGCGACCGGCGCCCGGCCCGCGACCGGCGAGGAGGGCCGGCGATTGGCCGAACTGCCGCTGACGGTCGTGCCGGCGGTCGGGTCCGGCGACACCCTGGTGGTGTTCTATTCCGGCGACGGCGGCTGGGCGAAGCTGGATCGCTCCCTGGCGGACGGTCTGGTGCGGGCGGGCCTGCCGGTGATCGGCATCGACTCGCTCCACTACTTCTGGACCGAGCGGACCCCGCAGGGCGCGGCGGCCGATCTCAGCCTGGTGCTCCGCCACTACCTGGCGGCGTTCGGCAAGAGCCGCGTCGTGCTGGTGGGCTATTCCTTCGGCGCCGATGTCCTGCCGGCCGTGGTTCCCCACCTGCCGGCGGACCTGCGCGGGCGGCTTCGGCTGGTGGCCCTGATCGGAGCCGAGACGCAAGGGGAGCTCCGGTTCCGTCCGGAGAGCTGGCTGGGCCTGGCCGGAGCCACCGCCTATCCCATGGCCCCGGCGCTGGCGCAGTTGAAGGGCGTGCCGATGATCTGCGTCTATGGCTCGGAGGATCCGAAGTCGGCCTGCCCGACCTTCCCGGCGAGCGTCATCCGCAGCGTGAAGGTCGCGGGGGGGCATCACTACGACGGCGACTATGGGGTGCTCAGTCGCGCGATCCTGGACGCCCTGCCGCGCTGACACGTCCCACGTCGCGCGCGCCGATGTAGCCCAGGATCGCGGCGCGGTGGATGGCCTGGGCACGGCCGGCGACCGCCAGCTTGCGGGCGGCGTTGCCGATGTGGAAGCGCACGGTGGGCAGGGCGATGGCGACCGCCGCGCTGATCTCGGCGTCGGTCTTGCCGGCGGCGGCCCATTTCAGGCACTGAATCTCGCGCCGCGTGAGGCGGGCGGGGGTCCGGTTGGCGCCGGCGATGGCGTCCTCGTAGGTGGCGACGAACCGCAGGGCCAGGATGTGCAGCGTCTCGGCGTGCGCGGCGAAGGCGGCCTCGACATCGAAGCCGGCGTCGGGCGTCGCCCAGATCACCACGCCGATCACGCCGCGCGGCAGGTAGACCGGCGCCACGATGGCCGCGCCGACGCCATAGGTCTGGATCGGGCCCTCGTGGGTGATGGCGTCCAGCGCCCGGTTGGGCCGCCACGATGCGAACCGGCCGCCGGTAAAGTAGTAGGGCTCGGCGCAGGCGCGGGCGGCATGGATGAAGGCGGCGCGGAGCGCGAAGGCGTGGTCTTCCCAGTAGCGGAACGTCGGGTCGATCCAGCGGAACACCGTCTCGGCCAGCGGCCGTCCGTCCGATCCCATCGGCGGGCGGGTCGAGCCGATGTCGGTGGCGGCGGCGATGGCGGGCAGGCCGATCGCCAGGCCGATGTCGGCGATCTCGCGGGCCAGGACCTCCGCGTCGCTGAGCAGGTTCGGGGCGTCGTCGGCGGCCATCGGCAGGGGAGCCCCTATTACTTCCACTAGCTTGTTCCGCGCGCGAAGGGGCGGCAAGATCGCGCGGGGCGATTGGAATGAACGGACGGTCGCGGCGCCGCTATGAACCTTGAGTTGCGTGACGAGGATCTCGCCTTCCGGGCCGAGGTCCGGACGTTCCTGGATGAACACCTGACGCCGGTTCTGCGCGCCGCCGGCGAGCGGACGACCAGTGTCTTCTGCGACCCGCGCTACAGCCTCGCCTGGCAGCGGATTCTGCATGCGCGGGGCTGGGCCGCGCCGAGCTGGCCGCGGGCGTATGGCGGGCCGGGCTGGACCGACGTGCAGCGCTCGATCTTCGCCGCGGAGTGCGCGCGGGCGTCGGCGCCGGGCCTGGCGCCCATGGGCCTGCGCATGGCCGGCCCGGTGATCATGGGCTACGGCACGCCGGAGCAAAAGGCGCACTACCTGCCGCGCATCCTGTCGGGCGAGGACTACTGGTGCCAGGGCTATTCCGAGCCGGGGTCCGGTTCGGATCTGGCGTCTTTGCAAATGCAGGCCGTCAGCGACGGAGAGGACTACGTTCTGTCGGGCTCGAAGATCTGGACGACGCACGCCCAGTTCGCCAACCGGATGTTCTGCCTGGTCCGCACCGGCCGCGAGGGCAAGCCGCAGGCCGGGATCACCTTCCTGCTGCTGGACATGGCGACGCCCAGCCTGGAGGTGAAGCCGATCGTCACGCTGGCCGGCGAGCACGAAGTGAACCAGGTCTTCTTCGACAACGTCCGGGTCCCCAAGGCAAACCGGGTGGGCGAGGAGAACCAGGGCTGGACGGTGGCCAAGTACCTGCTGGAGTTCGAACGTGGCGGCGGCTCGGCGCCCGGGCTGAAGGTGGGCCTGGAGCGGGCGGCGCGGGTCGCGGGCGCGGCGCATGGCGACGACCCGCACCACCGCCGCCGCCTTATGGAGGCCGAGATCGCGGTGCAGGCCATCGACATGTCCGAACGCCGGGTCCTGAGCGCACTCGCCAGCGGCAAGCCGCCGGGGCCGGCGTCGTCGATGCTGAAGATCAACGACACGGAGGCCATGCAGCGGATCGACGAGATCTCGATCGCCGCCCTGGGCCTTTATGCCGGCGTCGAGCAAATGGAGGCCCGCGAGCCCGGCTCGAACCTCGAGCCAATCGGCCCGGAGGCCGGGCTGACCGCCATGCCGCGCTATCTGAACAACCGGGCCGCCTCGATCTATGGCGGCTCCAATGAGATCCAAAGGGACATCATCGCCCGCCTCGTGCTCGGGCTGTGACAAAAGACTAGAGGGAACCACGATGACGATGCTGCTCAACCTGCGCCGGCCGCCATACCGGACCTATTCGATCACCCAGCTCTGCCGGGAATTCCAGGCGACGCCGCGTGCGCTGCGGTTCTACGAGGAACAGGGCCTGCTGGCCCCGGCGCGGCGCGACACCAGCCGGGTCTATTCCTACAAGGACCGGGCCCGGCTGCGGATGATCCTGAACGGCCGGCGGGTCGGGCTTTCGATCGCCGAGATCCGCGACATCCTCGACCTCTACGACGAGGAAGGCGAGGCGGCGCAGAGCGCCGAGGCGCTGCGCATCTTCAAGCACCGGATCGACCAGCTGACCGCTCAGCGCCAGGAGGTGGACGACGCCATCTCGACGCTGCGGGCCGCGGCCGAGCGGCTGGAGCGGCAGTATCCGGAGGCGGCCCAGAGCCTGGATTCGTAAGCCGGGCCTGTTGCCGGCCGTCCAGGCGGTCGCTCAGTCGAGGTTCCAGGCCTTGAACGAGCGGCTGAGCGCGGGCGCCGAGGCCGGCAGCGGCGCGCGGATGGTGAAACAGGCGCCGCCTTCGCTCCGGGCGGTCAGGGTTCCGTGCAGGTCGCGGACGATGGCGGCGACAATGGTCATGCCCAGCCCGCCCGGGCCCTGCGGCTTGACGCCAGGGTCCAGGCCCTTGCCGTCGTCGGATACGGTCAGCACCAGATCGCCGCCTTCGCGCCGGGCCACGACATCCAGGCGCCCGCCGGGCCGGCCGTCATAGGCGTGCTTGGCGGTGTTGATGGCGAGCTCGTTGACGGCGATGGCGAGCTGTTGGGCCATGTCGCCGGGGACGGCGGCGCCGTCCGCCTGGACGAAGCATTGCAGGCCGGTGGTCGCGGTGATCGCCTTGCCGAGGCCGGTCAGGAACGGTCGCAACGCCACGGTGGGCCGATCGGCGTGATCGTAGAGGTAGCGGTGCAGCTCGCCCACGGCGACCAGGCGCGCGCGGCTGGCCTCCAGGGCCGCCTGGGCGATCGGGTCGCGCGAGCGGAGCTGTTCGAAGACCAGCATGTCGGCCGCCAGCTGCAGGCTATTGGCTACGCGGTGGTTGAGTTCCTGGATCTGGCGGTCCTGGCTCTCCAGACGCGCGCGGGCGGCGGAGAGTTCGCGGGCCAAGCCGGCGTCGGACGCCGCGGCCCCATACAGGGGGCGCCCTCGTTTGGGGTGGAAATGCTCGGCTTCCGGGGTGGGACGTGGCATTTTGCGGCGCCAGGGCGACTCAACAAGAAGTTGTAATTCTCAGTCGCGCATTTGACAATACATGTTGGGCGGAAGAATGGCGGACCCGCTGTTGTGGGTCGCGCGGCGGCTTGCTTAACGAAACCTTAACGCCGACAGCAAGCTGCCCCGGCGAGCCACGCCAAGCCCGCGCCTTCGGCGATCACGCCGGGCGTTTCAGCGCCAGGTAGACGCTGTCGCACCACTCGTCGCCGAGTTGGAAGGTGCGTTCGGCGCGGCCGGTCTCATGGAAGCCCAGCCGGGTCAGGAGGCCCAGCGACGCCTGGTTGCGAGGGTCCACGTCGGCGGTGAGTTCCGGCGCCTCGAAGCGGGCGAAGGCGCGGGCGATGACGGCGCTGGCCGCCTCCAGCGCCAGGCCGCGACCCCAATGGTCCGGGTGCAGGATGAAGCCGATCTCCGGCAGGCGGTAGAAGCCGGCCTTGCCGATCACCCGGCCCTCGAGCTCGACCACGAAATCGTCGCTGGACTCGGACGGGGCGGCGATCATCGCGGCCAGCCAGGCCTGGGTCTGGCCGGGCGTGGCGTGCGGCAGGGTCGACCAGTAGCGGGTCGCGGTCGGGTGGCTGAGCACCGCGTGCAGGGCGTCCAGGTCGGAGGGCTGGGCGCGACGCAGCCGCAGCCGCCGGGTCAGGATCTCGTCCATGCCGACCCCAGGCCCGCCGGGGGGCTAGACGCAGACCACGCCGGCGCGGGCGTCGGTGTACGCGCCGGCCGTATAGGCCACCTGGCCATTGACCAGAACCGTGTCGATGCCGCGGGCGCTTCGGACATAGCGCATGCCGTCGCCCGGCATGTCGAAGGCCGGTCGCTCGTCGCCGCGGGCGATGGTGTCGGCGTCGAAGACCACGATGTCGGCGGCCAGGCCCGGCTGCAGGCGGCCGCGGTCCTTCAGGCCCCAGATGTCGGCGGTCTCGGCGGTGATCTTGGCCACGGCCTGCTCCAGCGACATCGCCCCGGCCTTGCGCACGAACTCCGAGAACAGATAGCCGGTGTCGCCGTAGGTCGAGAACGAGGCGAGGTGGGCGCCGCCGTCGCTGGCGCCGATATGGACCAGCGGGTGGGCCAGCATCGGGCCGATGCGGTCGGTGGACTGGTGCCCCGCGCTGGCGGAGAGGAAGGCGACGTCCAGACCGTGCTCCAGCGACAGGTCGATCAAGGCGCGGGCCGGCGCCTGGCCGCGATCCCTGGCGATCTGCGACAGGGTCTTGCCGACCAGCTCGGCCGGGCAGGCGTCGCCGCCGCGGGCGACCAGCCGGCCCATCATGGTCTCGCCGCCATCGGGGCCGCAGTCGGCGACCATCTTCTCGACGGTCGCAGGATCGCGCAGGGCGGCCAGGCGCTCGGTCATCGGCTGGCGCAGGATCCGCACCCAGCGAGGCAGGCGGGCGAAGAACAGGCTGGGGCGCAGCAGGCTGAACGAGATGTCGATCGGCCGGGTCTGCATCTGCGGCCACACACGGGCCCCACGGGCGAACTGTTCCTCGACCCGGGCGATGGCGCGCTCGGCGTTGTCCGGCACGGCCAGGGTGTCGAACAGCGGCGAGAAGGTGGTCGGGATGGCGTGCTTCAGGCTGAGCTCGGCCAGCTGGTCGATGCGCGCCAGGGTGATGTCGGTGGCGTAGAACTCCGGCACGCATTGCAGCATGCGGCCGAACTCGCCGAGCACGGCGCACAGCGCGTCCAGCTCTTCATATTGGGCGAAGCGGCTGGGGACCGGGCGGCCGTTCTCGTCGACATCCACGAAGCTGGTGGAGAGGCCGACCGCGCCGGCCTCCAGGCATTCGCGCAGCAGGTCCTGCATGGCGGCGATCTCGGCCTCGGTGGCCGCGCGCTCCTGGGCGGCGGGGCCCATCACCCAGAGCCGGATGACGCTGTGGCCGACCAGCGGCGCGACGTTGATCGAGAGGTCCTTCTCCAGGGCGTCGCGGTAGCCGGCGAAGTCCTCCCAGGTCCATTCGAAAGCCTGGGTGAAGGCTTCCGGCGGCATTTCCTCGATCTGCTGGAACATGCCGATCAGGCGGGGGCGGTCGGCGATCTTCAGCGGGGCCAGCGACAGCGAGCAGTTGCCGGGCACCACGCAGGTGATCCCGTGTTCCAGGGCGGGCCGCGCGGCGCCGTCCCAGAGCAGCTGGACGTCGAAGTGGGTGTGCGGGTCGATGAAGCCGGGCGCGACGACGCGGCCCTGCGCCTCCACCGTCCGATGCGCCTCGCCGAGGTTCTGGCCCATGGCGGCGATCTTGCCGTCCTTGACCGCCACATCGCCGAGGTAGCCGGGCGAACCCGAGCCGTCGACCACCAGGCCATTGCGTACGATCACGTCGAACATCAGCTCGCCTCCACAATGCGTCGCCAGGACTGCCCTTTGAGGTCGTCGACGTGCGACGCCCCGCAGGCGGCCATCAATTTCAGACCGGTCGCTTCGTCCAGCACCACCGGCGCCTCGACGCCGTTGGGATGGCGCAACCGCACCAGCAGTTCGGCGGCGCCATCATGGCCGGCGACGATCTCGGCGCCGACGATGACCGCCTCATCCATGCGCGAGCTCAGCCATGCGCGATGGGCGGCTCCACGAAGATCACGTCCGACCCGAGCAGCAGCCCCGGGGGCCTGCGCATCGCGAAGACGTGCAGGTTCCAGCTCTTGATGCCGTCGACCGCGGCCTCGATGGCCACGTCCGGCAGCGACCGTCGCGCCAGCTCCTCGATTGTCTCCTCCGGACCCGGGGTGACGAAGCGGCGCTGGCGCGACAGGGCGCCATCAGGCGAAGTGGACACCGGTTCGCGGCCCGGAGGGCGCCCCAGCAAAGAGGCTGGAGCGCGTCCGCGCTCCGGGGCCATCTAGAGGCGCTCGATGATGATCGCCGGCGCCATGCCGCCCGCGGCGCACATGGTGACCAGGCCGCGCTTCAGGTCGCGGCGTTCCAGCTCGTCGAGGATGGTGCCGATCAGGATGGAGCCGGTGGCGCCGATCGGGTGGCCGAGCGCCATGGCGCCGCCGTTCACATTGACCTTGGCGCGGTCCAGCTTGAGATCGCGGATGAACTTCTCGGCGACCACCGAGAAGGCCTCGTTGATCTCCCACAGGTCGATGTCGTCCGGGGTCAGGCCGGCCTTCTTCAGCACCTTAAGCGCCGCCGGGACCGGGGCGTTGAGCATCAGCGTGGGGCTATCCCCGACATTGGCGGTGGCGATGATGCGGGCCCGCGGCTTCAGGCCGTTCTTCTTGGCGTACTCCGGGGAGGCCAGCAGCACGGCGCCGGAGCCGTCGACGACGCCCGAGGAATTGCCGGCGTGGTGGAAGTGCTGGATCTTCAGGTCCGGATAGACCTGGTTGATCAGGCCCGCGAAGGTGGTGCCCTGGTCGTCCAGCGGCGCATTGG
>NZ_JANXWD010000009.1 GCF_025351295.1 Phenylobacterium sp.
CAAATCGGTGCACGAGCCCGTGCAGACCGGCCTGAAGGCCATCGACACCCTGATCCCGATTGGCCGTGGCCAGCGCGAACTGATCATCGGCGACCGCCAGACCGGCAAGACCGCCGTGGCGATCGACACCATCCTGAACCAGAGAGAGATCAACGCCGGCACCGATGAGAGCGCCAAGCTCTATTGCATCTACGTCGCCATCGGCCAGAAGCGCTCGACCGTCGCCCAGATCGTCAAGACGCTCGAGGAGCGCGGCGCGCTGGACTACACGATCATCGTCTCGGCCACCGCGTCCGAGCCGGCCCCGCTGCAGTTCCTGGCCCCGTTCGCCGGATGCGCCATGGGCGAGTGGTTCCGCGACAACGGCATGCACGCCGTGATCATCTATGACGACCTTTCCAAGCAGGCCGTGGCCTATCGCCAGATGTCGTTGCTGCTGCGCCGCCCGCCGGGCCGCGAAGCCTATCCGGGCGACGTGTTCTACCTGCACAGCCGCCTGCTGGAACGCGCCGCCAAGCTGAACGAGGACAACGGCTCCGGCTCGCTGACCGCGCTCCCGCTGATCGAGACCCAGGCCAACGACGTCTCGGCCTATATCCCGACCAACGTGATCTCGATCACCGACGGCCAGATCTTCCTGGAGACCGACCTGTTCTTCCAGGGCATCCGCCCGGCGGTGAACGTCGGCATCAGCGTCAGCCGCGTGGGCTCCTCGGCGCAGATCAAGGCGATGAAGACCGCGTCCGGCCCGATCAAGGGCGAACTGGCCCAGTACCGGGAAATGGCCGCCTTCGCGAAATTCGGCTCTGACCTGGACGCCGCCACCCAGCGCATGCTGGCGCGCGGCGAGCGCCTGACCGAGCTCCTGAAGCAGCCGCAGTACTCGCCGCTGTCGGTCGAGGAACAGGTGGCGGTGATCTACGCCGGCACCCGCGGCTATCTCGACAAGATCCCCACCGCCCAGGTCGGCCGCTTCGAGCGCGAGCTGCTGGCCAACCTGCACGACAAGCACCAGGGGGTGCTGGACAGGATCCGTATCGAGAAGGACCTGAAGACCATCGAGGACGATCTGAAGTCCGCCCTGGCCGCCTTCGCCAACAGCTTCGCCTAAGACCCACGGACAGGAGCGGGTAGCCGGCGATGGCCAGCGTCAAGGAAATGCGCAATCGGATCTCCAGCGTGAAAGCCACGCAGAAGATCACGAAGGCGATGCAGATGGTGGCGGCGGCGAAGCTGCGCCGCGCGCAGAGCGCCGCCCAGAACTCGCGGCCCTATGCCCAGCGCATGGCCGCGGTGATCGCCAACCTGGCGGCGGGCGTGTCCGGCGACGGCGCGCCGAAGCTGCTGGTCGGCACCGGCTCCGACCAGCGCCACCTGGTGGTGATCGCCACCTCCGACCGCGGCCTGGCGGGCGGCTTCAACACCATCATCGTGCGCGCCGCGCGCCAGCGCATCGATCAGCTTCTGAACGAGGGCAAGGACGTCAAGGTCCTGACCGTCGGCCGCAAGGCCCGCGACCAGCTCCGCCGACTGCATGCGCAACGGGTGGTCGGCGGCTTCGAAGTCGGCGGCAATCCCTCGCTCGCCGTCGCCGAGGAGGTCTCCGCCAAGATCCAGGCGCTGTTCGCGGCCGGCGAGGTCGACGTGGTCACGCTGTTCTTCAGCCAGTTCAAGTCGGTGGTCACCCAGATCCCGACCGCGCGCCAGCTGATCCCCGCCGAGGTCGCCACCGGCGCCGCTCCGATCGACCTGAAGGGCGCATCCTACGAGTACGAGCCGGACGAGGAGACCATCCTCGCCGAACTCCTTCCCCGCAACATCACCACCCAGGTCTTCTCCGCCATGCTGGAGAATCAGGCCGGGTTCTTCGCCGCCCAGATGACGGCGATGGACAACGCCACCCGTAACGCCGGCGACATGATCTCGGCGCTTACCCTGCAGATGAACCGAGCCCGCCAGGCGCAGATCACCAAGGAGCTGATCGAGATCATCTCCGGCGCCGAAGCGATCTAGACCTTGACCTGAAAGAGCCGAACATGTCCGAAGCCGCCACCGCCAAGAAGCCCGCCGCGCGGAAACCTGCCGCTCCGAAGAAGGCCCCGACGGCGCCCATCGCCGCCAAGGGCGTCGCCACCGGCAAGCTGGTGCAGATCATCGGCGCCGTCGTCGACGTGGAGTTCGAGGGCCACCTGCCGGCGATCCTGAGCGCGCTGGAAACCACCAACACCGACCAGAAGACCGGCGCGCCCTTCCGCCTGGTGCTCGAGGTCGCCCAGCACCTGGGCGAGAACACCGTGCGCGCCATCGCCATGGACACCACCGAGGGCCTGACCCGCGGCCAGCCGGTGTTCGACACCGGCCGCTCGATCACCGTGCCGGTAGGCCCGGCCTGCCTGGGCCGGATCATGAACGTCATCGGCGAGCCGATCGACGAAGCGGGCCCGATCAACTCGCCCTTCTCGTCCTCGATCCACCGCGAGGCGCCGTCGTTCGCCGAGCAGACCACCTCGGCTGAGGTGCTGGTCACCGGGATCAAGGTGATCGACCTGCTCTGCCCCTACACCAAGGGCGGCAAGATCGGCCTGTTCGGCGGCGCCGGCGTCGGCAAGACCGTGACCATGCAGGAGCTGATCAACAACATCGCCAAGGCCTATGGCGGCTATTCCGTGCTGGCGGGCGTGGGCGAGCGCACCCGCGAGGGCAACGATCTCTACTACGAGATGATCGAGTCCCACGTGAACATGGACCCGCGCGAGAACAACGGCTCGACCGAAGGCTCCAAGTGCGCCCTGGTCTATGGCCAGATGAACGAGCCTCCCGGCGCCCGCGCCCGCGTCGCCCTGACCGGGCTGGCCCAGGCCGAGTACTTCCGCGACCAGGAGGGCAAGGATGTCCTGCTGTTCATCGACAACATCTTCCGCTTCACTCAGGCCGGCTCGGAAGTGTCGGCCCTGCTGGGCCGCATCCCGTCGGCCGTGGGCTATCAGCCGACCCTGGCCACCGAGATGGGCAACCTGCAAGAGCGCATCACCTCGACCTCCAAGGGCTCGATCACCTCGGTGCAGGCCATCTACGTGCCCGCCGACGACCTGACCGACCCGGCGCCGGCCGCCTCGTTCGCCCACCTGGACGCGACGACGGTGCTGAGCCGCGACATCGCCTCGCAGGGCATCTTCCCGGCCGTGGACCCGCTGGACTCCACCTCGCGGATCATGGACCCGCTGGTGATCGGCGAGGAGCACTACCTGGTCGCCCGTCGCGTCCAGGAGACCCTGCAGGCCTACAAGGCGCTGAAGGACATCATTGCTATCCTGGGCATGGACGAGCTCAGCGAAGAGGACAAGCTGACCGTCGCCCGCGCCCGCAAGATCAGCCGCTTCCTGAGCCAGCCGTTCCACGTGGCCGAGCAGTTCACCAACACGCCCGGCGTGCTGGTCAGCCTGGAAGACACCATCCGCTCGTTCAAGGCGCTGGTGGATGGCGAGTACGACCACCTGCCCGAGCCGGCGTTCTACAACGTCGGCACGATCGAGGACGCGGTCGCCAAGGCCGAGCAGCTGGCGCAGGAAGCCTAGAACGCCATGGCCGACAAGCTGCACTTCTCCCTGGTCTCGCCGGAGCGCGAGCTGTTCGCCGGTGCGGTGGACCAGGTGGATGCGCCGGGCTCCGAGGGCGACTTCGGGGTCCTGGCCGGTCACGCGCCGTTCATGACCGCCCTGAGAGAAGGTCCTGTCCGCGTGCACAACGACGGGGCGGTGACGGTCTACGACGTTCGCGGCGGATTCGCCGACGTGACGCCGGACGGCTTCACAATCCTTGCGGAACACGCTGTCGAAGCTGCATAACGCGGTATATATTATTGCCGTAAATTGGGCGCCGTGGGGCCTTGCCTACGACGCCCTGGTCACGTTTCAATGCCGCGCTGAAGTCAGGGAACTTTTTCGATGCGCCTCGCTCTATCCAGCCTGATCGTCGCCGCCGGACTGGCGAGCGCGGCCCAAGCCCAGGCTCCCGCCGTTCAACCGGCTCCTGCGCCCGCCGCCGCGCCG
>NZ_JANXWD010000041.1 GCF_025351295.1 Phenylobacterium sp.
CGGCATCGCCATGGGCCTGATCCTGGAAAAGGACGGCTTCGCCGTGCTCTCTGACATCCTGGGTGACGAAGACCACCTCGGCGACATGGACTTCAAGGTCGCCGGCACCGCCGACGGCATCACGTCGCTGCAGATGGACATCAAGATCGCCGGCATCACCGAGGAGATCATGAAGCAGGCCCTGGCGCAGGCCAAAGGCGGGCGTGACCACATCCTGGGCGAGATGAACAAGGCCATGGAAGCGCCCCGCCACGAGTTGGGCGAGTTCGCCCCGAAGATCGAGTCGATCAAGATCCCGGTCGACAAGATCCGCGAAGTGATCGGCACGGGCGGCAAGGTGATCCGCGAGATCACCGCCGAAACCGGCGCCAAGATCGACATCGGCGAAGACGGCACGATCAAGATCGCCGCCGCCGACCAGGGCAAGATCGACGCCGCCAAGACCTGGATCAAGTCGATCACCCAGGAAGCCGAAGTCGGCGCGATCTACACCGGCAAGGTCGTGAAGGTCGTCGACTTCGGGGCCTTCGTGAACTTCTTCGGCGCCAAGGACGGCCTGGTCCACGTCAGCCAGATCGCCAACGAGCGCGTGAACAAGGTCTCCGACGTGCTGAGCGAAGGCCAGTCGGTCAAGGTGAAGCTCCTGGGCTTCGACGACCGCGGCAAGACCCGCCTCTCCATGAAGGTCGTCGACCAGGAGACCGGCGAGGACCTGTCGGCCAAGCACGCGGAGCACGAGGACGCCTAAGCGTCATCTGCCTCCGTTGACATGACGAGGGCGGCCGCAGCGATGCGGCCGCCCTTTTCGTGACGCCCTCCCTACGCGCTGTCATCCCGGTTTGGGCAAAGCCCAAGACCGGGACCCACGATCGTCACGGAAGGTCAGTTCGGCGCGCCTCGCCCATGCAGGACCACTCCAGCGACCGCGCCCGGTCGTGGGTCCCGGTCTTCGCCTGCCGGCGAAACCGGGATGACACTTGGGGGGTGGGTCGCGTCGCGAGCGGCTACGCCGGTTCGCTGACCCGCACGCCATAGCGGTCCGCCGGGTGCTTGCGCGACAAGTTCGGCGCCAGGGTCCCCCGGGCGGCCTGGAACGCGGCCCAGTCGGCCGGGTCGGGCAGCGACGGGATGGTCACCAGCTCGCCCTGGTCGAAGCCAGCCAGCGCCGCGTCCACCAGTTCGTCGACGTCCATCAGGATATCCTCCGGCACGGTCTCGATGCCACGGCCGGAGCGGTCCCAGATCTCGGTGCGGGTGGCGCCCGGCAGCACGGCCTGGACCCTGATCCCGGAGCCTTCCAGCTCGTTGGCCAGGGACTGGGTCAGGTAGAGCACATAGGCCTTGGTCGCGCCGTAGACCGTGCTGCGGAACTCCGGCATCAGGCCGACGATCGAGCCGAGGTTGACGATCGCGCCCACGCCACGGGCACTGAAGCCGGCCGCCGCTGCATTGGCCAGCCGGGTCACGGCGGTGACGTTGAGCTGGATCAGGTCGTCCAGGTTGTCGGGGTCGGCCGCAGCGAACGGCTCGAACTGGGCGGCGCCGGCATTGTTCACCAGCAGGGTGACGGCCGCGTCGTCGCGCAGCCGCGCTTCCAGCCGGCGGATGTCGTCGCGCACCGTCAGGTCGGTCTTCACCACCTCGACCGAGACGCCGGTCTCGGCGCGCAGCCGGGTGGCCAGGTCGTTCAGCCGCCCCTCGTCGCGGGCCGCCAGGATCAGGTCGTAGCCGCGTCGCGCCAGGCGGTCCGCATAGACCGCGCCGATGCCGCTGGACGCGCCGGTGATCAGGGCCGCGCCCTTGGAAGAAACCTTGCTCATATCGACGCTCCGTCGTGCTCGGTCGGGAAAAGCCGCCGGCCGTGATCGAGAGATGGAGATGAGCGCCCTCCACGCCATAGTATGGTGGTCATCATATTATCTCGCGGCGGACAGGCTTTCTCTCAAAAGCCGCCCGCCGGGAGGGGTCTGGCGCGGCGGCTCAGCGGGCCTTGCGCGCCGCGTATTTGGCGTCGCGTTTCGC
>NZ_JANXWD010000043.1 GCF_025351295.1 Phenylobacterium sp.
CCACCAACCGGGCCACACGATCCCGCAGATCCAGCGAATAGGGTCGACCCATGCGAGCTGGCCTCCCGTCCAGCCCGCATCTTGAATCATGATCCGCCCACAACCAGAATCCCGATTCAGCTAACCGCGGTCACGCTCTAGATCGAGCTCAATTCCGCTCATTCCGGCGAAGGCCGGGATGAGCGGGCAGAGTGTCTATGTTATTGAAATCTCAAGGATCCAGCTGAGTCGGGACACGAGCGCCGGGCCGCTACTTCGGCGGTGGCTTGGACGCGCCGCCGGCCATGAAGGCGGTGATCACCGCGGTGATCACGGCTGGGTTGCGGACCAGCACCGTAGCGGCCGCCGCGGCCGCGCCTAGCGCGATCAGCGGCCGTTCCTTGGCCATCACGATCAGCCGGTCGACCAGCGAGCCGCCGTCAGGCTTGACGCCCTTCTGCGGGCGCGGCGTGACCTTGCGGGTGGTCAGCCAGGCCACGATCAAGGCGAGCAGGGCGAAGGCCCCGGCGACCGCCGCCGCGCCACCGGCCGGGCCGATGTACTCGCGCGCCACCGCATAGAGCGCGAAGGACGCGGCCACCACGCAGACGGCCGCAGCCGCCGCGACGGCGGCGATGGCGGCGGCGTAGCGGAAGATCGGCTTGAAGTTCAACGCCGCGAGGCGAGCAGCATGCCGATCAGGACGCCGATCCCCAGCGCCGCGCCGGTGGCGGCGAGCGGACGGGCGCGAATCTGTTCGCTGGCGATCCGGGTGGCCTCGTCCAGCTGTTCGCCGGCCACGTCGGCATAGACCCGGCTCTGGGCGCGCAGCTGTTCCAGGCCCTGCTGGACCACGGTCTCGATTCGCTTGGCCGCATCGGCGATCGCCTTCTGGGCGTCGGCGCTGATCTTGGCGGCGGTGTCGTTGGCCGCATCGGCCACATCTTCGGTCGTCAGGGGGCCGGCATTGGCGGGCATGGTCTCATCTCCGAACGCAAGCACTCCCCTCACGGGAGGCTTCGCCACAACGCGATGCAATATAGGTCGTTCCGGGCTACGGCGCAAAGAGCTCGCGTTGCAGCCACGAAAGATTGCATGGCTCGCCAGTCGCTTCGGCGCGCGGGTTTTCCTATGTTCGTGGGATGACACAGGACCTGGGCCCCAGCTCGGACCTCAGACGGCTGGAGCTTGCGCTTCAGGCCGCGGGCCTGGGCGAGTTCCAGTGGGACCTCGAGCGCAACACCCTGCTCGTCAGCGACCGCATGGCTGCGATCACGGGCTTTCCGGCGGGAGATGTCTCTCAGGTCGGGGACCTGATGGACCTGCACGCTCATCCGGACGACCGGGAGAGGTTCCGGGCTTATCGGACGGCGGCCGTGCAGTCCGGGAGCGCGTTCGACGTGCGGTTCCGGATGATCCGGCCCACCGACGGCGCCACCATCTGGCTGCGGCTGGCCGGCGCGATCAGCCGCGACGCGGCCGGCGCCGCCAAGCGCATCACCGGGATCGTCGAGGACGTCAGCCGCCATCACCTGGAGGAAGACACCCGCCAGCAGCTGATGAGCGAGCTGGACCACCGGGTGAAGAACGTGCTGGCCGCCGTCCAGGCCCTGGCCCAGCAGACCGCCAAGCGGACCACCTCGCTGGAGGGGTTCCTGTCGACGTTCGGCGGGCGGCTGAAGGCGATGGCCTCGGCCAACGAGCTGCTGACCGCCGCGCGCTGGCGCGGGGCGGCGATCGATCACCTGGCCGCCGCCGAGCTGGGCGCCATCGCGCCAGGCCAGGCCAGCTGGGAGGGGCCGGAGCTGTTCCTGACCCCCCGCGCCGCCAACGCCCTGTCGCTGGCGCTCCATGAGCTGGCCACCAATGCGGTTAAGTTCGGGGCGCTGTCGGTGGAGGACGGCCACGTGGCCCTGCGGTGGTCCGCCCTGCCGAACGGCGGCTTCGAGCTGGTCTGGACCGAGAGCGGCGGCCCCACCGTGACACCGCCCGCCCGCCGCGGCTTCGGGTCGACGCTGCTGAACCAGGTCACCGGCCGCGAGCTGAACGGCGAGACCGTGGTGGACTATCGCCCGGCTGGCGTCCGCGTCCGCCTGCTGGCCGGGCCCCAGGCCATGGCCGAGCGGCCCGACGTGGTGCCCGAGGCCCCCACCGTGCGGGTCACCGAGACCGTCGCCACGTCCCGCGGCCCGGCCAACCTGAAGGGCGCGCGGGTGCTGATCGTCGAGGATGCGGTGTTGCTGGCGTTGGAGCTGGAGACCGGGCTGTCCGAGGCGGGCGCCCAGGTGGTGGGGCCGGCCTATGAGTTGGAGGAGGCCCTGGCCCTGCTGGATCAGAAGATCGACGCCGCGGTGCTGGACGCCAACCTCAACGGCCGCTCGGTGACGCCGGTCGCCGAACTGCTCCGCCAGCGCGGCATCCCCTTCGTCTTCGCCACCGGCTATGGCGAGACCGGCGGCGCGCCCGGCGGGTTCTCGGCCCCGGTGATCCGCAAGCCCTATGACGTCACCCAGGTGGCGGCCGCGGTCGCCGAGCTGCTGGCGGGGCGTTAGACCAGGGACGCATCACATCGACGGCTCTCGGGTTTGGCGATGTGGGAACGGACCATCTTCGACGAAGAATTGCGGGAAGAGATCGTCCCAGCCGGGATTGTCCCGCTCGATCAGATTGATCTTCCCGTCTCGCCGGTACTTCTTGAGGGACTTCTCGCGCTGGATGGCGGCGACAACGCTGTCGTGCAGTTCGAACCAGGCAAGCCGCTTGACGCCGTGACGCTTGGTGAAACCCTCGATCTCACCTTCGCGGTGCTGACCGACGCGCCGCAAGAGTTCGCTGGTGACACCGATATACAGCGTCCCGTGCTTGCGGCTCGCTATGATGCAGACGGCGTTCATGCTCCACCCCACGTTCGTCATGGCCGGGCTTTGTCCCGGCCACCCATGATCTCCGCGCTCGAGGATGAGACGCAGTGGCGCCGCCGAGCGCAATCCCCATCCGCGGTGATCTTGGATGGCCGGGACACGGCCCGGCCATGACGATCCGCGGGGATAGGGCGCAAGGGTAGCCCGTTAACCCTCCGCAGCGTCGCAGTGACGCGCGACCAGATCGCCCTGAGACAAGGCGCCACCTCTGCAGTGGGCGAAACGGCCTTTATCTCATCAACTTACGAGGGCTCGCGGCCAGGCCGCGGGGACCAGACCGGTGGTTAAGGGATCTCGCCCGGAAGCAGGCGACCCGGCTTCGACGGAGGGTCCGCGGCATAGGCCGCGGACCGCTTTGTCAGATCACGCCCAGCGCCCGCAGCTGCTTCAGGCGCGCCGGCGTGCAGTCCGCGCGCGCCGCCAGCACCTCGTCGGTGTGCTGTCCCAGGGTCGGCCCCGGCCAGCGGACCCGGCCGGGCGTGGCCGAGAGCTTGGGGAAGGCGTTCTGCATCCGGATCGCGCCGAACACCGGATGGTCGACCGAGACGATGGCGTCGCGGGCCTTGAACTGCGGGTCCTCCAGCATGTCCGGGGCGCGGAACACGCGGCTGGAGGGGATGCCCTTGGATTCGAGCAAGGCCAGCAGGTCGGGCAGGGTGAAGGTCGCGGTCCAGGCGGCGATAATGTCGTCCAGCTCGTGCTGGTTCGCGCCGCGGCTGGCGTGGTCGACGAACTTCGGATCGGCCTTCAGGTCAGGCCGGCCCATGGCCTCGGTCAGACGGGCATAGACGTTGTCGCCGTTGCCGCCGATCAGGATCATCTCGCCGTTGGCGCAGGGGTAGGCGTTGGACGGCGCGATCCCCGGCAGCACCGAGCCGGAGCGTTCGCGGACATAGCCGGTGATGTCATATTCGGTGATCAGGTTTTCCATGACCCCCAGCACGCTCTCGTAGAGCGCCGCGTCGATCACCTGGCCCTTGCCGGTGCGCTCGCGGGCGTGCAGCGCCATCAGTATGCCCATCACCGCGTGCATGGCCGCCAGGCTGTCGCCGATGGAGATGCCGGCCCGCGCCGGCGGCCGGTCGGGCTCGCCGGTGACGTGGCGCAGGCCGCCCATGGCCTCGCCTATCAGCCCGTAGCCGGCGCGCTGCGAATAGGGCCCGGTCTGGCCGAAGCCGGAGATCCTGGCCATCACCAGCCCCGGGTTGGTCGCCGACAGCACGTCATAGCCCAGGCCCCACTTCTCCATGGCGCCGGGCCGGAAGTTCTCGATGACGATGTCGGCGCCGGCGATCAGCTGCCTTGCGAGCGTCTGGCCCTCGGGCTTGCGCAGGTCCAGCCCCACCGACTTCTTGTTGCGCCCGATCACCGGCCACCAGGGCGACAGGCCCTGCGGCAGGCTGCGTCCCCACTGGCGCATGGGGTCGCCCACCTTCGGGTCCTCGACCTTGATCACCTCGGCGCCGAAGTCGCCCAGGATCTGGCCGCAGAAGGGGCCGGCGATCAGGGTCCCCATCTCGATGACCGTGAGGCCGGCCAACGGGCCGGTGTTGGCGGGGCCCTCGGAAAGCGGGGGCGTGGCGGCGGCGGATGACGGGGCGTCGATGCTCATGCGGTTTGCTTAGCCGCAAGCGACGGTCGGCTCAAAGCCCTTCGGCGTGGCGCACCTATCCCAGGGCGTAGTCGATCAGCTTGCCCAGGGTGAAGTCTCCGCCGCCGGTGTTCAGCTTCGCGTGGGGACGCCAGGTCGGCTGGTGAATGAACGACTTCTCGTCGTAGGACAGCAGACCGAGGAAGGTCTCCAGAACGACCCTGGAGCCCACTGGACCCATATGTTGCCCGCCATAGTTGAGGTCTTCCTGCTTGACCGCCTCAGGGTCTTCGCCGGCCGCCACAATGCCGGCGAGATAGGCCTCCGGCAGTTCCCGCGTGCACCCGTAGTACTCCGCCTCGCGCAGGATGTAGTACCAAAGCGGCGTGCGGTCTTTGAAGTGTCCGGCGAACCCCTGGGCCGTGATCGCGGCGCGCCGGGACTTGATCTCGGAAGGGCCGTCCTCGTCCTTGTAGCGGTTTGAGCCGGCCGACCAGACCTGGTCATTCGACAGCGGCGTGATCTTGAGCGCGGCGGCGACCTCCTCGCCGGTCGGCAGCCCCAGCCCGACACCCCGGTTGAGGTTACGGTAGGCGAGGTTGGCTTCCTGCTTGCGCTCCGGCGGAAGGCCTTCGAATTCCGGCAGGTGGGACAGCGGATTCACCACCCGGGTATCGATCCGATATGAGGGCTGCGGCACGACCGCGCCGGCCGGCGGCGCCGTCGGCGTCACGCCATCGATGAAGAAGCCCCAGTCGATCGACCAGATGCTGGTGATCGGCTCGCCGAAGCCGCGCAGGTCGTCTCCGCGCTTGCCGAACGTCGGGAACCGCGGGTTCGGGACGCCGGCGCCATCGACGCCCTTCGTGAGATTCGCTGCGCTCAGGGAATAGCTGGGCCGGACCATCGAGTGGCCGAGGCGGTAGGCCGCGCCGCTGAACTCGACGGGCATGAAGGGGTAGTCGCGACCCTTCGCCATCACCGCGGCATAGTAGGGCAGGTGCGGGGTTTCCAGGGAGCCGAAGTCCGACAACGCCGTGGACATGCAGATATGGCCGGACAGGTAGTCGAACAGCACGACCCACTGATAATGCCACCGCACCAGGCGCACCGTATTCTCGAAGCGGACGTCGGGGTCCGCGATACCGGGATGGAAGTCGTCATCCTCGTAGATCTTGTTGTGCAGTGAGATCATCGTCGCCTGCACCTGCGACACGATCTTGTTCTCGTCGTTGCGCTTGTCGCCGATCAGGGCGATCTGCGCCGGATCGTCCGGCAGCGCCGGCAGCCGCAGCAGGTCGTTGCGCGTGCTGCCGGGACCCGCGCCGGCGATGGCGTCGCCGAGCCGCAGCAGATGCCGCGCGCCGTTGGAGGCCTTGCGATAGAGCGAGGGCTGGTCGGCGGGGCCGCCGCCGTAGACGCAGTCCAGGTCCAGGGCCGGGGTCCGGAAGTCGATGACCGCCTTGGCGTCCTTCTGGCTCTGGCCGAAGCCGGTCACGTCGAGGGTCAGGTCATGGTCCACGAACTGGCCGAAATAGGTGTAGGCCGCCGGGATCGTGGCGTTCTCGTCGGACACCTCGGCCTCGATGATCGGCCTCCCTGGGTCGGGCGCGCCAACACCGTCGGCTTCAAACGAGGTCACCATGAATTCCGCCAGCTTCAGCAGCATGGCGTCGTCGGGCGCGGTGGTCTGGGTCTCGGGAAACAGGCGGTCGAAGCGTCCGTGCCGGATGCCGTCGATGGCGCCGGCGCTCAGGCCCCTTGGCGTGATCGAGTGGCCCGAGCTGTAGGGACGGAGCGACTTGGGCATTTCGTTGGATGATTGCAGCGGCACGGAGGCCCCCATTTGTGGAATTGCGGAGAGACGCGGAAAGCCACTGGTACTCGACGGGATATGCAAACCAGATCCTGCGGCAGAGGTTGGCCACTGCATCGTGACAAATACAACCGCAGGGGTTCCCTCCCGCCTTGAGTTGTACGACAGGAACAGCCCTTCGGTTGCGTTGGCGCATTCCGGAAAGCGCACGAACCCGCGGCCCTGACTGCGGAGCGGCGCGAACGCCGTGCCGGCCCGGCGCCGGCGGGGTTGGACCGGTGTCTGGCGCCGGGCCGACCGCCGCGCTAAGGTCTTGCAGGAGGCCCACCCCGGTGCTGAGACGGCTCGCCGCCTGGATGATCGCGGCGCTGCTGGCGCTGGCTTTGGTCGCGCCCGCAGCGGCCGGCACGCGGGTGGCCCTGGTGATCGCCAACTCGGCCTATCGCAGCGTCCCCAGGCTGCCCAACCCGCCCAACGACGCCAAGGTGATGGCCGACGCCTTGCGCGAGGTGGGGTTCACCGTCAGCGAGAAGAACGACCTGACCAAGCGCGACCTGGAGGCAGCGCTGAAGACCTTCGCCCAGGCCGCGCGCGGCGCCGACGTGGCGGTGATCTACTACGCCGGCCACGGCATGGAGCAGGGCGGGCTGAACTACCTCGTGCCGGTGGACGCCACCCTGGCCAGCGACCAGGACGTGGACTTCGACGCCATCCCGCTGGACCTGCTGCTGCGCTCGGTGGACGGCGCGACGCGGCTGAAGCTGGTGATCCTGGACGCCTGCCGCAACAACCCGTTCCTGACCGCCATGCAGCGGTCCGGCGGTACGCGCTCCATCGGCCGCGGACTGGCGCGGGTGGAGCCCAGCGGCGACACCCTGGTGGCCTATGCGGCGCGCGAGGGCTCCACGGCTGCGGATGGCGACGGCGGCGACAGCCCGTTCACCAAGGCCCTGGCGCGGCGGATGGTGACCCCCGGCCTGGAGATCCGCCTGCTGTTCGGTCAGGTGCGCGACGAGGTGATGAAGGTCACCGACCAGCGCCAGGAGCCGGCGATCTATGGGTCGCTTGGCGGCGACCCGTTCTACTTCGTGGCCCCAGCGGTCCCGGTCAGCGTCGCCGCCGCGCCCGTGGCCCCGCTGACGCCCCGGACCGCGGCCGACTGGCGGCTGGCCGCGATGGCCGACCGGCGCGCGGGCGCGCTGGACAAGGCGGTCGCCGACTACGGCCAGGCGTTGCAGGTCAATCCCGGCGACACCGAGTCGCTCTATGCGCGCGGCGTGCTGCACGTCGAACGCTCGGAATGGGACCCGGCGATCGCCGACTTCGACGCGGTGCTGAAGCTGCGCCCCAAGAACAGCGGCGCCTATAACAACCGCGGCCGGGCCCGGGACGGCAAGGGCGACGTGGCCGGCGCCATCGCCGACGCCACCGAGGCGATCCGCCTGGCGCCGCGGAGCGACGCCCCCTACCGCGCCCGCGCCCGCTATTACCGCCGCCAGGCCAGCTGGGACCTGGCCCTGGCCGACGCCAACCAGGTGGTCGCCCTGCAGCCGGACGGCGACGCCTACTACCAGCGCGGCGCCGTCTACGACGGCAAGGGCGACGTGGCGGCGGCCCGGGCCGACTACGACAAGGCCCTGGACCTCGACCCGAAGAACGCACGGGCGGCCGAGGCCAAAGGGCGGCTGGCGAAGGGGAAGTAGGGCCGCGTTGTCGCCGCCAGGCCTGTTCGGAGCTCCGGCGCGGGATGCTAACGTCGCCGGATGCTCCCGGTGTTCGATCCTCTTCTGCGCGGTATCGCGGTGGGCGCGTTCTGCGTCACCGGGCTCGGCGTGTGGCGCAGCGAGCTTGGCCGCGACTCGCGGGTCGCGACGCTGCTCGCCTGCTTCAGCGCCGCGGCCTGGACGCTGACCGAGTCCGACACCACCAGATCCGGGCTCGGGCAGGTCTTCCCGCTGCTGCTGCTCGCGTTTCCCGTGGCCGGGCTGTTCTGGCTGTTCGTGGCCACGGTCATCGAGGATCGCCCGCTGGCGCCGCTCGCCTTCGCCCCGGCGGCGGCGTTCGTGGTCATGGGGTCGGCCATGACGGTCGCCTCGGCGGAGGTGAGCGACAGGCTGGGCGTCGCCTTCAACGTCCTGGCGGTCCTGCTCTGCCTGCACGCGGCGCTGATGGTCCTGCGCGGCTGGCAGGGGGACCTGGTGGCGAGCCGCCGATCGCTGCGCGCCGCTATCCTGGGCTTTGCGGCCGTGTTCGCCGCGGTCCAGGGGGGTACGGGGGTGCTGCGCCTGCTCGACCCCGCGGGGCCCTGGGTCGAGTTCAGTATCCGACGCCTCGACGGGGCGGTGATCGTGGCGCTGCTCGGCGTGGCGATGGGCGCGCTGTTCCTGCACGGCCGGGCGCCGCTGTTCGCCACCGCCAGGCCGCGCGACGACGGCGCCGATCCCCGCGCGGACGCCGCCGAGCGCCTGCTGCTCGCCGGGCTGGCGGCCACCATGGACGGCGGCGCGTGGCGCAACGAGGGCCTCACCATCGGCCGGCTGGCGCGGGAGCTGGCGACGCCCGAGCACCAGCTGCGGCGGCTGATCAACGGCCGGCTGGGCCACCGCAACTTCGCCGACTTCCTCAACGGCTACCGGATCAAGGCCGCCCAGGGACGGCTGGCCGACCCCGCCCAGGCGCGCACCACCATCGCGGCGATCGCCTTCGATGTCGGCTATGGCTCGCTGAGCCCCTTCAACCGCGCCTTTCGCGCCACGACCGGCTCGACTCCGACCCTGTGGCGGCGCGACGCGCTGCAGGCCGCGGCGAATTCCGCCGAGGCTGACTGATTCCGGAAGCGACCGGCGTTTTTCACGCGCGCCGAGACCCTGGCGGGTCGAGCCGGCCATCTGGGCCCTTGCAAGGGAACCTGGCATGGACAAGCTCTTCATCGACGCCGCGCGGATCTGGCTGCTGAACATCGCGATCGTACTGCCCGTCTACGTGATCTTCGCGGGCGGGGTCTGGTTCGTCCTGTGGGTGCTGCTGGGGCGGGTCCTGCGGCCCCGCAAGATCCGCGAGGCGACGCCCACGCCCCGCCAGTTGCGCACCGAGTTCCTCTACTCGGTGCGCTCGGTCGCCATCTTCGCGACCGCGAGCATCGGCGTCACCCTGCTGGCCCGCGCCGGGGCCTATCCGCTGTCCGACCTGGCCGCGACCTGGGGCCCGGTCTGGTTCTGGGCCAGCCTGGCGCTGATGATCGTCGGCCAGGACGCCTACATCTACTGGCTGCACCGCTGGATGCACCGGTCGCGGTGGTATCGGATGCTGCACCGCCGCCACCACCTCAGCCACAATCCGTCGCCGTTCACCGCCTACAGCTTCGACCTGGGCGAGGCGGTGCTGATGACGGCGCCGTTCGCGATCCTCTGGCCGGCGATCGTCCCCACCCCCTGGGCGGTGTCGCTGCTGTTCCTGGCCCACCAGATCTTCCGCAATACGCTGCTGCATGCGGGCTATGAGCTGACGCCGGCGCGCGCCGACGGCCGGCCATGGTTCGACTGGCTGACCACCTCGACCCACCACGACCTGCATCACGGCGAGGCCGGGTACAACTACGCCGCCTGGTTCACCTGGTGGGACCGCTGGATGGGCACCGAGCACCCGGAGTATCACGTCCGCTATGCCCGCGCCGCCGGGGTGGCCCCGGCGCGCGCGCCGACCGCCTGAGGCGCGGCCGGCCGGGTCAGGCGGCGAAGTTCAGCTTCAGGCCCGGATCGGGCCAGGACATCCGGATCAGGCGGCCGGTCTCGGAGAGGGTGATGAAGGCGTCGCGCAGGCCGGCGCCGCCGAAGCAGATGTTGGTGGTCATCCGGTCGGGCGCGGGGGTCTGGCGACAGGCGCCGCCCGGCGACATGGTGGTGATCCCGGCGGTGATGGAGGCGATACAGACCTGGCCGTCGGCCTGGACCGCGAGGCTGTCGAGGAAGGCCCGCCCCGGCGCGACACCCACCATGCGTCCGCCGCGACCGCCCTTCGCGACCTGTCCCGGCGCGGCGAGGTCGAAGGCGATCAGGCGCCCGGTCCAGGTCTCCGCGGCATAGACGGTCGTCTCGTCCGGCGAGAGGCCGACGCCGTTGTAGCCGGTCGAGCCGAACGACACCTCCTCGACCCTCGAGCCGTCCGGCCGGGCGTAGTAGAGGCCGCTGAGGTGGCGCGTGCGGCCGGTGGTCTTGCCGAAATCGGTGAACCAGAAGCCGCCGCCGCGGTCGAAGACCAGGTCGTTCGGCGCCGAGAGCGGGTGGCCGCCGACCTCGCCGTAGAGCCGCTCGCCCCGGCCGGTGTTCAGGTCGACCCGGTCGATCCCGCCCGGCGCCAGGGGCCGCCCCGGCGTTCCGGTCGGCCCGCCGCCCCCGCCGTTGTTGGCCACATAGACTGCGCCGTCCGGTCCCAGGGCCGCGCCATTGGGCCCGCCGCCCAGGTCGCAGATCACCTCGACCCTGCCGTTCCACACCCGCGACAGGGTCCCGCGCCCGATCTCGACCACGATCACCGAGCCGTCGGCCATGGCGATCGGCCCCTCCGGGAACTGCAGGCCCTCGGCCAGCACCTCGAAATCCATGCGTCCCTGCTCCCGATGCGTCGGCTTCAATCCATTGTGTGGACTTTCGCGACCCGAACCCATGACGTGCGGCGGCGTCCCGCGCTACGATTGATCTTTGCAGGAGCGTCCCAATGACCGAGATCGTCTATCACGTCGTCGAGCACGATGGCGGCTGGGCCTACAAGGTCGACGGATCGTTCTCCGAGACCTTTCCGACGCACGAGGCCGCGCATCGCGCCGCGGCCCGCGCGGCGGCCGAACAGCGCCAGCCGGGCGAGACCACCGGCATCGTCTACGAGGACGCCGCCGGCCGGTGGCGGGAAGAGCTGGCCTCCGGCGAGGACCGGCCGGAGACCAGCGTCGATGACTAGCTGAGCAAGGGGCCCGCCAGCGAACGCCGCCGGCGCAGCAGGGCGCCGACGCCGCCGAAGCCGACCAGCATCAGGGTCCAGGCGGCCGGCTCGGGCACGTTCATGAAGCCGCCGCCGCCGACCTTCACGACGCCGGCCAGGGTCGTGGCGATGCCGTTCTGGTCGGTGTCGACGACGTTCAGGCCGCCCGTCTCGCTGAAGGAATTGTGCGTGCAGCAATCGTCGACGTCTGCGTTGGTCAGGCCCAGGCTGGCCCCATAGGGGGTGACCTTGTAGGGGGCCGCGGTGCCCACCGAGACCACGGTGATCGGCAGGTAGGCGAACAGGTTGGCGGCCGAGGTGACGTTGCCGGCATTGTCGCAGCCCGCGACCAGGTAGCATTCGGCGAAGGCCGCGAGGCCGCCGCCGGCATTGATGAAATCGGCGATGTCGCTGGACCGCGTCTTCAGCTCGGCGAGCTCGGCGTCGCTCAGCATGCCGCCGAAGCTGGAGGCGATGGCGATCGCCGAATAGTCCTTCAGATCGACGCCCGCGAGCTGGGTGGCATCCACCCAGTCGACGTCGGCGGCGCCGACCCCGATGGTGGCCAGGCCGTCGAAGCCCCGGCGATGGCCGCCCAGGATCGGATCGCGGCTCTCGACCCAGAGGAACTTCTTGGTCGGCGCGGCGTCGTTGTAGGTGCCACCGGTGACGAAGTTCAGCGCCACGTTCAGCTGGTTCTGGCCGCTCACCTGGCCCTGGGAATGGAAGTCCGGGTCGTGCCCGGTCAGGAAGACCGCCCCGGCCTGCGCCGCGCCGGCGGCGAAGGTGAGCGAGAGGGCCGCCGCAGCGGCGACGGACGTCGGATATTTCATGGCTTGCCCCAGATTTCGTGCGGTCGAAACAGCGCTCCGCCCGGGCCGTGCCCCCGTGCCGCTGCGTCAAATTCGCACACCCGTTGACCATAACGCGCGCACATCTGGGCGACCGCAACCGGACTCGCCCACCAGGGGAATCGGCGTTATGCGACGGTCCGCCGACGTTGCATGGCGGACCCGGGAGGCGGATCGCGGGGCCGGCCCGACCCTCACCCCGCGTTGGGGTTCACATCCCCGCCCGTCCGGCTTAAAGGCGGCGCCATGGCCGAATATGCGATCGCCCCACCGCCGGTTCCTGTCGTCCCCGTCGAAGGGGAAGCCGGGGGTTTCCCGGTCCGGCGCATCCTGTGCGTGGGCCGCAACTATGCCGCCCACCGGCGCGAGATGGGCGGCGACGACCGCGACCCGCCGTTCTTCTTCGCCAAGCCGGCCGACGCCATCGTGCCGCCGGGCCGCAACCCGGCCTATCCGCCGCGCACGGCCAACCTGCACCACGAGATCGAACTGGTGGTCGCCATCGGCGGGGTCGGATCGGACGTCCCGGTCGAGGGCGCGCTGGCGCTGGTCTACGGCTATGCGGTGGGCGTCGACCTGACCCGCCGCGACCTGCAGAACGCCGCCAAGGACAAGGGCCAGCCCTGGGAGGCGGCCAAGGGTTTCGACGACTCGGCCCCGATCTCCGCCATCCGCCGCTGGACCGGGCCGGCGCCGCAGGGCCGCATCGCCATCTCGGTGAACGGGGCGGTGAAGCAGGACGCCGTGGTGGCCGACATGATCTGGAGCGTGCCCGAGATCGTCTCCGAGGCGTCCAAGCTTTGGGCCCTGGCCCCCGGCGACCTGATCTACACCGGCACGCCGGAGGGCGTCGGGCCGCTGGTCCGGGGCGACAAGGTCACCGGCGAGGTCGAGGGCGTCGGCGCCCTCAGCTTCACGGTCGCCTGATGGGCCTGACCCTGCACAGTTCCTGGCGGGCCGGTGCGCCCTACCGGGTGCGGATCGGCCTGGCGCTGAAGGGGGTCGAATATGACTACGCCCCCGTGGACCTGGTCGCAGCCGCCGACCGCGCCGCCCTCCACTCGGCCTTCGCCGCCGCCCATCCCAACCGCCAGCCGGACGCCGTGCCCACCTGATGTCCAATTCCCTCGACGACCTCAAGGCCAACAACAGCCGGTGGGCAGCGGCCAAGGTCGCCATCGACCCCGGCTTCTTCAAGCGCCTGGAGGACCAGCAGGCGCCGGAATATCTGTGGATCGGCTGTTCCGACAGCCGGGTGCCGGCCAACGACATCGTCGGGCTGGATCCCGGCGAGCTGTTCGTCCATCGCAACGTCGCCAACCTGGCCCCGCCGCAGGACGCCAACTACCTCTCGGTGCTCCAGTTCGCGGTCGACGTGATCAAGGTGAAGCACATCCTGGTGGTCGGCCACTATGGCTGCGGCGGCGTGGCGGCGGCGGTCGACGGCAAGCGCCGCGGCCTGGTCGACCACTGGCTGCACCCGATCCGCGAGGTGCGCCATGAGCACCGCCACGAGCTGGAGGCCCTGCCCAGCGAGAAGGCCAGGTGGGACCGGCTGGTGGAGCTGAACGTCATCCGCCAGGTGCGCAACGTGGCCTCCGACGTGTTCATCCGCGAGGCCTGGGCGCGCGGCCAGCCGCTCAGCGTGCACGGCTGGGTCTACACCCTGGGCAACGGCCTGGTGACCGACCTCTCCGTGACGGTGACCGGTCCGGACGACCTGGCCGAGATGGTGGATTAACCCGCGGTGACCCGCACGCGGGCCTGGGCGCGGCGGCCGGCGGCGTCGACCACGGTCACGCGGTAGAAGCCCGGGGTTGCCGGCTTCCAGATCACCCGGCCGCTGACCGGCTCGGACGCCAGCGGCGCGCCGTTGACGTACCAGTTGAGCGCCTCGCCGCCGGCCGCCAGCGACAGGCCGCGCGCGGCGGGGCCGAAGCCCTCCACCTGCACGGTCGCGCCGTCCGGCGGAAAGATCAGGCTCGGGCCGTCGCCGTCGGGGCGCAGGCGTTGCAGGGCTGGCGGCGCGGCCTTCGGCGCGATCGGGCGCGGGGCGGCGCTGGAGGTGGTCAACAGGTCGGCGACGTCGAACAGCACCGGCAGGGCGGCGTCGCGGCCGGTGACACCGCCGCGCGCGCCGCCGTCCGGGCGGCCGGTCCAGACCACCACCACATAGCCGCCGACCACCCCCGCAGACAGGGCGTCACGGAAGCCGTAGGAGGTGCCGGTCTTGAAGGCCATGGCCGGCCGGTCACGCACCAGGGCGGCGGGGCTGGCCCCGGCCGGCGGCGGGGTCTCGCGCAGGATGTCCATCACCTGCGCGGCCGCCTCGGTGCGGACCAGGCGCCGGCCGGCTGAGCGCCGTCGCTGGGCCGCCTCGGCCTCGGTCCAGGCCAGGGGCTTGGCGACGCCGCCGTCGCCCAGCGCGGCATAGAGCACGGAGAGGTCGCGCAGGCTGACGCCCACCCCGCCCAGCGCCAGGGCCAGGCCGGCGGCGCGGGTCTGGGCCTTGGGCCGTTCCAGGATGACGCCCGCGCCGGTCAGCCGCGCCTCGAACGCCTCGGGCCCGACGCCGGCCAGGGTGGCGACGGCGGGCACGTTCAGCGACTGGGTCAGGGCCTCGCGGGCGGTGACCTTGCCGTGGAAGGTGCGGTCGAAGTTCTCTGGCTGGTAGTCTGCGAAGCGGCGCGGCGCATCGTCGATCTCGGTGTCCGGCGCGGCGATACCTTCTTCGAAGGCGAAGGCGTAGATGAAGGGCTTGAGCGTCGAGCCCGGCGAGCGGCGCACCCGGGTCATGTCGATCCAGCCGCCCTGCCCTTGCAGCCCGCTGGAGCCCACCGCGCCGCGCACCGCCCGGCCGTCGATCTCGACCACCAGGATGGCTGTGGCCGTCCCGCCGCCCTCGGCGCGGGCGGACGCGGCGGCCAAGTCCTCCAGCCGGGCCTGCAGTGGGGCGTCGAGGGTGGAGACCACCGTCGCCGTGCCGTCCGGCGCGTTGGCCGCCAGCTCGCCCGCCGCGTGCCAGGCGCGGGCGGGGAAGGCGGCGCGGGCCGGCAGGGTCTCGGCTGCGGCCTCGGCGGCCGAGGCGGCGTCGAGGCGATGGGCGTGGACGAGGCGGGCGAGGACCGCCTGGCGGGCGGCGCGAGCCCCTTGCGGCCGGCGGTCGGGGCGGCGCGCCTCGGGCGATTGCGGCAGGGCGATCAGCAGCGCCTGCTCGGCGTCGGTCAGGCTCTCGGGCTCGTGGCCGAAGTAGGAGAGGCTGGCGGCGCGCACGCCTTCAAGGTTGCCGCCGTAGGGGGCGAGGGTCAGGTAGAGCGCGAGGATCTCGCGCTTGGAGAACCGCGCCTCGAGCTGGACCGCGCGCAGCATCTCGATGAGTTTCGACCCCACCGTGCGCGGGCGCGGCTCCAGCAGGCGGGCGGTCTGCATGGTCAGCGTCGAGGCGCCCGAGGTGGCGTGGCCGTGCACGATCGCCGAACCGACGGCGCGAGCGAGCGCGACGGGATCGACGCCGGGGTGGATCCAGAACCGGGCGTCCTCCACCGCCACCACACGCCTCAGGAACTCCGGGTCCGTGCGATCGAGGTCCGCCCGCAGCCGCCAGCGCCCGTTCTCCACCGGCAGGGCCCGCAGCCACGCCCCATGCCGGTCCAGCACCACGGGTGAGGCGCTGCGGGCGCGGGCGAGGTCGGGCGGCAAGGCGGTGTCGAGGGCGAACACCATCGTCTGCGCGGCCATGAAGGCGAGCAGGCCGAGGGTCAGCCGCCGGGCCACCTCACGCCCCCGGCGCGATGCCGACCCGCCGCGCGCCCGTCCGCGCGGTCACCGTGGGCCGGTACATGTCGCGGGCCTCGGCGCCGGGGAGCAGGAAGTCGCCGGGGGTGACGGCGCGGGCGATGTAGGCGAAGGCGAACGCCTGCCTGCCGCCCAGCCCCATGGCGGCGACAAAGCGGTCGTCGCGGGCTTCCTGGGCGCTGGCCGCGCTGAGCTTGCCCAGGAAGCGGAACGGCCCGTCCTTGGCGTCGTCGGCGCCCAGCACGGTCTCGATCTCGAAGCCGGCCGGCAGGGCGTCGTCCACCACCAGGGCCAGGCTGCGGGCCTGCAGCGACTGGCCGCTGACCCGGACGATGACCCGGTCGCCCTGGCGCAGCGTCGCCGGATCGACGGCCTCGCCGCGCATCGTGAACAGCTGCTTGGTCAGGCTGAGGCCGCTGGCGGACGGGGCCGGCGCGGACACCGGCGCGCCGGTCACCGTCACCGTGCGCCAGAGCGCGCCGGTCCCGGCGTTAGCGAAGCGGGCGGCCGCCAGCTTGGTCACCGCCCAGCGGGGAGTCCCCCCGGAACCGGTCAGGGCCGTCACCCCCTGGGCGTTTATCTTCACCGGGCCGGAGACGCGCATCATGAACCAGGCGGCCTGGAGCAGGCGGGCCTGTTCCTGGGTGTTGAGGCTGTCGGCGTCGCGGACGGTGTTCTCCAGGCGGCTCTGGAGCGACCGCGCGATGCCCGGTTCGCCGGCTTCGTAAGCCAGGCTGATCACCCCGGCCAGGTCGCGCAGCGGGCTCTGGTACCAGTCGGTCGGCTCCTTGTAGCCGAGGGACGCCACGGCCTGTTTCAGCGCCGAACGCGCCCGCGCCCGGTCGCCCATCGTCGCCAGGCCGGCGCCGATCTGGGCCTTGGCCAGGGGCGAGGCTTCCGACTTCATCTGCACGTCATGCCACCAGCGCAGGCGGGCCAGGTCACCGCGGCCGCCCTTGGCCAGGACATAGAGCGCATATGCCGAGGCGCGGCGGCGCAGCACCTGGGTCGCCGCCTTCGAGGCGGCAGGATTGCCGGCCCACCAGTCGGGATACTCCATCCGGTAGGAGACGTTGGCGTAGCCGTCGGGCCGCGAGACCTCGCGCAGCGCCGCAAGCGCCCGGTCGATGGCCCCCTGGGTCACCGGGGCGCCGAGCTTCTTCGCCTCGATCAGGAAGTCGGTCGTGTACGCCCCCAGCCAGGGATCGGCCTCGGCGTCGCCGACCCGCCAGAGGCCGAAGGCGCCGTCCAGGCTCTGGCGATCCAGCAGGCGGCCCACGGCCAGGTTGAGACCGGGGTCGCCGCGCCGCAGCTTCGGGTCGAACTCGGCGCCGTAGAGCAGCGGATAGGCGCCGGAGACCAGCTGTTCGGTGCAGCCATAGGGATAGCGCGTCAGCGCCGCGGCGATCGGCGCCGGGTCGAAGCCGCGGAACGGCGAATAGCTGACCTGCAGGGTCGCATCCCCCGCGGCGAGGCCGGCCAGCAGGTCGGAGGTCGGCGTGTACGCGGTCCCCGGCTGTTGCAGCACCGAGGTGGTCCGGGTGATCCGGCCCCAGCCCAGGCGGCTCTGGATCGGGAAGTCCCGGCCGGTGGCGAAGCCGGGCCCGGTCACCCGGAAACCCATCTGGCCGAGGCCGGCGCTGCGCGGCGCGTCGAAGGCGATTCGCTGCACCGCCCGCTGGCCCAGCGCCAGGTGGAAGAGCTGGCGGATGCTGGCCAGGAAGCCGCCGCGGCCGGTGACGGTGGCCGTGTAATCGCCGGCCCGGCCCTCCACATTGTGCAGCTCCAGGGTCGCCAGGGCGTGGTCGCCGGGGGCCATGAACCGGGGCAGCGAGAGCTCCGCCACCATCGGCTCGCGGACGGTCAGGGGCTTGGAGGCCCCACCCACCGCGTCGTCGGTCCAGGCCACCACCATCAGCCGCAGCTCGCCGTTGAAGTCGGGGGCCGGCAGGTGGATCGTCGCGTGGCCCAGGCGGTCGGTCTCCAGCACCCCGGACCACAGGGCCACGGTGCGGATCGGCGTGGTGGTCAGGCCCTCGCCGCCGATCTCGTCGGCGCCGAAGCTGACATTCGCCGGGGCGCCCAGGTTGGGGTCCAGCAGGCGGCCGTAGTCGTCGCGCAGGTCGACCCGCAGCGCCCGCTTGCCGAAGTACCACTTCACCGGGTCCGGGCTGGCGAACTTGGTGAGCCGCAGGATGCCCTCGTCCACCGCCGCCACGGTCACCCGCGCCTTGCCCGCGAACCCCGCGCCCTTGATGGTCACGGGGATGTCCAGCTGGGCCTTGGACTCCGCCTTGGCCGGCGTGCCCAGGGCCACGTCGAGCCGTCGGCCCTTGGGGTCGAGCGGTACATAGACCAGGCCCAGGGCGCGGCCGGGCTTGGGCGAGGTCACCGCGTCGCGCGGCTGGATCACGCTGACCAGCACATAGACACCGCCGCCCCAGGCCGCGCTCGACTTCAGTTTGACCGTCGCGCCGTTCGCCCCCACCGAGACGGTCTTGAAGTCCACCAGTCGGTCGGTGGCCACGGCGATCTGGGCCTCGCCCGCGTAGGGCGGCTTCAGCGTGATCTCGACGGTGTCGCCCTGGCTGTAGCTCCTGGTCCCGGCGCTGACCCGCACCACGTCGGGGGCGTCCACGTCCTTGGCCGGGGCGCCCCAGCCGGAGGCGAAGCGAATGACGCTCCTGGCGCCCTCGGGCCCCGCCAGTTCCAGCCGGTAGTCGCCCCAGCCCAGCCGCCGCGCGATCCGCGCCGGCGCATTGGCGGCGATGTTCAGGATCCCCTTCTGGATCACCACGTCGCGGCTGGTGCGCCGCCACTGCCAGCGGCCGTCCTGCTGGAACCAGTCGTAGCGCCAGGTCTCGCCGATCAGGGCGTAGCCGACCCCGGCCTGGGCGCGGCGGCGGCCATAGGGGTCGGCGGCGATCACGTCGATGGCGACGGTGGGGTCCTTGCCGCCGGCCGCGACCCCCTGGTCGACCTTGGCGCCCAGGTAGTAGGCCGCCGACCGGACCTTGAACGTCGCGCCTTCGCGCACGGGCCGGCCGCCGGGCTCGAACACCGAGGCGACCAGCGCCGCCTCCAGCGGCTGCGGGCTGTCGTGGGCGGCCATCGACGGCAGGTGGATGACCGCGTGGCCGTCGCCGTCGGTGACCGTGGTCTCCAGGTCGAGGAACTGCTCCTGGAACGGCGCGCGCTGGTCGCCCCACTGGTAGTCCTTGAACTGCGGGAACGGGTCGGGATCGACCTTCAGCCGCGCCTCGCCCTGGGTCTGCAGCCCCGCACCGGCCGCGCCATAGAGGAAGCGGGCCATGACGTTGACGGCGCGGACCTCGTTGGCGCGCAGCGGGACCTGCTCGTCGCCCTTGGCGCTGACGTCCAGCCGGCTGGGCGCGAAGTCCTCGACCGAGAAGGCCAGCTCGCCGGCCGGCTTGTCGAGCCCGTCGATCTCCACCGTGGCCTTCCAGCGTCCGCGCGGCGCGCTCTTGGGCAGGACCACGCTGGCGGCGGCCGAACCGAACGGGGTCTTCTGGAAGGCGTAGCGGATCAGCTCCACGCCCGATGGCCGGCGGACCACGATGAAGCCCTTGCGGTCCTTGATGGCGCGCGCCTCGCGGTCGCGCAGCAGGGCGTTCAGCCGCACCGTCTCGCCCGGCCGGTAGATGCCGCGGTCGGCGTAGAGATAGGCGTCGACGGCGCCGGCCTGCGCCTCGCCGGGCTTGGCCTCGGTTCGCCCGCCGACCCCCTGTTTCGACAGGTCGACCGGCGAGCGGTCCAGGTCGAGGACGGCCAGGTCGCCCTGCGGCCCATAGGCCATCACCATCTTCGCATCGCCGGCCCCCTCGCCGTCCAGCAGCGGCCGCTCGAACTTCACGCGGCCGGCGGCGTCGGTGCGGGTCTCGGCCAGGCTCTCGCCGTTGCGCGCGACCAGCGACACCTTCAGGCCGGGCAGGATCTTGGCGGTCTTCAGCGAGCGGACCACCACGTCCAGGCCCTCGGAGCCCTCGTAGGCGGTCAGCGCCAGGTCGGTGAACATCACCCACCGGCGCGCCTGGGCCGGCGGGCTGGCGTCATAGTCGTCCTGCTCGCCCTCGCTGGACGACGGCTTCTTGAGGCTGCGGGCGCCCGAGGCGTCCTTGGCCCTGATCAGATAGCCGCCCGGCTGCATCTCCTTCAGCACCGCGCCCAGCGGGAACACCGTGGTGACCCGCTCGCCGTGGCCGGCGCGTACGGCGATCTCGCCCTTCCAGATCAGCCGGCCCTCGCCGCGCGGGCTGTCGTCGCCATAGTCGCCGGCGTAGTCGCCCTCGCCGGTGGGATCGGGCGCGCTGATGGATTTGCGGACCAGGTTGCGGTCGACCACGCGCCAGACCTCGACGGCGATGCGGGTGACGTTGACGGTCTCGATGCCCACCCCGTCGGCGTCCTCGCGCGGCAGGATCACCCCCTCGCCGGCGAAGCCCACATAGGGCGGCTTCTCGCCGAAGTTGAAGGCCACCTCGGCGTTCTGGGCCAGGGTCGCGCCGCCGGCGCCCGGCAGGCCCTTCAGCAGGGTGACGGTACGGTCGGTGAAGCCGACGCCGCCGACGCAGAGCTCGTCGCCCTTGACGGTGACTGCCGGCTTGGTCCCCGGATCGGGCGAGAGCAGCACGAAGTCGCCATAGGCCCGGACCGGATCCAGCGGCTGGCTCATCTGGATGCAGGCCTTGGGCTCGGCCGTCGAGACGTCGACCCGGCTGCGCCAGACCGCGAAGCCCTCGGGCCGAGGGACGCCACGTCGCCGCGCGTCGGCGCCCCGCGGCTTGCCGAACAGGCCCCACAGGCTCTTGCCCGGTTCGCCGGAGGCCAGCACCGCGGCGGGGGCGCCAGACCCCTCGAAGAGCTTGGTGGCGACGACGCCGCCGGCGAAGGCGGCAAGCGCGACGAGGATGGCTGCCGCGACCGGCGGGCGGTGCGCGGCCAGCCGCCGCAGCCGGGCGCGCCAGGACGATGCCGACCCCTCGGGATCCGACCCGCCCCCCAGCGACATGACGCCCTCCGACCTTCGATCCGCGCCCGATGGGGCGCTCGCGCCGGGGCCGCGTCAATGGGGCGCCCACGCTTGACGACGAAGGTTTTGGCTGCGTTGCATCGGACCCACGCCGCGCCCGCCGCGCCGCTCAGGATTTGCTTTCAAAGATCAATGAAATCATTGGTCTTGGCCGCGAACGCTGAGACCGAGCTGGCGGCGTGACAGACGACTTCAAGCCGCTGGACGCCTGGTTGACCCGGCACAACAAGGGCGAGACGTGCAGGTGATAGCCGCGCCGCCCGCGTAGCGCGAGGCGCCGTTCCTCGCCCGCAAACGAGAGCGGCCGGACGCGAGCAATTGTCCGCCGCGCTTTCCCCATGCCATGGTGGTTTCGAAAGTCGGGCATGACACCGGCGCGTGCGGAGGGACGGATGGACGCGGTGATGGAACGGGAAGGTCTGACGGAACGCCTGGAGGCCGCCTCGCTGACCGGCATGTCCCTGGCGATCTGGGCCCAGGCGCAGCCGAACAAGGCCTGCGTCATCGACCCCGATGGCCGCACCCGCTCCTATGCCGAGGTCAACGCCAACGCCAACCGCCTGGTGCGCCTGCTGCGCAAGGCCGGGCTGCAACCGCTGGATTCCGTCGCCCTGATCGCCTCTAACCGGGGCGAGTTCGTGGAGGTGATGATTGCCTGCCAGCGCGGCGGCTATCGCCTGACGCCGGTCAACTGGCATCTCGCCACCGACGAGATCGCCTACACGCTGAACGACTGCGAGGCCAAGGCCGCCTTCTGCGAGGCCCGCGTCGCCACCTCGGGACCGGCCGTGGCCCAGGCGCCGGCCATCACCCTCAAGGTCGCCATCGGCGGCGGCATCCCGGGGTTCGTCAGCTACGAGGAGGCGATCTCCGGCCTCGACCCGTCCGACATCGACGACCCGGTGCTGGGCAACCAGATGCTCTACACCTCGGGCACCACCGGGCGGCCCAAGGGGGTCTATCGCGAGAACCCGGTGACCGTGCCCCAGGCGATGTACGCCCTGCGCGGCTACGACGAACATTCGGTCCAGCTCTGCGCGGGGCCGGCCTATCACGCCGCGCCGCTGGCCTTCGATGTGCGCGGGGCCATGGGGGCCGGCGCAACCCTGGTGTTCATGGACAAGTGGGATAGCGAACACACCCTGCGCACCCTCCAGGAGCGCCGCGTGACCCATCTGCACCTCGTGCCGATCATGTTCCAGCGGCTGCTGGCGCTGCCGGCCGAGGTGAAGGCCCGCTACGACATCTCCAGCGTGATCTACATCGTGCACGGCGCGGCGCCCTGCCCGCCGGAGGTCAAGTTCGCGATGATCGACTGGTTCGGCCCGGTGCTCAGCGAGTACTACGCCGGCTCCGAGGGCGGCGCGGGCTTCATGATCGACAGCCACGAGTGGCTGGCCAAGCCGGGTTCGGTGGGCAAGCGGCCGGTCCTGCTGGGTTCCAGGATCCTAGACGAGCAGGGCGCCGAATGCCCGCCCAACGTCTCGGGAACCATCTACCACCAGCTGCCGCCGGGCGGCGCCTTCACCTACTACAAGGACGAGAAGAAGACCCTGGCCAGCCGGGTCGGCGACCACTTCACCATGGGCGACATGGGGTACTTCGACGACGACGGCTACCTGTTCCTGACCGGCCGCAGCGCCGAGACAATCATTTCCGGCGGGGTCAACATCTACCCGCAGGAGGTCGACAACGAGCTGATCAAGCACGACGCCGTCGCCGACAGCGCCACCGTGGGCGTACCGCACGACGAGTGGGGCGAACAGGTCAAGGCGGTGATCCTGCTGAAGCCCGGCTACCAGCCCTCCGACCTGCTGGCCCAGGAGATCCTGGCCTTCGCCCGCGACAGCCTGCCGGCCTTCAAGGTGCCCCGCAGCCTGGATTTCGTCACCGAACTGCCCCGCTCCGAAGCCGGCAAGATCCAGCGCAACAAGGTCCGCGCCCCCTACTGGGAAGGCCGCGCGCGGCAGATTTAGGCGATCGCGGCGGCGCGCACCTGGTCCAGGAACCAGTCGGCGCCGGGATCGGAGACCCCGGTGCGCCGCATGACCGAGACGGTGATGCGGTCGGGCGGGAACGGCAGGTCGACCACCTGCAGGCCGAGCTTCTGCGCATGACGCTCGACCAGCCGCCGCGGGCAGGTGGCGATGGCGTCCGTCGAGGCCACCAGCATCAGGGCGGTGAGCCAGCCGGGGACCGAGGCCAGGTGCGCGATCCGCAGTTCGGGCGCCGCCTTGACGGGGTCGGCCGTCTCGCTGGGATTCCAGGCGAAGACGTGGCCGATCTCGCGCCAGCCCGCCTCGTCGATCGACCCGCTCACCCGCGGATGGCCGTTGCGCGCCGCGACGCAATAGTGGTCCTCGAACAGCGGCTCGACCAGATAGCCCGATCGGGCGGCGCCGAACCGGCCCAGCGCGAAATCGGCCTCGCCCCGACGCAGTGCCCGGAAGGCGTCGTCCTCGGCCAGTTGCGCGACGCCGAACGCCACATGCGGCGCGATCTGCCGCAGGCGATTGATCAGTTCGCTCCCGATCAGGGCCGTCACGAACTCCGGCGCGACGATGCGGAACAGTCGCCGGCTCTGCGCCGGGTCGAAGGTCGCGTCCGGGGTCATCGCCAGTCCCGCAAGGCTGATCAGGGCGTCGATCTGCGGCCCCAGGGCCAGCGCCCGCCGTGTCGGCTCGAAGCCGTGCGGGCGGCGCACGAACAGCGGATCGTCGAACAGGTCGCGAAGCCGGCCCAGGGCATGGCTGATCGCGGGTTGCGACAGGCCCAGCGTTTCGGCCGCGCGGCTGGCCTTGCCGGTGCGCAGCAGTTCGCGGAACACCAGCAGCAGACCGCCGTCCAGCCGGCGTAGTTTATTCAGATCGATATCACTCATTCAGCCAATTCAGTACGGCTGAACATGTAGCGCGTCTAGCCTGGCGGCATGAAACACGCCCTCCCCGCTGCCGCTGCCCTGCTGGCGGCCGCGCTCCTCCCCGCCCCGCCTGCCCGCGCCGCCGGCGAGCGGGGCGGGATCTATTCGGCGGTGACGCTGGTCTCCGACTACCGCTACCAGGGCGTCTCCAACTCGGACCAGCATGCCGCGATCCAGGCCAACGTCCATTATTTCCGGCCCGACGGCTGGTACGCCGGGGTCTTCGCCACCACCGTCGATTTCAACGACTATGGCACGTCGTATGAGCTGGATATCTACGGCGGCAGGACCCTGACGCTGGACAAGCAGACCGACCTGAAGCTGCAAGTGCTCTACACGACCTTCCCGGACAACCGGACGCCGGGCCCCACCTACGACTTCATCCAGGGCGGCGTCAGCCTGGTCCGCAAGGCCGGCCCGTTGACCCTCATCGGCCAGACCACCGTCGTGCCGGAGGCGTCCTACGGGTCCGGCAAGGCCTATCGCGCGGAACTGGGCGCCGACTATGTCCTGACCCCGCACCTGACCCTGAAGGCGCTGGCCGGCCGCCGCTGGATCGGTCGCGGCTCGGACCGCACCTACTGGAGCCTCGGTGCAGCCACGATGTGGAAGCACCTGACCTTCGAGGTGCGCTACCAGGACTCCAACCTGTCCCGCGCCCGCTGCGGCTACAACCCCGACATCTGCGGGCCGGCGCTGACCGCGGCGGTGACGGCGGCGTTTCCGTTGATCCTGTTCTGAGGTTCCGCGCTGCAGGATTGGAACCGCAGAAAACGCAGACAGACGCTGAACGGTCGATGTTGGCCCCGCCGCCGCAATCTCCCCGGCGCTTCCGCGTCTTTCCGCGTTTTCTGCGGTTTAAATCTCTTCGGCGCTGACGCGCCCGCGAACGCCGCCTAAGCTCCTCGAAGATCTGTGCCGGGGCTTCGCTGTGAAACACCCTGTGGCGGGCGACCCGCTGGGGGACGTCAGCGTCCTGCAACAGATCGTCTTCGTCATGAAAGAAGGAAAGTCTACAAACCCTGACCATGGATCGCCGCAGCTTCCTCCTGGCCGCCGCCGCCTCGGCCGGCCTGCCGCCCGCCATCGCCCGGGCCCGGGCGATCGACGCCCATGTGCGCACGGGCACGATCCGAGACGTCGAGCATGTGGTGATCTTCATGCAGGAGAACCGCGGCTTCGATCACTATTTCGGGGCGATGCCCGGGGTGCGGGGCTTCGCGGACCGGTTCCCGATCCCGCTGGAGGGCGACCGCACAGTCTGGATGCAGGCCAGCGGCGGCGGGGCCGGCCACCCGACCTTCATCGCGCCCTTCCCGCTGGAGACCACCGAGACCTTCGCGCTGATGCGGGTCGAGGGGACGCCGCACTACTGGCCGGACGCCCAGGCCGCCTGGGACGAAGGCCGCATGGCCCGCTGGCCGGCCGCCAAGGGCGACCACGCCATGGCCCACTACCGGCCGCAGGACCTGCCGTTCCACTACGCCCTGGCCGAGGCGTTCACGGTCTGCGACGCCTACCACTGCTCGATCCAGGCGATGACCAACCCCAACCGCCTGTTCCTGTTCAGCGGCACGAACGACCCGACGGGCCGGGCCGGCGGGCCGGGCATCGTCAACTCCCACGACCACTTCGTCGAGGAGGGCGGGGCCGCGGAGCCCTATGCCTGGACCACCTATCCCGAGCGGCTGACCGCGGCCGGGGTGTCGTGGCGGGTCTACCAGGACATGGCCGACAACTTCGGCGACAACTCGCTGGTGGGCTTCGCCGCCTTCCGCGCCGCCCACGCCAAGGCGCCCGGATCGGATCCCCGCCTGGCCCGCGACGGCCTGTCGACCTACCGGCTCGACGCCCTGAAGGCCGACGTGATGGCCGACGCCCTGCCGCAGGTCTCCTACATCGTCGCCCCTGAGCAGGCCTCCGAGCATCCCGGCCCCTCCAGCCCCGCCCAGGGCGCCGACTACACCGCCCAGGTGCTGGACGCGCTCACCGCCAATCCCGAGGTCTGGAGCAAGACCGTCCTGCTGCTGATGTTCGACGAGAACGACGGCTTCTTCGACCACGTCCCGCCGCCCGCGCCGCCCTCGCGCGATCCTGGCGGCGGCTGGCTGGGGGGCTCCACCGTCGACCTGGCCGGCGAACACCACCTGGTGCGCAACCCGATCGCCGGCGAGGCCGACCTGCCGGAGCTGATGGGCCGCCCCTACGGCCTGGGCGCGCGGGTGCCGATGGTGGCGATCTCGCCCTGGAGCCGGGGCGGCTGGGTGAATTCGCAGGTGTTCGACCACACCTCGGTGATCCGCTTCCTGGAGACCCGGTTCGGGGTGATGGAGCCGAACATCAGCCCCTGGCGACGCGCGGTGTGCGGCGACCTGACCTCGGCCTTCGACTTCAGCACGCCCAACCGCGAGGCGCGGCCGCCGGCGATGCCCGCCACGGCCGCCGTCGCCGCGCGCGCCGCCGCGCTGCCCGGCCGCACGCGCCCGCCGACCCCGGCCACGCCCAGCGCCCCGGAACAGGCCCCCGGCCTGCGCCGATCGCGGGCGCTGCCCTACGCGCTGGACGCCACCATCACCGTCGACAGCCGCGCCGCCCGGATCGCCTTCGCCAACACCGGGGCCGCCGCGGCGGTGTTCCACGCCTATAACCTGCTGGACCTGACACCCGCCCCGCGCCGCTATACCGTCTCGCCCGGCGAGCGGCTGCTGGACGGCTGGCCGCTGGTGGACGGGCGCTACGACCTCTGGGTCCTGGGCCCCAACGGCTATCACCGCCACTTCCGCGGGCTCGACGACCCGAAGCTGGCGCTGACCACCGCCTTCGACCCGAAGGCGACCCAACTCACGCTCACCCTGCACAACACCGGCGCGGCGGCGCTGGAGGTCAACGCCATGGGCAACGCCTATGAGATGAAGACCTGGCGCGCCGCCGTGCCGCCCGGCGGCTCGGTCGCCAACGCCTGGCCGCTGAGCGCGCACGGCGGCTGGTACGACCTCTCCGTGACCCTGCTGAACCACCCCGGCTGGCTGCGCCGCTACGCCGGACGCCTGGAGACCGGCCACGACAGCATCTCCGACCCGGAAATGCACGGCCCGGCGCGGATGACCCGCGAGACCTGAAGGGGATCGAATACCGTTTCCTATGAGTCCTCAAACTGCCGTTTGGTGTAGCTGGACAAATCGGGCCGCCTCTCGGGCGTTGGTCGGGTAAGCTTGTTCGAACCGAGTCGCTCCGAACACTGATAAGCTAGGCTATCCTTCGCCGACGAACGCACTTCGCAGGCGCGTTGGTTTGAAAGCTTCAATATACCGGGATTGCAGTCGTGCCTTGTAGGCGTTTGGCTCCGCGCGCTTTACGTCCCGATGAACTCGATAGCTTTCATCAGCGCCTGCATGCGGGGACGCTGATGGGTGCCGGGTTGACCACCAGTTGCAGCGGCGACAGCCCGCCATGAAGGCCCGATCAGACCCGGAGGGAAACACCCCGTCACCAACTGTGTTTTGGCCTCGCGGGCCGGCGCGTGGCAGAAGCCGCGGCCATGATCCCGTTCATCGATCTGCAGGCCCAACGCGCCCGCCTGGGCCAGCCGCTGGAGGACGCCATCCTCAAGGTGGTCCGCTCCGGCGCCTATATCTTGGGCCCGGAGATCGCCCAGTTCGAAGCCGCCCTGGCCGCCTTCGGCCAGGCGCCGCACGCGCTCTCCTGCGGTTCCGGCACCGAGGCCCTGGTGCTGCCGCTGATGGCCTGGGGGATCGGGCCCGGCGACGCGGTGTTCTGCCCCGCCTTCACCTTCGCCGCCACCGCCGAGGCCATGCCCCTGGTGGGCGCGTCGCCGGTGTTCGTGGACGTACGGCCGGACACCTACAACATCGACCCGGCGAAGCTGGACGCGGCGATCGAGGCCGTGACGGCGGCCGGCGCGCTGACGCCCCGCGCGATCATCGCCGTCGATCTGTTCGGCCAACCGGCCGACTACCCGGCCCTGGCCGCCATCGCCCGGAAGCACGGCCTGAGGCTGATCGCCGACAGCGCCCAGGGGTTCGGCGGCGCCCTGGATGGCCACCACCCGATCCATTGGGCGGACGTCACCACCACCTCGTTCTTCCCGGCCAAGCCGCTGGGCTGCTACGGCGACGGCGGGGCGGTGCTCAGCAAGGACGCGCGATTCCACGACCTGCTGGTCAGCCTGCGGGTGCACGGCCAGGCGGTCGCATCGGACCTGGTCGGCCGCACCTTCGACCATGACCCCAAGTACCTGAACATGCGGGTCGGCATGAACAGCCGGATGGATACCCTCCAGGCCGCCGTCCTGCTGCAGAAGCTGGCGATCTTCCCCGACGAGATCGCCGCCCGCAACCGCGTCGCCGCCCGCTACGCCCAAGGCCTGGGCGACATGGTCCGCACGCCCTCGGTGATCGCCGGGGGCGTCTCCGTCTGGGCCCAGTATACGATCGAGACCGACGACCGCGACGGCCTGGCCGCCCACCTGCGCGGCGAGCAGATCCCCACGGCGGTCTACTACCCGGTCCCCTTGCACCGGCAGGCGCCCTACGCCCGTTATCCCGCGCCCGGCGGCCTGCCGGTGACCGAGGCGGCGGCGGGGCGGGTCCTCAGCCTGCCGATGCACGCCTACCTGGAGCCCGACGTGCAGGACCGCATCATCTCGGCAATCCGCAACCACGTGAAGCGCAACGGCTAGATGGCGCGCGCCGCCAGAAAGTCCGGCCGGTGGCCGGACCGGCGCCAGTAGTCGGCGAGACCACAGGCTTCGCACAGCGCTGCGAAGCGCGGATCGGCCCTCAGGGGCGCAGTTGGCGGGACGAAGAACACCTGGCTGTGCCGACGCCGCTGGTCGGTCATGCCGGCCTCTCCGGGGCGTGGGCGGAGCGGCATGAGGCTGGGACCCCGGCGCAGCATGTAGCCATCGGCGACGATGAAAGCCTCGTCGAGGCGCCCGAGCGCCGACAGGATCATGATCGCACTGATCGCCGCTCCAGGCCCCGCCAGCGCGTCGGCCATCCAGCCGTCCACAGCGGTCTGAACGATCGCCGGCCGGCGTGTCCGGATGGCCTCGATCGCGATCCGAAGCCGTTCAAGGCGATCCTCGGGCATCCCTTCGGGCCTGCTCTCGACATCGGCGATCTGTGCAAGGGCGATCGTCGTGCGGCCAGTATTGCTCATCAGCCAGAGCCGCGAGAACCAGACGCCGGGATGACGAGGCCAAAGGGCGAAGGCCCGGTCGGCGGCCCGGTCGGCCTCGCCCACGCGGTCCCGGCTCCAAAGAAGGTAGACGTGGCGGTACTGAAGCGCCGGCGAAAGCGGCAGCGCCGCCGTGAGGGCGTCGATCAGGAGGCCGCTTTCGTGCGTCCGCCCGACGGCCTGCAGCGTCGCCGCCAGCTCTCGCGTCGCCGCTTCGTTGGTCGGTGCGTCAGCCAGGATTGCACGCAATCCCCGCTCGACAGCCAGCCAATCGCCATAGCTGGCGCGCAGCATGATCAGGGCGGTCCGCGCGTCCGGCTGACCAGGCGCCAGGGAGAGCGCTCGCGCCGCCGCGACTTCGCACGACCTCACCACCTCGGCGGTCTCGGCGGCTGGGGCGTCATCGGCCATCGCGACGCAGGCGAGGGCGAGCTTGCCCCAGAGCGCGGCGTCTCGCGGCTCGAGCACCACCGCCTGGCGCAGCAGGCCAGCCGCTCTTGGCCCTGACCCGCGCTGGTCTTCGTTTAGCGCCAGCTGGGCCTGTTCCGCGAGGTCGGCGGCGCGCCGCGCCCTGCCGTCAGGCCAGAGGGCGTAGGTCGCTGCGCCGGCTGTCACCAGGCCGGCGGCGGCGCCTAGCAACAGCCGCCGCGGAATCGGGCGCGGCGCGGGCGCCACGACGCCGTTCGCCGCCTCGGCCCCGTCCGTCGCGATCACCGCCCCGGTTAGCCGGTAGCCGGTCCGTGTGATCGTCTCGACGCCGAACTCTCCGGCCGCGACGGTCCGCGCCACGCGCCGCACCTCGCCCACCGCGCGGTTGAGGGCGTCGTCGCCGACGATCTGGCTGTTCCAGCAGAGCCGGCTCATGTCGTCGCGGGTCACCACGCCACCCGCGGCATTGGCCAGCACCAGCAGCACCTGCATCACCCGCGGCTCGATCGTGACCACGCCTCCGGGGCCTTTGACCTCGCGCGACGCGGGATCAATGCGGGTCGCGCCCAGGCGGAAAGGCCCCCACCGCGCCAGCTCCGCGGCTGTTGTCGCGACTAGGGTGTTGCCATCCAACCCACTGACTCCAAAGACGATCGGGAAATCATCGGCTTATCAACGGTTGTCCATCATTCCCCAGGCGACGGCGCCGGGGCCAGGATTTCCTCGGCCGCTTCCCCGGCTGTACGAGACCTTCGGAGATTAGCATGCGCCTGTCTTTCCTCCATCATCTGATCCGCCCCGCACTTGTCGCACTGGCGCTGACGGCGGCCTCGCCGGCCGCCGCAACGACCTACGCCTTCACCGGGACCTCGACGAACGATACGCCGCCGCCGACGCCCAGTGCGCTCTGCGCCGCCGGGGAGGTGCGCATCGCCTTCTCACCCGCCAACTCGACCGCGGCCGGTACGTCCAACTTCGGCGCGTTCGGTCCGTCGCTGGCGCATTGCCTCAGCCTGCCGCCGAGCAGCTACAGCGGCGGGGTGTTCGATTTCGCGTTTGCGGCCGGCGACGATCTGTCTGGCAGCTATTCGGGGTTCTTCAGCCCCACGGCCACGCCCGGCGTCCTGAACAACACCGTCAACTTCGTGGTCACTGGCGGCACGGGCCGCTTTCTCGGGGCCACGGGGGCGTTCCAGTCCATCGGGACCCTCGACCGCCGAGTCCCACGGCCGCTGAACACCGGGACTTTCAGCGGCTCGCTGAACCTGCCGGCCGTCCCCGAGCCGGCGACCTGGGCGATGATGATACTGGGCTTCGGCCTCACCGGAACCGCCATGCGCCGTCGGCGGGTGGGCCTCGCCGTCTAGACGGCCCAGGCCGCGGCCAGCTCCGCCGCCTCTGCCGCACCCTGGACCAGGCCGGCGCGGGCGGCGTTGGCGCGCTTGCGGAAGTCCATCAGGTTGACGCCCATCGCCGCCTGGCTGGCGGCGTGGGGCCCGACCACGAGCACCGTCGCCCCGCCGTCCTTCAGCGCCTGGACCTCGCCGTCCAGGCGTGCGGCGATCCGCGCGCCCACCTCGCCGCCGGCCGCCAGCCGCACGGCGATCACCACGACCAGGTCGTGGCCCGTGGCCATGTCGGCGTTGGTTGACGAGCGCATCCCGCCATCGATGTAGCGTCGCCCGTTGATCGTCACCGGCGGATAGATGCCCGGCACGCTGCAGCTCGACGCCACCGCCCGGCCGACGCCGACGCCGCTCTCCCGCGTCCAGAGCTGGAAGGCGCCAGTCTCGGCGTCCACCGCCGTGCAGGCATAGTTTCGCGGCGGCCAGACATCGGTCGGCAGGCCGGCGAAGGTGCGGCCGAAGCTGGCGATGAAGTCATTCTCGCTCATGGTCTGGGCGGCCAGGGCGAAGGCGCCGATCTCGCGGCGCACCTCCGCCGGATCGCGCGCGCCGCCCTGGGCCTCGCCCATCAGCCGCATCAGCGGCCCCCGGTCGGCGGGCGGCCCGCCCGCCGCGCCACCGGCGCGTTCGCCCGACTCCGCGGGCGGCCGCTCCGCCAGGATTGGGTCGGCCAGGGTCGCCGTCTCCGCGCCGAACGCCAGTCGCGAGCCGACGAACGATCCGGCCGAGGTGCCCATGATGAAGTCGGCCTGGCCCAGGTCGACCCCGGCCTTCGCCAGCCCGGCCAACAGCCCGCTCTCCCAGGCGATCCCCACGGGCCCGCCCCCGCCCAGCACCAGCGCCCGTGAAGCCATGGCCGTCTCTCCCACCTTGCATTTCGCCAGCATCGGGCGTGCCTTGGGCCTCGACAAGTCCTCGCTTGAGCCCGCCATGCCAGATGCCGATCCGCTCTCCGGCTTATCCGTGCGCCTTGCGGTTGGTTTGGCCCTGGCGGCCTTGGCGCCGCCAGCTTTTGCTGCTGACCCACCACCACTCTGTTCGGCGTTCCGCGACCTAGCGCGGACCGTGGAGCGCACCGGCCAGACGCGCCATGTGTCGCTCCGAGTTAACCAGAACGCAGAGGCCTTTACATCGTGCTCCGTCGAGCCGGATGATCTACCGCAACGCGCCTATTGCGCGGCCGCATTGGACACGGCCGGTATCGAGATGGCGCACCGTTACCCCTGGGTGTTGATCGCTTGCCTCCAAGTAGAGGGGGCTCGCTTCGTGATCGACGCGCGATCCGGCGACACGGGAATCCTGCGCAACAAACAGAAAGTTGTGCGTCTTACAGCTAAGCTGCGCAGAGGTATTGAGCTGAATCTTCGGTTCGAACCCGATCGTCGGCCCGACGCAAAACCGACGGACGACAACTACTTCGGCGCCTACGACCTCACGCTGAGCCGAACTGAGCGCCGCTAGCTCAGCGACCCCACGATCGAGGCCCGCTGGGAAAGCTCGATCCAGTTGCCGTCCGGGTCGCGGACCATGGAGATGCGGGCCGTGGCGCCCAGGGTGACCGGCACCATGGCCTCGCGGCCGCCCTTCGCCAGGACGGCGGCATGGTCCTCGTCGACCTTGAACACCTGGAAGGTGATGTAGCGCCAGCCCGGCCCGCGCATCTCGGCGTCGGCGGGAGCTTCCGGGTCGGGCTCAAGGATCAGCAGGCTCTCCCCGGCCCGGAACACGCCGGGCCGCTCCTCCGGGAAGCCGAACGCCTCGGCATAGAACCGCCGATGGGCGTCCAGGTCGCGGACGCCGATCCGCACGCCGATCTGGGTGACCCCCGCGTGGCCGGGCGGGACCAGGGTCACGCGGTTGCCCTCCGGATCGGCCAGGGCCACCGGCGTGGCCAGCCCCTCACGCGCCACGATCAGCTCCCGATACCCGCTCGGCGGGTTGGGCGGGAGCGGGCTCGTGTGGTGGTTGATCTTCAGCACGCTGCCCAGCACGTCGTGCCGGTGTTGGTCCTGGCCCTCGCGGATCGGCAGCAGGTGGTCGAACGCAATCCCCGCCTCGCCCTGCCAGAACGCCAGCATCGGTTCGAGGTGATTGGTGGCCAGACCGATGTCCAGGCGGGGCTTGGCGAGTTGCATGGGGTCCTCACTTGCGCGCCCAGCTTGCCCGTGGAATGGGTTTCGTCAAACAAGCGTTTGAGCCAGAACGCCATCAAAGGGAGCGTCCGATGAAAGCCGCCGTCTATCATGAGAACGGTCCCCCGGACGTCCTGCGATACGAGGACGTGCCCGACCCGCAATGTCATCCCAAGGGCATCGTGATCCGCGTCGAGGCGGTCTCGATCGAGGGCGGCGACACCCTCAACCGCCTCGGCGGTCCGTTGATGACCCACCCGCACGTGGTCGGCTACCAGGCCGCCGGCGAGGTGATCGAGGTCGGATCCGAGGTCGCGAATTTCAAGGTCGGCGACAAGGTCTGCACCACCGGCGGCTGGGGCAGCCATGCCGAGCTGCGCGCCGTCTCCGCCAAGACCGCCTGGAAGGCGCCGGACGGGCTCTCCACGCGCGAGGCCGCGGTGATCCCGGTGACCTTCGGCACCGCCGACGACTGCCTGTTCGAGTTCGGGCGGCTGAAGGCGGGCGAGATCGCCCTGATCCAGGCCGGCGGCTCAGGCGTGGGCGTTGCGGCGATCCAGCTCGCGGCCAGGGCCGGCGCGAAGCTGGTCATCGCCACCGCCTCGTCCGACGCGCGGCTGGAAAAGTTGAAGCCGCTCGGCATGACCCACGGCATCAACTATTCGACCCACGACGTGGTCGAGGAGGTGATGCGGATCACCGACAAGCACGGCGCCGACGTGGTGGTCGATTCGGTGGGCGGCGCGGTGCTGCAGGGCTCGATCCTGGCGCTCGCCTACCGCGGGCGCGTCTCGACCGTCGGCCAGGCCGGCCGCGACCGCCAGAAGCTGGATCTGAGCACGCTGATGGGCGGCAACCGCACCATATCCGGCGTCTTCCTGGGCGCCGAGATCAACACCGACCGGGTGCAGAAGAATATGGTCAGCCTGATCGACCGGGTGGCCAGGGGCGAGCTGAAGGTGGTGATCGACCGGGAGTTCCCGCTGTCGGAAGCCGCCGCCGCGCACGCCTATATCGAAAGCCGGCAGGCCGTGGGCCGGGTGCTGCTGATTCCCTAGCCGGGCTTAGCCGAAGATCTTCAGCCACAGGCCCGCGAGGCCAAGCAGGATAAACGCCCACATCGCCAGGGAAAGCAGGAGTGGAACGATCACGCGCATCGGTTCGCTCAGCCCCTCCCCCAAGGCGACTCTTACAGGAATGATTGGCGCACATGTCCCGGGAAGACCAGCCGATTCACGCGTAGAGATCGTCGCAGGGTCAAGCCTGCAACCCACAGGGGACCGACCGGAGGAGAAGATCGATGCCCAAAGCCCGTAACGGCGCCGTCGAAATCGAATACCAGACCTTCGGAAACGACCGTCCGGAGACCGTCCTGCTGGTCAACGGCCTGGGGTCGCAGATGACCCGCTGGCCCGAGGCGTTCTGCGCGAAGCTGGTGGCCCGGGGCTACCGCGTGATCCGTATGGACAACCGCGACACCGGCCTCTCCACCTGGCCCGCGGACGACTACGTCCTGGCCGACATGGGCAACGACGCCATGGCGGTGCTGGACGCCGCCGGGGTTGCGGGCGCCCACATCGCCGGGGTCTCCATGGGCGGGATGATCGTCCAGCGGATGGCCATCGACCATCCGGACCGGGTGCTGTCGCTGACCTCGATCATGTCGGCGCCGGGGCCGGCCACGCTGAAATCGACGCCGCAGGCCATGGCCGTGCTCGACGTGCCGCCGCCGGACCCCAAGGCCGACTTCGCCGCCTATGTCGCCCACGGAGTCCAGAACGCGCGGACCATCGGCAGCCCGGCCTATCCCTGGGACGAGGCCGAGCTCACCGCCCGCGTCGAAGCCGAATACCGCCGCGCCTTCAACCCGCCGGGGGCCGCGCGCCAGCGCCGGGCGATCGGCGCCGACGGCGACCGCGTGGCCGCGCTCAAGCAGCTCGACGTGCCGACCGTCGTCCTGCACGGCGCGGACGACCCGCTGGTCCAGCCCCTGGGCGGCGAGGCCACCGCGGCGGCCATCCCGGGCGCGGAGCTGCGGATCATCCCCGGCATGGGCCACGACCTGCCGCCGGCCCTGCACGACATCTTCCTCGACGCCATCTGCGCGGCGGCGGCCCGCGCCAAGACCGCCGCCTGATCTTAAGGACAACACCATGGGACGTCTTTCAGGCCGCACGGCCGTCATTACCGGCGCGGCCAGCGGCATCGGCCGGGCGGCGGCGAAGATCTTCGCCGCCGAGGGGGCCAGCCTGGTCCTCGCCGACAAGGCCGACGCCGTCGACGAGACCGCCGAGGCCGTGACATCCGCCGGCGGCAAGGCCGTGGCGCTGAAGGGCGACGCCGGCGACGAGGCTTTCGTCACATCCCTGGTCGCCCGCGCCCAGTCGGAGTTCGGCGGCCTCGACATCTTCTGGGCCAACGCCGGCATCTCCGGCGGTTTCGTCCCCCTGGAGGAGCAGACGGCCGAGTACTGGACCGAGATCCTGCGGGTGAACCTGATCGGCCCGTTCCTGGCGGTGAAGCACGCCTCGGCGGTGATGGTCGCCAGGGGCAAGGGCGCGATCATCTGCACCGCCTCGGTGGCCGGCATCCGCTCCGGCGCCGGCGGCCCGGCCTATTCGGCGTCCAAGGCCGGGGTAATCAGCCTGGTGAAGACCGCCTGCAACGAGCTCTATGGCACCGGGGTGCGGATCAACGCCATCGCGCCCGGCCTGATCGAGACCGGCATGACCAAGCCGATCTTCGACGGCGCCCGGGCCCGCGGCAACGAGGACCGGATCGGCCAGCTCAACCCCACCACCCGTTACGGCCAGCCGGAGGAGATCGCCCGCGCCGGCCTGTTCCTGGCCTCCGACGACGCTTCCTACGTCAACGGCCAGACGATCGCGGTAGACGGCGGCCTGTCGACCTCCCACCCCGTCGTGCGCCGCAAGCGATGATCCGGCCGGTCGGTCACGGCCGCCTTCAAAACGGCCAGATCGACCGCTTCGACTGCGACCCCGCCCGATAGCCGCATAAGGGACCGATGTTCCGCGCCCTCCTCATCGCCGCCGCCGCCGTGCTGCTGCTGGCCGCCAAGCCGGCGCCCAGCGTCGACTACAGCCTGGGCGTCGCGCCGCAGACGTCGGGCCCGCCGCTGCTGACGGTCGAGATCCGCCTGCGCGGCGACGCCGACGGCGAGACCCGCCTGGACCTGCCGGACCACTTCGGGGATGGGACTGAGGGCTGGCGCTATCTGTCGGCGCTCAGCGTCAGGGGCGCGAGCGTCACCGCTCCCGATCCGGCCCACCGCCTCCTGCGCCACAGGCCGGGGGCGAAGCTGGTCATCCGCTACCAGGTCCGGACCGCCTACCCTGAGGACCCGCCGGGCGAGGCGGGCAACACCTATCGCGGCCCGCTGATCCGGCCCGAGTGGTTCGCGGTGCTTGGAAATTTCGTCTTCGCGATCCCCGAGGGCCGCGAGAGCGAGCCCGCCACCTTCGCCTGGGGCAAGTTGCCGAAGGGCTGGCGCGTCGCCTCGGATCTCGAGCACGGCGCGATGGGCCGGCCGATGTCGACGAAGGACATCGACGAGTCGATCGCCATGGGCGGCGCCCGGCTGGCGGTCGAGGAACGCCCGATCCCGGGCGGCGTCCTGCGCTTCGCCACCCTGGCGGATGGCCCGTTCCAGCCCGGCCCGCTGGCCGACCAGGTCGCCCGCATCGTCAGCGCCGAGCGGGCGTTCTGGAACGACCTGCGCGAACCCTATTTCGTGGCGCTGATCCCGCTCACCGCCAAGCCGCATGGCAGTTCGACAGGCGGGACCGGCCGCGGCGACGGCTTCGTGCTCTACGCCACGCCGAACGGCGCCGACGCGCTGGAGTTCACGATCGGCCACGAGCACACCCACACCTGGATTCCCGAGCGCACCGGCCGCATGCCGGAGACCGCCGAGCCGGCCGTGTACTGGTTCAGCGAGGGCTTCACCGACTTCTTCACCACCCGCACCGAACTGCGCGCCGGCCTGATCGGCGCGGCCGAGGCGGTGGCGCGAATGGACAAGTCGATGCGGGCCTATGACGCCAGCCCGGCGCGCACCGCGCCGGCCGCCCGCATCGTCATCGAATTCTGGAACGACCCCAACGTCGAGCAGCTGCCCTACCAGCGCGGCCAGTTGCTGGCGCTGAAGTGGGACGAGGAGATCCGCAGGAAGACCGGCGGCAAGGCCGACCTCAACACCGCCATCCTGCGCATGCGCGACCACTACCAGCAGTTCCCGGCCGGGCAGGGGCCCGACGTGGTTACCGGGCTGGTCTCCGCCGTCTGGGTGACCGCCGCCCTCGACATCCGGCCCGACATCGCCAAATACGCCGACGATGGGGCCGTGGTCCCGTTGCCGGACGAGATGTTCGACGGCTGCCTGCAGGCCCGCGTGACGATCTCGCCGGGCTTCGACGCCGGGTTCGACGCGGACGCCTCCTTCACGACCAAGGTCCTGAAAGGCGTGAAGCGCCGCGGCCCCGCCTGGAATAGCGGCCTGCGCGACGGGATGGTCCTCGACGCGTGGACCTACAAGGCCGGCGACATGACCCGGCAGATCGAACTCACGGTGCGACCGCCGGCGAGGCGCGGCGTCAAGGCCAGGCCCAGGACCATCGCCTACTGGCCCTATGGCGACGTCGACACCCAGACCCGCGCCCTGCAGCTGACGCCCGGCATGTCCGAGGCGGCGCGTGCGGCCTGCGGCAAGAAGATCGGCGGCCTGTAGACATCCCTCCTCTTCAGGGGAGGGCCGACTCGCCGAAGGCGAGCGGGCTGGGGATCTCGCGACCAGGCTCTGAGCCTGGCCATGAGTTCCCCACCCTGACGGCTTCGCAGTCTGTCCCTCCCCTGAAGAGGAGGGATGAGGTCAGCGCCGCGGCCCTCGCCGCCAGCGATGCGCGGCCAGGACGGCCACCGCCGCCGCCACGCCCAGCACGAACGCGGCCACCGCCTTCGCGGAGACGTCCGCCGGGCCGATCCGCAAGGGCCCGCGTCCCATCCACTGGACCAGTTCGCCACGCGTTTCGGGTATCTCGATCTCGTCGGGGGTGAAGTCTTCGGTCGACATGGGCGGGCTCCGGCCTACGGCTGAGCTAACCCCCGCCGACCTCGGGGGTTCCGCCGGCCCGCCTGGCCGGTTAGAAGCGACGACCCAGTTTCCACGACGCCTCGACCGCAAGAGACCATGGCCGGACACTCAAAGTTCAAGAACATCATGCACCGCAAGGGCCGCGCGGACTCCGCGCGCTCCAAGCTGTTCTCCAAGCTCTCCCGCGAGATCACCGTGGCGGCCAAGCAGGGCCTGCCCGATCCCGCCATGAACGCGCGGCTGCGGCTGGCGGTGAACAACGCCAAGGGCGAGTCCCTGCCCAAGGACGTCATCGACCGCGCGATCAAGAAGGCCTCCGGCGGCGAGGCCGAAAGCTATGAGCAGATCCGCTACGAGGGCTTCGGCCCGGGCGGGGTGGGGGTGATCGTCGAGGCCCTGACCGACAACCGCAACCGCGCCGCCGCCAACGTCCGCTCGATCTTCACCAAGAACGGCGGCAACCTGGGCGAATCGGGCTCGGTCTCGTTCATGTGGGATCGGGTGGGCGAGATCCGCTACGCCCCTGCCGCCGGGTCCGAGGACAAGGTCATGGAGGCGGCCATCGAGGCCGGGGCCGACGACGTGGAGTCCGACGAGGACGGCCACACCATCTACGCCGCCTTCGAACTGCTCTCCGACGTGGCGACCGCGCTGGAGGCCGCGCTGGGTCCCGCCAGGTCCACCAACATCGTCTGGAAACCCCAGGTGCTGAACCCCGTCGCCGGCGACGCCGTGGCCACCCTGGTGAAGATGCTGGAGGCGCTCGAGGACGAGGAAGACGTGCAGCACGTCTATTCCAACGCCGACATCTCGGCCGAGGACCTGGAGAAGCTGGCGGGCTGATGGCCAAGCCCCCCCAGGACCCCCGCGTCACCGACCTCGCCAGCTACAAGAAGGCTCGCGAGCAGGCCAGACGCAAGCCCGCGCCCAAGCCGCCGGGCGCCTCGTTCCTCGGCTCCAACCCGCGCGCCGGCGCGATCCTGATCCTGGTGATCGTGGTGGTGGCCGCCCTCTATGTGGTCCCGCGCTTCCTGCATTGAGCCATAGGCGCCGCCACGTCCGCCCCGCTATGGTCGCGCAAACGGGACATAGGGGAACCGCCTTGCAGAGCACCATCAGACTCGCCGCCGCCGCCGCCGCCGCCGCCCTGGCGCTGACCGCCGGCGCCGCCCAGGCCGCCGACTTCGTCTCGGTGGCCCTGGAGACCACGCTCGACAAGCCTGCCGACGTGGCCTGGCCGAAGATCTCCGGCTACTGCGACATCGGCGCCTGGATGAAGACCACCTGCACGATCACCTCCGGCACCGACAACCAGGTCGGCGCCGTGCGCCTGATCGCCGGCCGCATCAGCGAACTGCTGGTCGCCAGGACGGCGTGGTCCTACAGCTACTCGCAGCCGAAATCGCCGATCGACTACCACGGCACGGTGGAAATCCGCCCGATCGACAAGGGCCACTCCAAGCTGCTCTACACCCTGGTCTACGACGCCGAGCCGCTGGCGACCCCCGAGGCCAAGGCCGCTGACAAGGACCGCCGCGCCAAGCAGTTCACCGTGGTCCTGGCGACCATGAAGGGCATCGCCGAAGCGAAGTAGGCGCGCCGCGGCGCTTCCTTTCCCGTCGCAGGCGGGAGAGGAAGGTCTCCGGTCGAGGTTCCGTAGCGGCGCCGGGCAGGCTAAGAACACCGCGCATATCGGGGGACAGGACGCGTCATGCAGAGACGTAAGGTCGATCGCGCCCAGCGGATGCGCGCACGCCGGGTCTGGTGGGAGCGCAACGGCGCCTTTGTGCGGGGGATCCTGACCGGCTCGGGGCTGACCGCGCTGGGGGCCTGGATCCTGCAGATGGTGCTGGCCCGATAGCCCGCGCCACCCCGCCCGCGGTCGCCACCGAAGCGGCCTACGAGGCCTGGGCCCGCGCCGAGGTGGCCCATTGGGGCCTGGGCGTTCTGAAGCCTGCCGGCGCCCTCGACCGCGCCGCCCAGGGGCTGCAGGGCCGCATCAACCGCCTGATCCCCGAGGCCGTGCACAACGCCGTCACCCGGGTGATGGAGGGCATGACCCGCACCATCCTGACCGGCGCCGACCTGACCACCGGCCCGCCGCTGATCGGCGCGTCCCTGGCCGAGCGCGACCGCCGCGCCCTGGCCGCCATCGACGGCTACCGCAAGACCGCGGCTGTCGAGGGCGGGGTCACGGGGGCCGGCGGCTTCTGGCTGGGGGTCGCCGACTTCCCGGCCCTGCTGGTGCTGAAGTTCAAGCTGCTGGTCGATCTCAGCGCCATCTATGGCCACGAAGCTGACCGCTTCGACGAACGGCTCTACATCCTCGCCCTGTTCCAGCTGGCCTTCTCCGGCCCCGACCACCGCGCGGCGATCTTCGCCGGCGTCGAGGGCTGGGACGGCCGCACGCACCCCACCGACTACGATCACTTCGACTGGCGCGCCTTCCAGCAGCAGTACCGCGACTACATCGACCTGCCGAAGCTGGCCCAGATGATCCCGGTGGTCGGCGCGCCTATCGGCGCCGTGGTCAACTGGCGGCTGGTCGAGCGCCTGGGCGAAACCGCCATGAACGGCTACCGAATGCGCTGGCTGGCGCGTTAGGGAAGCATGCGCCGTCTCCTCTTCCTCATCGCGTTCCTGGCCGCCCCGGCCAGCGCCGCGCCGACGATCACCGACCCCGCCGCCCGCGCCTTCGTCGCCCACCAGGAGCAGGCCTGGAACGCCGGGGACCTGGGCCGCTACTTCGCCGGCTTCACGCCGGACGCCCGCTTCACCGACCAGGCCTATGTCGGCGACAAGCCGCCCGTGCCCTACGGGACCAGCACGCTCATCCAGGCCCGCGCCCAGGCCCGTCGCGCATTGACCCAGGGCAAGGCCCACGAGGCCGGCGAGGTGCTGCGCGTCGAGATCGCCGCCGACGGCGCCTCGGCCCGCGTCACGTCCCGCGAGGCGTCTACCGTGGAGCGCGCCGGTAGGACCCGCCGGCTCTGCGCCACCCGAACCCAGACCCTGGTCGTCGCGCCCGGCGGCTTGCGCTCCCGCGGCCAGACCGACACCTTCTACCGATGCCCCCGGTAATCCCCTCCCGCCTCAAGGTCGGCGTCGACGTCCCCTGGGTGACCAGCTGGTCACAGGAGCGCCAGGGCGGCGTCGGCCCCTGCCCGACTGTGGACGGCCAGATGGCGGCGCTGCAGCTGTGGAAGCCCGGCGTCGGCAAGCCGCTCTATTCGCGCAACCACCTGCGCCGCCAGCGCGATACGGTGCGCGCCCTGCTGTGCCCGATGTGCGGCGAGGCCACCCCGGACGGCGACCGCTGGAGCCAGACCGGCGCCTTCGTCGCCGCCGGCGGCCTGCGGGCCCGCGGGTTCGGCAAGGCCCTGCCCGCCGACCTGGCCGACGACCGGGTGCTGCTGGACTGCGGGGCCATCGCGCCGCTGCATTTCCGCTGCGCCCAGGCCTCGCTGCAGCGCTGCCCGCACCTCTCCGCCCTGCCCAACCGCGAGCTGAAGGCCTTCCCGCCCGCCTGGACGATCGTGCCGCTCTATGTCGAGGCCCGCCGGCCGGTGGGCGGGACGACGTTCGGCGCGGTCAGCTTCCTGCAGCTGCTGGGGATCACGCAGGACCGAGACCCCGACTGGCGTTCGAGGCTCCCGCCGGTCTAGTCTCGCGATATGCTCCGCCGCACCCTGCTTGGCCTCGCCGCCGCCCTCGCCGTTTCCGTCGCCCAGGCCCAGACGCCGCCCGCGCCATCCGCCGCGGCGCCGCCGGGGCCCACCGCAAAGCCAAACCCGCGGGTCAAGATCGACACCCCGCAGGGGTCCATCGTCGTTGAGCTCTTCGCCGACAAGGCGCCGATCACCGTGGCCAACTATCTGAAGTATGTGGACCGGGGGCTGTTCAACGGCGCGACCTTCTACCGGGCGTCGCGGCCGCCCGGCTACACGGCCGCCGACTACGGCCTGATCCAGGGCGGCCTGCAGAACGATCCCAAGAAGGTGCTGCCGCCGATCGCCCACGAATCGACGATCAAGACCGGCCTGACGCACAAGACCAACGGCACGATCTCCATGGGCCGCCACGCGCCGGGCACGGCCCAGGCCGACTGGTCTATCACCCTGGGCGACATGAGCTACCTGGATGCCGATCCCAAGGACCCCAAGACCAACCCCGGCTTCGCCGCCTTCGGCGAGGTGGTGGAGGGGCTGGACGTCGTCCAGAAGATCATCGTCATGCCCACCGACCCCGCCAAGGGCGAGGGCGCCATGAAGGGCGAGATCCTGAAACAGCCGGTGCGCATCACCAAGGTCAGCCGCGTGGTCGCCGCACCGGCCCCGGCGCCTCCACCCGCCCCTGCAGCCGGACCGACAGTGACGCCATGACCGACGCCCTCGAAACCCCCGACGACGGCTGGAAACACTCCGGCGTCCAGGTCATCCCCGGCGACAAGCTGGACCCGGCCACCGCCACCACCCCCGGCATGGACCGCGCCGTCGCCATCGACCGGGCCAGAACTGGAGCCCAGAAGCTCTGGGCAGGGACCGTCCACATCCACGCCAACGCCAAGACCGGCCCGCACCACCACGGTCCGCTGGAGAGCGTGATCTACATCGTCTCCGGCCGCGCCCGCATGCGCTGGGGCGACAAACTGGAGTTCGTCGCCGAGGCCGGGCCGGGCGACTTCATCTACGTCCCGCCGTTCGTGCCGCACCAGGAGATCAACGCCTCCACCGACGAGGTGCTGTCCTGCGTCCTGGTCCGCAGCGACAGCGACGCGGTGGTGGTGAACCTGGAGATCGAGCCGGCCGAGAAGCCCGAGGGCGTCGCCTGGATCGACCCCATCCACCGCAGCTAGCTCACCGCGTGATAGACCAGCGTCAGGCCTGAGATGCTGGCGCGCTCCTCGATGGTGGTTATCGCCGGGTCCAGCTCGGCCCGCGCCGCGTCGGTCAGCAGCACCATGCCGCCCTGGGCGATATCCTCGCCCAGCTTGGAGGTCAGGTTCACCTCGTCGCCGAACAGGTCGTGGCCCTCCAGCACCAGGATGTCGCCATAGCCGATGCCGATCGAGGCGTAGAGCCTGCGCCCGGCCGGCAGCAGCACGTTCACCGTGGTCAGCTGGCGGATGATCTCGCGCGCCGCGCAGACCGCGTCGTCCACCGTGTCGAACAGGCAGTAGAGGTTGTCGGCCTCCGCCTTCAGCAACACCCCGTCACAGGCCGCCACCGTCGGCACGGCCAGCAGCCGCATCTGGTGGATCATCATCAGGAAGGCGACCACCCCATGCACCTGGGTGGTCCGCGAGAAGCCGCTCATGTCCAGCACCAGCACCGCGCGGCGCTGGGTGAAGATCCGCTCGATCTCCGCGGTGATCTCGAGCCGCCGCTCAGGCTCCTCGATGATCCGGGACAGCAGGGCGTCGAGGCGCGCGCGGGCGTTGGGAGCGTCGGATCGACCGTCGTTCATGCGCAGCCCCACCCTTGATCTCACCGCAGATGCGAGCCTGCGGGGCTGGCCAAGTCAAGGACCGGGCGCTTGCTCCGGGCGCGCCCGCGACGGATACCAGCGCGCCATGACCGCCCCCGCCGTCCCCGTCGCCCCGCCCAAGCCGCCCAACAACCTCGTCGGCCTGGCCCTGCTCGCCGCCTTCGTCGCCACCGGCGCGGCGCTTCGCCTGGCGCCGCCGGCCAGGACCCCGCTGACCTTCGCCTTCATCATGGCCGGCTGGATGCTGGCGGTGATGGCGCACGAGTTCGCCCATGCGTTCACCGCCTACCTCGGCGGCGACACCACTGTGCGCGACAAGGGCTACCTGGCCTTCGACCCGCGGCGCTATGGCGACCTGGGGACCAGCCTGGTGATCCCGTTGATCGCGCTGGCCCTGGGCGGCATCGGCTTTCCCGGCGGGGCGGTGTTCCTGCGCAACGACCTGATGCGCGGCCCCGGCTGGCGCGCGGCGGCCTCGCTGGCCGGGCCGGCGGCGACCTTCGTGGCGCTGCTGGTCCTGGCCTACGTCCTGAACCTGTGGTCGCGGGTCGCCTTCCCCGACATGCTGTTCGACGGCCTGGCGATGCTGGCCTTCCTGCAGGCCACGGCCCTGATCCTCAACCTGCTGCCGCTGCCCGGCCTCGACGGGTTCGGCGCGATCCGGCCCTTCCTGCCGCGCGCCTGGGCGCCGACCATCCACCGCTTCGAGGGCCTGGGGATGCTGCTGCTGCTGGCCGCCCTGTTCCTGGTCCCGGGCTTCAGCGGCGCGCTGTTCGGCCTGGCGCTGCAGCTCGCCGCCGCCCTGGGCGTGCCGCGCGAGGCCATGCAGGCCGGCTGGGAGGACTTCCACTTCTGGCGCTGAGGCGCGCCGACCTTCATCCTCTCTTCACCATTCCCCCCGCTCCGTGGTTGCGGCATTCTGCCGGAACAGACGATGAACGCTTCGATTCGCATCCCCGTGAGGATTCTGGGCCTCGACCCCGGCCTGCGCCGCACCGGCTGGGGCGTGATCGCCTGCGAGGGCGCGCGGATCAGCCATGTCGCCCATGGGGTGATCGCGCCCAGGGACACCCTGCCCTTCGCCGAGCGCCTGCTCTGTCTGTTCGCCGGCATCGAGGCGGTGATCGCCGAACACGGCCCGCACGAGGCGGCGGTCGAAGAAACCTTCATGAACAACAACGCCCAGTCGGCCCTGAAGCTGGGCCACGCGCGGGCCATGGCGATCATCGTGCCCGCCCGCGCCGGCCTGCTGGTCGCCGAATACGCCGCCACCGTGGTCAAGAAGGCCGTGGTCGGCACCGGCGGCGCCGACAAGGCCCAGGTCGGCTGGATGATCGCCCGCCTGCTGCCCACCGCCGGCAAGACCGCCGCCGACGCCGCCGACGCCCTGGCCGTCGCCATCGCCCACGCCCACGCCCGTACGGCGCGGCGGGTCGCCTGAGGGCTGAGCCGCCTTTGCGCGGGCGCCACGACGGTGCATCGTGCCCGACAGCAGCGGCGGGAGCGGCGGGACCATGGCGCAGGATCGTAGGCAGGTGATCGGCATGGGCGCGTTAGGCGTCGGCGCGACCCTGGTCGCCGGCGCGGCCAAGGCCAAGCCGCGCGCTGCGCCCCGGCCCCGGACGGCGCAGCCCCGCCTGAAGGGCCTCACCGTCACCACCCTCGTCACCGCCGCTGGCCCCGGCCTGGGCGTGCGCACCGTGCGCGGTGTGCTGGACGTGGCCGGCGCCGAGCGCGACCTGAAGCAGGGCCTGCCCGTCACCGTCGCCGCCCTGATCGATGGCCACGGCGACCTCCGGGCCCTGGGCGCGCTGCTGGCCGACGCCGCCGCCAAGGCCCCCGCCCGCCACCTGATCGCCGAGCACAAGGTGCGGTTCGGCAACATCCTCGACACCCCGCCGAAGATCATCTGCGTCGGGCTGAACTACGCCGCCCATGCGGCCGAGGGCGGCGCCGCGCCGCCCAAGGAGCCGATCCTGTTCAACAAGTACAACACCGCGCTGAACCACCACGACAGCACGATCAGGGTCACCGGCGAACCCGCCGTCGAGTGGGACTACGAAGCCGAACTGGTGATGGTGATGGGCCAGGGCGGCCGCCACATCCCCGAGGACCAGGCCCTGGACCACGTCTTCGGCTATGCCAGCGGCAACGACTTCTCGGCCCGCGACCTGCAGCGCCGGTCGGCCCAGTGGATGCTGGGCAAGACCGTCGACGGCTCCGGCCCGTTCGGCCCCTGGCTGGTCAGCGCCGACCAGGTGGACGTCAACAACCTCGACATGAAGATGACCGTCAACGGCCAGGTCCGGCAGTCGACCAACACCCGGCTGATGATCTTCAGCTGCGCCCAGATCATCGCCTACTGCTCGAAGCATTTCAGCCTGGAGGCCGGCGACGTCGTCTTCACCGGCACCTGCGAGGGCACCATCCTCGGCTATCCGAAGGACAAGCAGGTGTGGCTGAAGGCCGGCGACCGGATGGTCACCTCGATCCAGAACCTGGGCGACTTGCACGTGACCCTGGTCTGACCGCCGATGTGCGACACCCTGGTGGCCCTGCCCGCCGCCACGGCGCGCGGTGGCCTGCTGTTCGCCAAGAACAGCGACCGCGAGCGCAACGAGGCCCAGCGGCTGGAGATCTCGCCCGCCCGGCATAACGCCACGCCGGTCCCGCTCAAGCTCACCTACATCACCATCCCGGACGCGCCCGCCGCCCACGCCTGCCTGCTCAGCCGCCCGTTCTGGATGTGGGGCGCCGAGATGGGGGCCAACGACCAGGGCGTAGTGATCGGCAACGAAGCGCTGCACGCCAAGACCCCCGCCCAGCGCCGCCGCGCCCTGACCGGCATGGACCTGGTCCGCCTGGGCCTGGAGCGCGGCGCCACCGCGCGCGCGGCAGTCCAGGTGATCGTCGAGCTCTTGGAGCGCCATGGCCAGGGCGGCGACTGCGGCCACCTGGGCCGGTTCTACTACCACAACGGCTTCATCGTCGCCGACCCGGCGGAGGCCTTCGTGCTGGAGACCGTCGGCCGCGACTGGGTGGTCCAGCGGGTCAGCACGCAGCGGGCGCTCTCCAATGCCTATTCGATTCGCCGCGCCTATGACGCAGTCAGCCCGGGCCTCGCCGCCCAGGCCCGCGCCGCCGGCGGGATCGACGCCGACGGCCGCTTCGACGTCGCCGCCCATCTGATCGACGAGGCCCGCGACGGCGTCAGCTTCGGCCGCGGCCGCTGCGCGCGGGGCCAGGCCCTGCTGGACCGCGCCGCCCCCGCCCTGACGCCCGCCGGCATGATGGCCATCCTGCGCGACCACGGCGACGACCCCGGCTGGACCCCGGCCAACACCGCGCGCCGCACCTTGTGCATGCACGCCGCCCAGGGACCGCGCCGCAGCCAGTCGGTGGCCTCGATGGTCAGCGAGCTGCGCCAGGGCCGCATGGTCCATTGGGTCACCGGAACCTCGGCGCCCTGCACGAGCCTGTTCAAGCCCGTGGTCCTGGGCGCCGCCCTGCCGCCGCAGAGCCCGGCGCCCACCGACGCCTTCGACGACGCCACGCTGTGGTGGCGCCACGAGCGCCTGCACCGGGCCATGCTCGCCGACTTCACCCCCGCCCTGGCCGCCATCGCCCCGGAACGCGACGCCCTGGAGGCCCGCTTCCTGGCCCGAATGGACCAGGCGCTGGACTCCGCGCCGGAGCCGGCCGGCCTGGACGCCGCCATCGCCCAATGCTGGCGCGAGGCCGCTCAAGCGGAAGCCCGCTGGCGGTCAGCCCTGCCGGCGGCCGCGGTCCCGACCGGCGACCTCCCCTACCGCCAGAGTTGGGCCCGCCTCAATCACGTGGCCAGATGGTCGGGCCGTAGCCTGGCGCCTTGACCCCATAGACCCCGCCCCCATACCCCCGCGGCGCCCGATCCCGCGCCGCCCGCGCCGCCACGGCCGCGGTCCGCGCCTGGGCCAGCGCCTGCGTCCGCAGCCGCGCGAACTCCGGTTGCGACCGCACCCAGTTCCACACCGTCTTCTCGGTCGGCATAGGCGGCTCGCGCCGACAGATCGACGCCAGACTCTCCCCCGCTGCCAACCGCGCACAGATCACCGCCCCCAGCTCACGCCCATACTTCGACGCATAGATCCCCGGCGGATTCGGCTGCCGCGCGAGGGTGCGGATGGCGCGCGGGTGGGGTCTCGGGCATGGACGCAAGGATAGCACCGAGGCAGTCAGGAATAGAACAACAAGCGAACAACCAGTTCCTCCCCCGCGACGCGGGGAGGGGAACCACGAAGTGGTGGAGGGGGCGCTGCCACCGGACAGCGCCCGCCGCCAACCCCCTCGACCGCGAAGGCTCCCTCCGGGAGCCCTCCCCACCCTTCACGCCACGGCAGCCCTCAGCCAGCCGGTCCAGGCGGGTCAGGGACCGGGCGCCCCGCCCGGCGACGAGCCCTGCGGGCTCATGCTTGAGGCGGCTGTTCCGGCTGGCATGCTGGGACGGTGGGACGGTGAGACTGTTAAACTTGGCGTGCGTTGGATGCCGGCTGTCTGCCATGCGCCCGTTTCTGACCTCGTCATCAGGCCTGAAAGCAGACCTTAGACGCTGAGCCCGCCTTCGGAATGACCATGACCAGCAGCGCCGGCAAGTAAAAAGACTTCAGCCTTGCGCCGACGAGTTCGCAAGACTCCGCCGATTGCGCCGAACCCAGCGATCATCATTGTCCAGCTTGCAGGCTCAGGCACCGCCGCAACATAGCGATTGCCATCAATACGGACGCCGATGGCCGAGGCGGCAGACGACGGGTCGTCGAGAGTCCAGCTACTTCCGGTGCTGAAGGCATATTGAGGCAGAGGTGTTGGAGCGAACCCTTTCATGAAGTTGCCATTCCCAGAGTTAGAGAATCCGACCCAGTAAGATCCAGCAGCCAGCTTCCATTTCTGACCGAAGACGCCTTGCCATGCGCCGGCTGAGGACAGGATCGCAAAATTCGCTGAAAATAGAGTGTTTGACGCCGCGGGGACGGCTGCATCGCTATATATTGTGATCGTTCCGACGCTATCGAGCCCCGAGATGAAACCCTCAACCGAGCTGACCTCGAGGGCTGACGCAAGTGTAAAGTAGCCAGCCAAGCTCTGAGATTTCGACAACTGTATATCGTTTGCAAGTGGCATACCCGTGTCGACCGCAAAATTGGCGGATGCAGGACTTGCGACCACGGCGGCACTGAATAATGCGGCAAAACCGATCATGTTCAGATTCATATTGACCCCCTTATTTACTAAATTCACGACTCATCACCAGATGTTCATGTAATGAATATTTGTCGATCAAAACGTATCGGCTACCAACAAGCAATGAAATTTGAATAATATTTCCACATTACTGGAACAACGATCGTCATGTCTTCGCGCACACCACATGCAACGACTTGCCGATGCCGCGTCGGCGAGCGTCGCGAGTTGCTTCAAATGCTTCTACTGGCGGGCCCACGGCCGTTGCGGCCCAGGGCGCCGCAGAGCAACCCGGCGCAGCCATTGTGGGTCAGCCGGGACCGTGCGCGCAGATGTCGCGCGATGCATCGCGATGCATCGCGATGTGCTGCCTCGGGCCACGGCTAGCTTGAGCTAACGCACGCGAGTTCAATGGCGCCCGCTTGTTCAGGAAGAATGTTGCGGTCCACCAGTCATCACCACGCCTACCGGCTCGACAAGAAGAATGTGTTGCCGTCGGGATCCTTGAAATAGACGTGTGGGAACGGTTTTTTTTCGGGCGCTCCGAGAAACTCAACGCCCCGAGCAAGAAGCTTCTCATAGGTGTATTGCACGTCGTCACATCCGAAGGAGCCGTTGAAGAAAGTACCAACCCGATCCTCTTGTCCTTCCGGTGTCAACAGCAGCAGGCCGGTCTGGGCGCCGGGGATGGTGAGTTCGATCCAGCGTTTCTCCCCGATTAGACGATCCGTGGCGATGATGCAGCCCATCGTCTCAGTCCAGAAGGTCAGCGCCCGATCCTGATCCCGCGTCGGAATGCCCACAAAGTTGACTTTTTTGAGCATTCCAGTCTCCGCAACGACTTCGGCCCCCGATTTGCACCGCCGTCAGTGTGAGGCTACTGCTATAGCAATGAGCGGCAAGCAGTACACGATGGACGCGTACGTCTTGGACGCCCTTATGAGAGATCTGGTTGGTCACGACCACCGCGCATCGGCCTTCCTCTTATACCTAGTCTTGGCGGCGGCCTTCCAGGACGGCGCGCCGCGCCTCAGCCATGCCCAGCTTGCCGAACGGACCGGGCTTTCGAAACGAAGCGTGCAGGATGCCGTGCTACATTTGATCGACAGGAACCTTCTTCGCGTCACCAGACGCGGCGCGACAGACGTTCCTCAGTATGAACCCTTGACCCCCTGGCGACGGGGTCGCTCCACAGACCCGGAGACCCTGACCTAGTTCTTCTTCGGCTGCCAAAGCTCGATCTTGGTGCCATCGGGATCCTGAATCCAGGCGAACCGGCCAAACGGGTCAGTGTCGTCGCGCTTCAGAACGGGAATGCCTTTCGCGGTCACGCGCGCGATGATCGCATCCATGTCATCGACTGCAAAGTTGATCATGAACTCCCGAGCCGAAGGGCTCATATAATCCGTAGAGTCCGGAAACGCCGTCCACGACACCTTGGGAGGATGGCCAGGCGCATCGAAGGGCAACGCTGCTCCGCCCCACGGCTTGATCTCAAGGCCCAGAACCTCGCGATACCACTGCGCAAGGGCCCTGGGATCCTTGCTCTTGACGAATACACCGCCCACGCCGGTGACATGCCCTGGTTGCTCAGCCATGGCTGCCTCCTGACAGATGAGCGCGAGCGAAAACGCTAGAACTGTGAGGTGCTTTAGCGACATCTGCCATCCTGTTCATGTCCTACGCTGATTGTCCGGCTGCGACGCCGCAGGCCTAAGTGTTAGGTGCAACGCCGCCGAACCACCATCACCGCAATGATTGCTATAGCGCCCGATGCGCGAGCTTCGGTGGCGAGGGCAAATCTGCGGGTCCGCTAACGGTCGATTGTGTTGAAGAAGGCCGGGTTCGGGGCGCTGGCGGGTTGGCCTGCTGAAGCGCGAGCGGCGGCGTTAGCGCTCAGGCGGGCGCCAGGTGCGCTAGGGCCGGGATCAGCTTGGCGCGTTTGCGGAGGTTCTGGGCGGTGGCGGCGAGGAGAAACTCGTCTCGGGCTCCGCAGGGACCGCGTAGTCGCAGGCGGTCCAGCTTCAGGATGCCGGCGCCTTCGGGCAGCACTGGCTCTTCAGCGCACAGGCGTCGCAGTCGGCCATTCACAGCCGCCGCCACGCCCCATCCCTCGCCACCACCCTGACGTAGAGCCCTCCCTCCCCAATTCCCCCCACCGCCCCCCTGCGGTACCTCTACCCTCCACATGCCCCACCTGATTCGCCCCTCGCGCTCCCCCCCGCGCCGCCGGGCCCGCGGCCCGGAGCGCCCCGCATGATCGGGCGTCTGCGCGGGACCGTGGCCGAGGTCGGCGAGGAGGACGCGCTGATCGACGTGATGGGCGTGGGCTATGTGGTCCGCTGCGGCAGTCGCACGCTCTCGCAGCTGTCCGGCGCGGCCGGCGAGGCCACCCTGCATGTCGAGAGCCAGTTCGGCGAGCAGACCGGGCTGACGCTCTACGGCTTCCTGGCCCGCCAGGACCGCCAGGCGTTCCGGCTGCTGCGCACCATCCAGGGCGTGGGGCCCAAGGCGGCGCTGGCGGTGCTGGACGTGCTGCCGCCGGCCGAGCTGGCCGCCGCCGTGGCCCGCGACGACAAGGCCCTGGTCGCCCGCGCCCAGGGGGTGGGGCCGAAGCTGGCGCTGCGCATCGTCACCGAGCTGAAGGGCAAGCCGATCACCGACGGCCCGGTGGCCGCCTTCCACGCCGGCGGCGGCGCGCCGCCGCCCGCCAAACCGACCGCGGCGGGCGAGGCCGTCGCCGCCCTGCTGGGCCTGGGCGTCGCCGAATCCGCCGCCCGCCGCGTGGTCGAGAGCGCGGCCGTCCGCCTGGGCGACGAGGCCGAGCCGGGGGCGCTGATCAAGGCCGCCCTGCAGGAGCTGGGGCGGTGAGGGGTTGCGCTGGCCAGTTGCTCCCCCGTTGGGGGAGCTCCGGCGAATCGGGTGAGGGGGTCCGCTCAGAAGCGTCGACCGGGCGCCTCGAAGGCGCCGACAGGATCGCGGCGGCGGCGGCGTGGAGGACCCCCTCCGGCGCTTCGCGCCACCTCCCCCGATGGGGAGGCGCTCTGTGACCCGCCTGGTCTCCGGCGAGCCGGCGCCGTTCGAGCCGGCAGACAAGGCGATGCGGCCGCAGACCCTGGCCGAGTTCGTCGGGCAGCAGCAGGCCAAGGGCAACCTTCGCGTGTTCATCGAGGCGGCCAAGGCGCGCGGCGAGGCGCTGGACCATGTGCTGCTGTTCGGGCCACCCGGCCTGGGCAAGACCACCCTGGCGCAGCTCGTCGCCCGCGAGCTGGGCGTGAACTTCCGCGCCACGTCCGGCCCGGTGCTGGCCAAGGCCGGCGACCTGGCGGCGATCCTCACCAATCTCGAACGCAACGACGTGCTGTTCATCGACGAGATCCACCGCCTGCCGGCCAATGTCGAGGAGATCCTCTACCCGGCCATGGAGGACCACGTCCTGGACCTGGTGATCGGCGAGGGGCCCTCGGCGCGCTCGATCCGCATCGACCTGGCGCCGTTCACCCTGGTCGCGGCGACCACCCGGGCGGGGCTGCTGGCGACGCCGCTGCGCGACCGGTTCGGCATCCCGATCCGGCTGGAGTTCTATTCCCACGCCGAGCTGGAGACGGTGCTGATGGGCGCCGCGGTGAAGATGGGCCTGGCGCTGGCCCTGGACGGCGCGGCCGAGATCGCCACCCGCGCCCGCGGTACGCCCCGCGTCGCCGGCCGGCTGCTGCGCCGGGTCCGCGACTTCGCCGCCGCCGACGGCGCCGCGATCATCGACCGCAAGGCGGCCGCCTCGGCGCTGGCCCGCCTGGACGTGGACGAGCATGGGCTGGACGCCCTGGACCGCCGCTACCTGCGCGCCCTGATCGAGAACTATGCCGGCGGCCCGGCCGGAGTGGAGACCCTGGCCTACGCGATCGCCGAGGCCCGCGACGCCGTCGAGGACGTGATCGAGCCGTTCCTGCTGCAGCAGGGCTTCATCCAGCGCACCCCGCGTGGCCGCATGGCCTGCGCCAAGGCCTACAGCCACCTGGGCCTGCTGGCGCCCAAAGGCCTGGGCCAGCCGCCCGCCACGGACCTGTTCGAGTGAGCCAGCCGCTCTGTCCCGAGCCCTCCGCCGGCTGGCTGGATGGCCGCGAGCACGTGCTGCCGGTGCGGATCTATTACGAGGACACCGACTTCACCGGCCTCGTCTACCACGCCAACTACCTGCGCTATTTCGAGCGCGGGCGGAGCGACTTCTTCCGGCTGGTGGGGATCAGCCACTCGGCCCTGCTGGCGTTGCCGGAACCCACGGCGTTCACGATCATTCGCATCGAGGTGGACTACCGCCGCGCCGCCCGCATCGACGACGCCCTGCAGGTGCGCACCACCTATGACCGCCTCCAGGGCGCGCGGCTGATGGTCAGCCAGCGCCTGTTCCGCGGCGAGGCGGTGATCGCGCAGGCCGTGGTCCACGCCGTCTGCATCGACCTGAAGGGCCGGGCGCGGCGGCCGCCGCCCAGCCTCATCGCCGCGCTCAGCCCGCTGTTCGCCACGCCATAAGTTCGCCACTGAAGCCCCCCACCCCTGACACGCCGAACCTTCGCAGGAGACACGATGAACCCGGCCGCCGCCGTCACCCCGCAGAGCTTCGACCTGGTCAGCGTCTTCCTGCACGCCGACTGGATCGTGAAGCTGGTGATGATCGGGCTGGGCCTGGCGTCGCTGTGGTCGTGGACCATCATCCTGGACAAGCTGTTCCGGTTCGGCGCCCTCAACCGCCAGGCCGACAAGTTCGAGGACGCGGTGGCCTCGGGCCGCAGCCTGGAGGAGGTGGCCGCCGACGCCGGCGAACATCCCCGCCACGCCCTGCCGCGCATGCTGCAGGCCGCGCTGCGGGAATGGCGCGAGGCCCGCGCCCGCGGCCAGGCCTCCGAGGGCCAGCTGGCGTTCCTGGTGCAGCGGATCGACCGCACCCTCGACACCATCATCGCCCGCGAGAGCGCCCGGGTGGAGACTGGCCTGGGCGGCCTGGCCATCGTCGCCACCGCCTCGCCGTTCGTCGGCCTGTTCGGCACGGTCTGGGGGATCATGGGATCCTTCCAGGCCATCGCGATCCAGAAGAACACCTCGCTGGCGATCGTCGCCCCCTCGATCGCCGAGGCGCTGTTCGCCACCGCCATCGGCTTGGTCGCGGCCATCCCGGCTTATATTGCGTACAACGCCTTCTCGACCGGGGCCGGCAAGTTCGCCGGGCGGCTGGAAGGGTTCGCCGACGACCTCTCCACGGCGATCCAGCGCCGTCTGTCCGAGCGCGCCTGAGCCATGGCGCTGTCCGCCCACGACGCCTTCTCCGCCGGCGGCGGCGGCCGCAGGCGCCGCCGCGGACGCGGCCGTCGCGGCGCGCTCAGCGAGATCAACGTCACCCCGATGGTCGACGTGATGCTGGTGCTGCTGATCATCTTCATGATCTCCGCCCCGCTGCTGACCGCGGGCGTGCCGGTGGAGCTGCCGAAGACCGAGGCCGGGGCCATGCAGGACGTGCCCGACCCGATCACGCTGTCGATCCGCCCCGACGGCGCGATCTTCATCGGCGACGCCCCGGTGCCGTTCGGCCGGCTGTCGCCGCGGCTGAAGGAAATGGCCACCGACACCACCCGGCCGATCTATGTGCGGGCCGACGGCAAGGCCAGCTATGAGATCGTGGCCCGGGTGATGGCCTCGCTGTCGACCTCCGGCTTCAGCGCCATCAACCTGATCACCGACACCGGTGGCCCCTCTTCCGGCGGCGAGAAGGACGAGGCGGCCCCGTGAGCCGGCGCGTCGAGGTCTCGCCTGCGGCGCTGGGCTCCATCGGCCTGCACGGCGCGCTGGCGATCGCCCTGATGATCTCCTGGGGCAGCCGCGACCTGAAGGTGGGCGGCGTGGTGCCGGTGACCATCGTCTCGCGCGCGCCGGACGCCGACACCCGGCCGGCCGAACAGGCGCCGCAGACCCAGAGCGCCCAGACCGAAGCGCCGGTCGCCGAGGCCCCGCCCGAACCGGCCCCGCCGCCGCCGCGCCCCGCGCCGCCGGTCCCCACGCCGACGCCCAAGGCCGCCAAGCCGGCGGAGAAGGCCCCGGCGCCGCTGCCGGCCAAGCCCGCGACCAAGCCGGTCGAGAAGTCGCTCGACTTCGACAGCCTCTACGACAGCCTGGCCAAGCCGGCCCGCAACGCCCCCCAGCGCCCCTCCGCCGCCGCCAAGGGCCCGACCCGCGCCGAGACGGCGCCGGTGGCGCGCCAGACCTTGGGGACGGGGCTGGCCGCCGGGGCCGACGCCAAGGGCCTGGCCGACGACCTGCGCCGCCACTGGCACCTCAACTGCAACGTCGAGGGCGGCCGCGACGTTCTGGTGCGTGTGGTCTTCCGCATCGGGGTCGGCGGCCAGGTGGAGGGCGAGGTGGCCAGCGAGCTGAAGAGCCCCGGCACCGCGGTCGGCAAGGTCGGCGCCGAGGCCGCCGCCCGCGCCGTCTACGCCACGGCCCCGTTCCGCGGCCTGCCCCGGGAGTTCTACGGCCAGCAGTTCGCGGTCAATTTCGACGCCCGCGAGGCCTGCGCCAACCAATGATCCAAGTCCGGAGCCTGCCCATGCGGCTGAAGACCCTGATGTTCGCGCTGATCTGCGCGGTCGCGCCGCTCGCCATGACCCAGCCGGCCCAGGCCCAGGTCGAACTCACCGTCACCCGCGGCGACGTCCAGCCCCTGCCGATCGCCGTACCCGCCTTCAGCGGCGGCGCGGTGGGCGGCGACATCGCCCAGGTGATCGCGGCCAACCTGCAGCGCTCGGGCCTGTTCCGGCCGCTGGACCCGGCCAGCTTCACCGAGCGCGACCTCACCGCCGCCGTGCAGCCGCGGTTCGCCAGCTGGAAGGACATCAACGCCTCGGCGCTGGTGAACGGCACGGTCACCGTGCAGGGCGGGCAGATCCGGGTCGACTTCCGGCTCTGGGACGTATCCCAGGAAAAGCAGCTGCTGGGGCTGCAGTTCACCTCCAGCCCGGAGAACTGGCGGCGCGTGGCGCACAAGATCTCCGACGCGGTCTATGAGCGGCTGACCGGCGAGAAGGGCTATTTCGACACCCGCATCGTGTTCGTGGCCGAGAGCGGCGCGCGCGGCAAGACCATCAAGCGGCTGGCGATCATGGACCAGGACGGCGCCAACCCCAGCTATCTGACCGCCGGCGACAGCATCGTCATGACCCCCAGGTTCTCCTCGAACAGCCAGGAGATCACCTACATGTCCCTGCGGCCCGACAGCTCATCGATTTACCTGTTCAACCTGGAGACCGCGCGTCGCGAGAGTCTGGGCACCTTCCAGGGCATGGTGTTCGCCCCGCGGTTCTCGCCCGACGGCGGCAAGGTCGCGTTCTCGGTGGAGCGCGGCGGCAACAGCGACATCTATGTGATGAACCTCTCCAGCCACGCATCGGTCCGCCTGACCTCCGACCCGTCCATCGACACCTCCCCATCGTTCTCGCCAGACGGGACCAAGATCGCCTTCAACTCCGACCGTTCGGGCCAGCCGCAGCTCTATGTGATGGGCGCGGACGGCTCGGCGTCGCGGCGGATCTCGAATGGCGGCGGGCGCTACACCACCCCGGTCTGGAGCCCGACCGGGGAGTTCATCGCCTTCACCAAGCAGACCGGCGGCGAATTCCACATCGGGGTGATGCGGCCGGACGGCTCCGACGAGCGGCTGTTGACCTCCAGCTACCTGGACGAGGGCCCGACCTGGGCGCCCAACGGCCGGGTTCTGATGTTCTCGCGGGAAACCCCGGGCGGTCCGCCCAAGTTGTGGAGCGTCGATGTCACCGGGCGAATCCTTCAGCCGATGCCCTACCCCGGCGCCGGGTCCGACCCGGCCTGGTCGCCTTTGCTTAACTAGACTTGCGCCCCAATACCGCCCGATAGATTCTGATAGTGATTTGCCAACCGGTCCCTTGAGGAGACGCAGATGGTTCTTAGCGTGAACAGTCGCATGGTGTTCCGCCTGGCGCTCGTGGGCGCCGCCGCCGCGTCCCTGGCGGCCTGCGCACACAAGCCGAAGCCGACCTACCCCACCCAGGCGCCGCCGCAGGCCCAGACCCAGGCGCCGCCACGCACCGAGCTGCCCCCGACCGCGGCGCCGCCATCGGCCACGCCGGCGATGACCGCCTTGCCGGGTTCGGCGCAGGACTTCGTCGTCAATGTCGGCGACCGGGTCTATTTCGACACCGACAGCCACGACGTCCGCGACGACGCCAAGCCGCTGCTGGACGCCCAGGCCAACTGGCTGCGCCGCTATTCGGCGGTCATGGTCCGCATCGAGGGCAATGCCGACGAGCGCGGCACCCGCGAATACAACCTGGCCCTGGGCGCGCGGCGGGCCAACTCGGTGCGCGACTACCTGGTCAGCCACGGGGTCACCGCCGACCGCATCGCCACCATCTCGTTCGGCAAGGAGTCGCCGATCGACGCGGGGAACGGCGAGGATTCCTGGCAGAAGAATCGCAACGGCCACACCGCGATCGTCAGCGGCGCGCGCTAGGTCGCGATGCGTGCGGGTCGCGTCTCGATTGTGCTGATGGCGCTGGCGGTCCTGGCGACCGCCGGGCCCGCCGTGTCGCAGACGCCGATGGAGGACCCGCTGGACGTCCGCGACGCCAAGCGGGTCGACCGGATGGAGAAGGTGATCCGCGAGCTGCGGGCCATCGTCTTCCAGCTCCGCGACACCGGCAAGCCCGTGGTGGTCCAGCCCGCCGACACCGACGGGCGCATCGACGAGCTGAGCAGCAAGCTCAGCGACATCGAAGGCGCGCTGCGCGGCGTCAACGGCACCATCGAAGGCGCCACCCGCGACCTGGACCAGGCCCGGCGCGACAACGCGGCCCTGAAGGCCCAGGTCCAGGCCCTGACCACCCGGTTGAGTGCGGCCGAACAGAAGCAGCTGGCCGCCGCGGCCCAGGCGGTTCCACCACCGCCCGCGCCGCCGGAGGAGACCGCCGCGGCCGCCCCCGCCGGCGATCCGGCCAAGGCGTTCACCCAGGCCCGCCAACTGATGCTGTCTGGCGACTACGACGCCGCCGAGACTGCTTTCGCGGCCTATGTGGCCAACTATCCGGACGCCCCGCGCGCGCCGGAGGCCAGTTTCTGGTGGGGCAAGACCCTGGCGGCGCGCAGCGCCAACGCCGAGGCGGCGCGGGCCTATATCACCGCCATCCGCGGCTGGCCGCAGACCGCCTGGGCGCCCGAGGCGGTGGTCGAGCTGGCCAAGTCCCTGGTGGCGCTCAAGAAGCCCGCCGACGCCTGCCAGACCCTGGCCGAACTGCCGAGGCGCTATCCAAAGGCGCCCCCGGCAATCGCCACCCGCGCCGCGGCGCTGCGCACCCAGGCGAAGTGCTCGGCCTAGCGCGGTGCGCGCCGCAGCGCGCCTTCCAGCGCCACCTGCTGCGCGACCACCCGCGCCCCGTCGCCGTGGCCCTGTCCGGGGGCGGCGACTCCCTGGCCCTGGCCCTGATCGCCGACGGCTGGGCCCGCGCGGCCGGTCGACCGCTGCTGATCCTCACCGTCGACCATGGCCTGCAGGCCGACGCCACCGCGTGGACCACGGCCTGCGCCGAGGTCGCCCGGCGGCTGGGCCACCCGTTCCGCGCCTTGGCCTGGCAGGGTCCCAAGCCCACGACCGGCCTGCCCGCGGCCGCCCGGCAGGCCCGTCACGCCCTGTTGGCCGACGCTGCGCGCGAGGCTGGGGCCCGGGTCATCCTGCTCGGCCACACCGCCGACGATCTCGCGGAAACCGTGGTGATGCGGGCGGAGGGGGCCACCACCCCTGACCCGCGCGAGTGGGCGCCGTCCCCGGCCTGGCCGCAGGGGCGGGGGGTGTTCCTCCTGCGCCCGCTGCTGGAGGCGCGCCGCGCCGACCTGCGGGACTGGCTCAAGTCGCGCGGCGAGACCTGGATCGAGGACCCCGCCAACGCTGACCTCCGCTATGCCCGCAGCCGCGCCCGCCGCGCCGGCCCGCCGGCCCCAGCCGCACGAATCGACCCGCCGCCCCTGGCCCTGGCCGGCCACGCCACGGAGCAGGCCGGGATCGTCAGCCTGGACCGCGCCGTCCTGCGCGCCGCGCCGCTCGAGGACGCCCGGCGCTTCGTGGCCCTGGCCTGCGTCTGCGCCGGCGGCGGCGATCGCCGTCCGGCCAGCCCGCGGATCGCCCGCGCCGCCGAGGCCCTGCGCGGCCATGACCCCGTGGTCGCCACCCTGGCGGGCGCGCGCCTGGAGGCTGACGCGGCCCACATCCGGGTCTTCCGCGAAACCGGCGAACTGGCGCGCGGCGGGCTGATGACCAAGGCGCTGACGGCGGGTCGAGCCCAGGTCTGGGACGGCCGCTTCGAGCTGACCGCCGACGACCCGGGCTATGAGGTGCGCTGCCTGGCCGGACTGACCCGGCGCCTGCCAAGCGATCAGCAGCGGTCGCTGCGCGACCTGCCCGCCGCCGCCCGCGGCGGCATGCCGGCGCTGGTCGGGCCAGCCGGCGCCGTTACCGGCCCGGCGCTCACCGGCGCCGAAAGTCTGGTCGGGGCAAGGCTTGCCGCCGCCGCCGGGCTGGTGGATCGGGAGCCGGAATAGGCTCCGTACCCACCACCGCTCCTCCCGGCGAAGGCCGGGAGCCAGATGGAAAGGCTGGAAATTTCAAAGGTCCATTTGCGTCTGGACCTCAGGCGTTCAGCACATGGTCGACGCCGCGCACGATGGCGTCGGCATAGAGCGGGCCCAGGAGATTGGCGTGGGTCGAGGCGGTGACGTGTTCGACATAGCCGTGCCGGGCGCGTTTGGCGGGGGCCTCCTGCAACGCCTTGAGCGGGCCGCGGGCGGCGGGCGCGCCGGCGGTCACCACGGCGACCGGCAGGTCCACGGGCAGCTCGGCGGCGCCCGCCAGCTTCGAGGTCGCCGGCCAGCTCAGCACCTCGGCCGCGGCGCCGTGGGCGTGGGGGCTGGAGGCGTGGATGCGGCGCTTCTCGCTCCCTGCCTCCCCGGTCAGGCCGATCAGGTTGCCGGTCAGGAAGGAGACCGGGACCATCAGCCCCAGCCGCGCCCCGTGGCCGACGACCTGCAGAATGCGACCGAAGGCGCGGATCGCCGGCGCGCCGCCCGGCAGGCCGACCACCTCCGGCGTCACCGCGTCCACGAACACCAGGCCCGCCACCGGCCGGGTCCGCTCCAGGGCGAACAGGCGCACCATCAGCCCGCCCATGGAGTGGCCGACCAGCAGGATCGGCCGGGTCTCGCCCAGGGCGTCCAGCAGGGCCTCCAGATCGTCGTTGATCGCCCGGCCGTCGCGCGGTTCCGGGCCCGGGTCGGAGTGGCCAAGGCCGGCGCGATCGTAGGCCAGGCTGGCCAGGCTCCTGGCCGCCAGCTTCTCCTGCACTACGGCCCAGTCAGCGGCGCAGCCGAACGCGCCATGCTCGAAAACGATCAGCGGGGTGGCGGCCTCCGGCCCGGCCCGCACGACGCGCAGCGCCCGGCCGCCGATGTCGACCCGGGTTCCCCGGAAGGCGATCCGCGCCAACTCAGGCCGGCTTCTTGAACGGGGCCGGCACGCGCCCGCCGCCCTGCCGGCCGAACATCCATCCGGGGTATTCGCTCGGCAGTTCGCTGACCGCGTCCAGCTTGGCCACCTCCTCGGCGGTCAGGCCCAGGTCCACCGCGGCCAGGTTGTCGTCCAGCTGCTCGACGGTCTTGGCGCCGATGATGATGCTCATCACGTGCGGCTTGGCCAGCAGCCAGGCCAGGGCCACCCGCGCCACCGAGACCCCGTGCGCGTCGCCGACCTCGCGCATGACTTCGACGCACTGCCACGCCCGGTCGCGCTCCACCGGCGGGAAGTCGAAGTTGGTGCGCCGCGCGTCGGTGGGGTTGTTCGACCCCGGCCCGAACTTGCCGGATAGCAGGCCGCCGGCCAGCGGCGACCAGACCATCAGGCCCAGCTGTTCCGAGGTCAGCATCGGGACCAGCTCGCGCTCCAGGTCGCGCCCGGCGATGGTGTAATAGGCCTGCAGGGTCTCGAACCGCGCATAGCCCTTGGCCTCGCTCAGCCCCAGGGCCTTGGCGATCTTCCAGGCCGCCCAGTTGGAGACGCCCACGTAGCGGACCAGCCCCTGGGTCACCAGGTCGTCCAGGGCGCGCAGCGTCTCGTCGATCGGGGTGACGGTGTCGTTGCCGTGGATCTGGTAGAGGTCGATGTGGTCGGTCTGCAGACGGTCGAGGCTGGCCTGCACAGAGTCCATGATGTGCCCGCGCGACGCGCCGCGGTCGTTTGGACCGGGGCCCATCTGGCCGAACACCTTGGTCGCCAGCACCACGTCCTTGCGCTTGACCTCCAGGTTCTTCAGCGCCTGGCCCAGCCGCTCTTCCGAGGCGCCGAACGAATAGACGTCGGCGGTGTCGAAGAAATTCACCCCGGCCGCCAGCGCCCGGCCGATGATCGCGTCCACCTCGCCCTGCGGCAGCGACCCGATCGCCTTCCAGATGCCGGCGTCCTGGCCACCGCCGAAGGTCATGGTCCCCAGGCAGATCTCGGACACATAAAGACCCGTGCGGCCCAGTTGGTTGTACTTCATGCGATGGCGCTCCTGTCGGTCCGATATGGGAGACGATTGCGACGGCGTCGAGACGTTCTCGGCGGAGAAGCATTGCGCGCCGCAGGCGCCGCCAAGATCCAGACCACTGAAAACACGGAAAGAGGCCGGACATGCCCAAGCGCCGAGCCCGCCCCGGTGCGCTTCAGCGTTTTCAGTGTTTTCAGTGGTTTGAATACTGACAGCGCTAACGCGCAAGGGCGTTGAACTAGAGCGAGAGCTGGGCTCGCGGGCGGCCGTCGGGGCCGATGGAGAGGCCCTTCAGGCCGTCGATCTTCTCGCTCTTGGCGGCCGCGCGGGCCTGCCCCTCGAGGTTCTTTTCGGCCGCCGCCAGGTCCTCGGCGTCGTTGGTCTCGCGGCGGCGGACGACGATCGACTTGCCGGCCTTGGCGTCCATCAGCGCCTGCTTGCTGGCCGGGATGTTCGACACATAGGCGATCCGTACCCGGCCGGAGTAGCGCTTGGCCAGGTCCAGCGGCAGGTCGCCCTTCTCGGCGAAGGCCTTGCCCAGGAACATCGCCGGATTGAGCGGATGATCGGCGGCGTCGCGGATCTCGAAATGCAGGTGCGGTCCGGTGGACGATCCGGTGGAGCCGACCTGACCCACCGCCTGGCCGGCGGTGACCGCAAGGCCGGGCTTCACGCCCGCGGCGACGCTGCCCAGGTGGGCGTAGAAGGTGGTCAGGCCCACCGCGTGGCGCACCGCCACATAGCGCCCGTAGCCACCGCCTTCGCCGGCCGCCACGACCACGCCGTCGGCGGCGACCCGCACCGGCACCCCGGCGTCGGCGGAGATGTCGACGCCCTCATGCAGGCGGCCGTTCTCCTCCCAGGGCAGCTGGCGCAGGCCGAACGGCGAGACCACCGCATGGCCGGGGACCGGCTCCACGAACGAGATCAGGAACGCGTCCTCCTGGGCCGTCCCGGCGCTCGGCCGCAGGGCAGCGCGTGCCAGGGCCGCCGCCGGCGCCCTGGGATGGGTGACCTTGGACGGCAGCAGCAGGGAGGCGTGCGCCACCGCGAAGGCGCTGAGCGCCGCGACGGTCACGATCCCCCCCTCGGCGGCGATGCGCTTGCTGCGCCCTCTCAGGATCGACCTCAGATCCAACGCGATACAGGCTCCCAGGCGCAGGCGGTCCCCGTCCGGGACCGGACGGAGGATCGGCGGGCGTTCTAGGCAATATCCGCGCCGCGGGCAAATTCAGCCCACCGCGCCCCGCTCAGAACTGGAACCGGATCACGGCGCGGACGTCGTATTCCCGGTAGTCCTTGTCCACCGTCGCACCGCCGCTGAGGGTGTAGAGCGCCAGGCCGGAGCCGCCGCGGATGCCGGCGCGAACCACCGCCCCGCCCTTGAATGCGTCCTCGGGGTCGAGGGTGAAGGTCGCGCCACCGTCGAAACGGGCGGTGGTCTTCGCCGGGCCGCCGGCCAGCTTGGCGCGGTAGCCGGCCGTGACCTCGGGGGCCCAGTAGACCTCGTCGCCGAACCGCCAGCCCACCGACATCAGCGCCTCGCCGGTCAGCAGGTCGCCGGTGCGGCGATCGACGCTGAGGTCGAAGCCGGTACCGCCGCCGGTCTCATGATAGCCGCCCTCGGACAGGCGCAGGTAGCTGGCCGAGAGCTGCGGCCGCGCATAGAAGCCGCCGAGCCGCCACGCGTAGGCGGCGCCGGCATAGCCGTCCGCCATCCAGGCGCCGGAGTCGGACTTGGCGCGCAGGTCGAGCGTGCTCGACACCAGCCGCCGGTCGCCGCTGAGGAAGGCATAGCCCACTCCGCCGCGCACCGTGGCCTGCAGCGGCCCGCCGTCCAGCCGCCAGTAGAGGCCGGCGCCCAGCACGTTCATGCTCACCTGCTCGCCGGCCGCCGCGCCGCGGTCCTTCACGTCGGTGGTCACGAAGCTGACGTTGGCGCCCAGGGCGTTGCTTTGCCCCTGCAGGTCCAGGCCGGCCGCGAAGCCGAAGCCCTGGCTGAGGAAGCCCGCGGCGTCGGCCCGGTCGCGGCGCAGGTTGAAGGCGATCTCCTGGGCCCAGACGCCGGTCGCCGCGTCCTTGTCGATCTTCAGCGGCTCGGCCACCGCCTGTGACACCGCCTGCGAGACCGCCGCCGCCGACATCAGGGTCCCGCCGGAGTGGTCCGGCAGCATCTGGTCGTAGAGCCCCTGGAAGCCCGCCTTGGTGGCCTGGCCCAGGAAGGCCGCTTCGATCTTGGCGTCCTTGTCCAGCGCCTCGAACACCGCGCCATAGGCCTCGCGGCCGGAACGGTTGAGGCCCAGTTCGACGGCGGTCTTGGGCCGCAGGTCCACATAGAGAGCGCCGGCGGCGGTGTCGGCCCGCAGGCTGGCCGCATAGAGATAGGGGGCGCCCGCCAGGGTCGCGCCGGCCTGGCCCACCGTCAGGCTGCCGGCCTGCACCACCTGGAACGACTTCGCGCCGCGCGACAGGCTGGCCAGGGTCACCGCCACCTGGGCGCCGGTGACGATCGTGGCCGCGCCGGCGACCTTGAGGCGGATGGTCGTCACCGTCGGGTCGATGTTGAACGCCAGCACGCCCGTGGCCCCCAGGTTGAGACTGGAGATCTTCACCGTCTCGGCATTGGCCACCGCCAGGGTTCCGCTGCGCACGTCGATCGCGAGCCTGCCGTCGCCGTCGACGATGCGCCCCGCGGCGGTCGCGCCGCCGTCCAGGATCAGGGTGTCGGCGCCAGCCCCGAAGTTCATGGTCCCCGCGAAGCTCCCGCCCAGCAGCTCCAGCCGGTCATCGCCCGAGCCGAACAACACGTCGCCGCCGATCGACGGCGCGTCGGTCGTGTTGACCTTCGCCTGGCGCACGACGGCGCCCGTCGTGTTGGCGCTCAGGTCGATGGCGATCGCCCGGCCGGTCTGGGCCACGCCGGTGACGGGGTTGACCACCGCCTTGATCGCGCCGGAGTTCTGCACCAGGGCCAGGGTCCCCGAAAGGTCGACGATGGCGCGCGCGTCGTGCAGGCCGCCGTTCTGTTCGGCGCCCACGGTTCCGGAGTTGCGGAACGTCGTGACGACCGCGCCGGGGTTCAGCAGCAACGCGGTGGCCTGGGCGCCATTGGCCCGGCCGACGATGGTCCCCGCCTGGTTGTTGATCCCGCCCTGGACCGTGACCGTGCCGCCGCCGGCCCGGCCGATCCGCAGGCCGATGGCGGCCACCCCGTCGTTGACCCCGGCGCCGGTGATCGAGCCGCGATTGATCAGGCCGAACGCCTGGTCGCCGGTTCCCACGGCCCCGATCGTGGTGGCCGCGGGCCCGCCGATGTCGAGGGCCGGCGCGGCGCTCGCGGAGGTGATCGCCGCGGTGGCCTGGGTGGTGTCCGCGGCCACGTCCAGCAGGATCCCGTGGCCGACGCTGCCGGTGACGGACACGGCCGGTCCGCCCTGCAACAGGTCGTCGGCGCCGAACAGCGCCCGCACGGCGTCGGTCTGCCGGGTGAGGTTGCGGTAGCCGGTGGCGGTGATCGCGCTCCGCACCAGCAGGGTCCCGCCCACGTCGCCCAGTTGGACCGCGGTGGCGCCAGCCCCGGTCACGCCGATCGACCCGGTGATGCTCACATCGCCGCTGACGGAGGCCGCGCGAACGCCGACCGTGCGATCGCCCAGCACGGTGATCGCCCCGGAACTCGTCAGGCTGCCGTTCAGCCGGGTCTCCACGGAGATCCCGACGGAATCGTTACCCTCGACCGATATGGCGCCGCTGCTGACGATGGCGCCGGTCACTGGCGCCGGTCCCGTGGCGCGAATCCCGTATCGGCCCGATCCCTGGGCGAAGGGGCCGTCCAGATTACCGTCCCCGTTGGTGTCCGTGGCCGAGTAGTCCTCGACCACGTTGATGGCGCCGGCGTTGGTGACGGTCGTGCTCACGCCGCTGTTGATCGCGATGCCCGTGGCGCCGGAGACATTGTTGAAGCTGATCGCGCCGTTGTTCGTCACGGCGTGGGCGGAATCGACTGTCACCGCGGCGCCGGGCGCAGTCGGCGCGATGGTCCCGGTCGTATCGATGGTGACGCTGTCCGGCCGGCCGCTGGCCGCGGTCGAGGTGCGGACCGGGGCGGTGGTCGCGGTGGTGATCTTGGCCTCCGCCGCGGCGGTCGCAGCCCAAAGCAGCGGCAACAGGGCCGCGGACACAAACAGACGCTTCATGGGTTTCCCGATTCCGATTGACGTGATAGCCGTCACGAGTGGCTATTAGTCGTATAATTATTAGTTGCATAATAACTGTACTTGGCTTGCACGACTCCCGCAAGGGTGTGCGTGCGACCCCGACCGGAGCCCGCGATGCCCCGACCTGCGACCGACCCCGCCAAGGCCGCCAATACCAAGGTGCTGCGCCAGCAGGCCGGCCGCTGGCTGAAGACCGCGCGGGAGACCGCCCGCCTGACCCAGGCGGAACTGGCGGAAAAGGTTGGACTTCGCTACTACACCTTCGTCAGCCAGGTGGAGAGCGGCCTCGGTCGCCTGCCCATCGAGACCCAGGGCGCCTGGGCGCTGGCGCTGGGCCTGGAGCCCGGCGACTTCGCCCGCACCCTGCTGCGCTACTACGAACCCGAGCTCTACCGCCTGCTGTTCGGCGCCGGGACCGCCGCAGCCCAGACCGACCGCGATCGGGCCACCGCCTGAACCGCGAGGAGATGCTTCCATAACTCATGGGCCAGGTTGTTCCCTTCATCGCCCGCGTACGCGACTCCGGCGACTGGACCGAGAGCGAACGCGCGCGCCTCGAAGATTTCGCCGACCGCCTCAACGCCGGCGGGGTCAAGGTGGAGGCGGTGTTCGGCGCCACAGACGAAGGCGACCCCTGGTGCGTGGTGACCGACGCCGACGGCGACGTCTTGATCCACGTGGCCCGGATCGGCGGCGTCTTCGTGGTGCACTCGGCGGTGTACGACGCCATGAACGAGGGCGCCGACCTGCACTCGGCCCTGCGTGAGCGCCTGACCGCCCCCGAGGACGCGGTGGCGCCCAAGTCGGCGACCATCCTGCCCTTCGACATGAGCACGCGGCAGGCCCAGACCCTGCTGGCCCTGGTGGTGGCCTCCGCCTTCTTCTATGAGACCGCCGGGCTCGGAGACCACGCCCAGGCCGCGGAATTGCCGCATGCGCCGGCGGCGCCCGATGACCCGCCGCCGCCGGCTGCGCCCACCGCTGACAGCGACATCCACGCGCAGGACCGCGAGGTCACGACCCCCGCCGCCGCCCTCCAGGACCCCACTCATGCGACGACCTTGGCGGCCGAGGCCGAGGCGCCCGCGGCGGTCGTCGCGCGGACGGACGCGCCCACGCCGCAACCGCCGCCCCTTCAGGCGCAGCCTGCAGACACCGCGGCCAAGGCGGCGGAGGCGATCGTCCTGGCCGCCGCGCCGGAGGCGCCCGCCCCGCTGGTCATCAAGGGGACCGCGGGCGACGACCTGCTGACCGGCACCGCCGCCAACGAGCACATCCTGGGCGGGGCCGGCAACGACACCCTGGTCGGCGGCGGCGGCCACGACACCCTCGACGGTGGGGCCGGCAACGACCGGATCGAGCTCACCGCGACCGTGGTGGCCATCGGCGGCGAGGGCGCCGACACCTTCGTGATCCGGGGGCCACATCCCGGCGAGCCCGCCGGCGAACACCCGGGCGGCTTCTTCTTCGGCGTCATCCTCGACTTCAACGCCGACCAGGGCGACCGCGTGGTCAACAGCCAGGGCGGCCTGGCCCGGCTCACCCCGCACCCGACCGATGGCGCCACCGCCACGGACCAGACGGCCCCGACGCTCTCTGGCGCGCACGGCTTCGGCCCGCCCCTGACGATCCTCAGCCGTGTTGACGTCGACCTCAACGGCGACGGCGTCGTCGACGGCTACATCATGGTCGGCGGCCCCCACGCCACCACGCCGGAAGGCGCCCCTGGCGAGCCACCCATTGTGGTCACCGGCCAGAGCCTGGGCGGCGCGGCGGACATCTTCGGCTGAGGCCGCTGCCCGACGCGCGCTACAGCGACTTCACGATCCCTTCGACCATCTTCTTGGCGTCGGCGAACAGCATCATGGTGTTGTCGCGGAAGAACAGTTCGTTCTCGACGCCGGCGTAGCCCGCCGCCATGCCGCGCTTCACGAACAGCACCGTGCGTGCCTTTTCCACGTCCAGGATCGGCATGCCGTAGATCGCCGAGGTCGGGTCGGTCTTGGCGGCCGGGTTGGTCACGTCGTTGGCGCCGATCACGAAGGCCACATCCGCGGTCGGGAACTCGGCGTTGATGTCCTCCAGCTCGAACACCTCGTCGTAGGGCACGTTGGCCTCGGCCAGCAGCACGTTCATGTGCCCGGGCATCCGGCCGGCCACGGGGTGGATGGCGTACTTCACCTCCACGCCCTCTTCCTTGAGCTTGTCGACCATCTCGCGCAGCGCATGCTGGGCCTGGGCCACCGCCATGCCGTAGCCGGGCACGATGATCACCTTGGAGGCGTTCTTCATGATGAAGGCCGCATCCTCCGCCGAGCCCTGCTTGACCGGCCGGGTCTCGACCTTGCCCCCGGCCGCGGCGCTGTCGTCGGCCCCGAACCCGCCCAGGATCACCGAGATGAAGCTGCGGTTCATGGCCTTGCACATGATGTAGCTGAGGATGGCCCCCGAGGAGCCCACCAGCGCCCCGGTGATCACCAGGGTGATGTTCTCCAGCGTGAAGCCCAGCGCCGCCGCCGCCCAGCCGGAGTAGCTGTTCAGCATCGACACCACGACCGGCATGTCCGCCCCGCCGATCGGGATGATCAGGGTGAAGCCGAGGATCAGGGCCAGGGCGAAGATGCCCCAGAAGGCCCAGAGCGCCGTGCCGCCGCTGATCACCAACAACACCACCAGCACCACGATGCCGAGGCCCAGCGCTAGGTTCAGGATGTGCCGGCCGGGCAGCAGGATCGGCGCCCCGCTCATGTTGCCGTTCAGCTTGGCGAAGGCGATCACCGAGCCGGAGAAGGTCACCGCCCCGATCGCCAGGCCCAGGCTGAGCTCGATCAGCGACTTGAGCTGGATGACCCCGTCGTCTCCGGCGATGCCATAGGCGGCCGGGGTATAGATCGCCGCCACCGCCACCAGGCAGGCCGCCATGCCGACCAGGCTGTGGAAGGCCGCCACCAGCTGCGGCATCGAGGTCATGGCCACCCGCCGGGCGATCACCGCGCCCACGCCGCCGCCGACGGCCACGCCGCCCAGGATCAGCCCGATGGTCAGGACGTCCAGCTTCCCCTGGCCGAACAGCGTCACCAGGGTCACCGCGACCGCGATGCCCATGCCGATCATGCCATTGCGGTTGCCCGCCTGGCTGGTGGTCGGCGAACTCAGCCCGCGAAGGGCCAGGATGAACAGCACCCCGGAGACGAGATAGAGGATGGCCGCGATGTTGGCGTTCATTCCGGATTGTCCCCTAGGGCGGTCTGCAGCTGTCTCACCAGTTGTGGAGAGTGGTCCCGAGCGGTCTCGACCAGCAGCCCGACATTCACGCGGTTGTAGTCGTGAATCAGCACGTGACGCATTCCAATGGCTTTCCGCCACTGCACAGCAGCAAGGTCCGCGCGGAGGTCCACCGAGACCTTGGACGCTGCTTCCCCACCCACCTCGACAGCGCGGATGACCGCGTAGTGAGTCCGCATGTCAGCAGCAACCTCAGCTGCATCCCGGTCGCCCAACAACATGATGGCGTCGGCAGCGTAGGCGAGCATGTCTTCAAGCAGGCTCCGATCAACGTCGTTCATGCCCGAACAAGGTCGCGTTCCATATGGGCGCGCATCCGCGGCCTGACCCCGGCGAGATCGACCATGTCAGCTTTGCGGCCCAGTTCGTCCTGAAGATCCATCAAGATGCCGCCGAGGTCGAAGAGCGACGCGGGCCCAACAACCGCATACGCGACATCGACGTCGCTTTCCGGCTTGGCCTCACCGCGGGCTACCGAGCCCACAACTCCGATCAAGTCGATGCCATGATCTCGCGCGTCGGCGCGTTTCGCGCGGATCGCCTCAAGAGCTTGCTCGAGAAGCTCACGGCTCACTTCGGCTTGTCCTTCTTCTTGTACATCGCCAGCATCCGCTGGGTGACCAGGAAGCCGCCGAAGATGTTGACCGCGGCGAAGCCGGCGGCGATCGCGCCGGCGCCCTTAGAGATCAGGATGCCGCCGGTCAGCTCGCCGCCCGGCGCATGCGCCGCGGCCGCCAGCAGGGCGCCGACGATGATCACCGAGGAGATGGCGTTGGTCACCGCCATCAGCGGCGTGTGCAGGGCCGGGGTGACGCTCCAGACCACATAATAGCCGACGAAGATCGCCAGCACGAAGATCGCCAGGCGGAAGACCGTGGGATCGACATCCATGGGGCTAATCCTTCAGCGACGGGTGGACGACGGCGCCGCCCTGGGTGACCAAGGCCGCCTTCAGGATCTCTTCCTCGAAGTCCGGCGCGAAATGGCCTTCCTTGTCGAGGAACAGGCCGGCGAAGGCGTTGAGGTTGCGCGCATAGAGCGCCGAGGCGTCGGTGGCGATCCGGCCGGGCAGGTTGGCCACGCCCAGGATCTTCACCCCATTGGCGGTGACCGCGACCTCGCCCAGCTTCGCGCCCTCGACATTGCCGCCCTGCTCGACGGCCAGGTCGACGATCACCGAGCCCGGCTTCATCGAGGCCACCTGGCCGGCGCTGACCAGCCGCGGCGCCGGGCGGCCCGGGATCAGGGCGGTGGTGATGACGATGTCCTGCTTGGCGATGTGGCCGGTCAGCAGTTCGGCCTGCTTGGCCTGGTACGCTTCGCTCATTTGCTTGGCATAGCCGCCGGCGGTCTGGGCGTTCTTGAACTCCTCGTCCTCGACGGCGAGGAACTTGGCGCCCAGGCTTTCCACCTGCTCCTTGGTGGCCGGCCGCACGTCGGTGGCGGTGACCACCGCGCCCAGCCGCCGGGCCGTGGCGATGGCCTGCAGGCCGGCGACGCCGACCCCCATGATGAACACCTTGGCCGCGGCGATGGTGCCGGCGGCGGTCATCATCATCGGCATGGCCTTGCCGTAGGCCTCGGCGGCCTCGATCACGGCGCGGTAGCCCGCCAGGTTCGCCTGGGAGGAGAGCACGTCCATCACCTGCGCCCGGGTGATCCGCGGCACGAACTCCATGGCGAAGGCTGTCGCGCCCTGCTTGGCCAGGGCGTCCAGCGTGGCGCGCTCCATGTAGGGGTTCAGGGTGGCGACGACGATCGTGCCGGACTTCAGCACGGCGATCTCGTCGGCCTCCGGGCCACGGACCTTGAACAGGATGTCGGCCTTGGCCAGGGCGTCCTTGGCGGTCTTGGCGATACTGGCGCCGGCGGCCTCGTAGTCGGCGTCCGGATAGGCCGCGGCGACGCCTGCGCCGCTCTCGATCACCACCGAGAACCCGGCGGCCATCAGCTTCTTCACCGTCTGGGGAACGGCGGCCACGCGGGTCTCCCCGGCGCGGCGCTCCTTGGTGACGGCGATAACGGCCATGGTCTGCGTAGTCCCCCGATCAAGCCCGACAGCGCGGCGACCATAGTGGGCGTCTTGACCCGATGTCCAGACGCGCCCCGGACATGACAAGGCCCCCGCGCGGACGGGGGCCGGTCAGCCTTCCGCCGAAAGTTTCAGTGCGCCGGAGCGGCCTTGTTGTCGCGCAGCAGCAGGATGCCGAGCGCCAGCAGCACCACGCCACAGAAGCCGCCGCCGATGAAGCCGAAGCTGGGCGTGCAGAACCACAGCACCACGAACAGCAGGAACGAGGCCAGGATCAGCGAGCCCCACTTGGTCATGCCCATGACGAGATGGAAGGTCGACTGCTGCTCACGGATGTCCATGTCGCCGTGGTGGTAGTCGGAAGAAGGTCCGGCCATCAGGATTTCACTCTTGGATGAAGGAAAGGTCGGGATGAAGGAAAGGTCGTCGCGGGCGATACACGAACCGCCGCCCACGCTCAAGCCGGCCAGGTCGCCAGCAGGGTCCTGAGGGCTGCGACCAATGCGAGCGGCTGATCGATCATCACATGGTGATGCGAATCCGGGATCTCGATCTCGCGCATCTGGCTGGAGAGGAAGCTGGGCTCGCCCGCGGCCCGGCGGTCGATGATGCGGCTCTTGTCGCCATAGAGGTGAACCATCGGCACCGTGGCCTTGGGCATGGCCTCGGCGGACGCGAGGCTCATCATCGACATCATGCCGGAGCGGTCGAGCTTCTCCCACATCTCCGGATCGAACTTCCAGGTCCAGCCCTCACCGGATCCATCCGCCATCGGCGCCCGGTTCAGCGAGCGCCGCGCAATGAAGTCCAGGACGTAGGTATTCTCCGCCGGCTGCGGCGGCATCAGGCGGAAGCGGCCCAGCGCCTGCTCCAGGGTGGCGTAGACCCGGCTGGGCTTGTCTAGGGTGGGGATGTTGCGGATCTGCTCGGCGCGTTTCTTCCGCTCCTCCAGCACCTCGGGCGGCGGGCCGCCGAAGCCGGTGTCGACCAGGACCGCGGCGTGCATGATCTCGGGCCGCTGCATGGCGGCGAAGAACACCTGGCCGCCGCCGAACGAGTGGCCGATGTAGATCGGCTTGCGCCCACCGTCATAGAGGCCGGTCCCCCGCGCGCAGGCCTCGGCGTCGTCGGCGAAATCGGTGAACCGGTAGGTGTCGCGCCAGCCGGAACTGCCCATGCCGGCCAGGGACATGGAGGTGACGCGATAGTCCTTGGCCAGGAAGGGGGCGATGAAGCTCCACCAGTCGGCGTGGGCGCTGTTGCCGTGGATCAGCAGCAGGCCGGGCCTGCCCAGCTCGCCCCAGGTCAGCACCTCCAGCTGCGTGCCATGCGAGGTGACGAAGCCGCGCTCCGGTTCCTCGGCGATGGCGTCCTTGAACCACTGTGGCGAGGGCGGTTCGGCGCCCTGGAACGCGGCCAGCGGCGCGCGCACTTCCGGCGGCAGGTTCTCCGAGTGGAACGGCTGGTCGTCGTAGGTCTCGGTCGCCGCCTTGGGCTTGTCGGTCATATCGTTCGCCATGCCACTTGGGGTCTAACGACCGTTTGAAAAATGGCAAGTCGCTACGCCTCTCGCGCGTGCCCATTCCCCAGGGGCGCCATCCAGCGAGGCGCATCGCGCCTGTCAGAGACCCATGGGTATTCCGCGAAACCGGGATGACACGCAGGGGGCTGGTGACGTCTAGTCCCATTGCCGACACCCTGCCGGAGTCCGTTCGCGGGCGCGGCGGCCCTTGCTGAAGGAGACGCCCATGCGCCCCAACCGCCTGCGCCAGATCTGGGCCGAGGGCCGGCCGGTCATCAACGCCTGGTGCAACATCCCGGGCGCCTTCCTGGCCGAGGCCATGGCCTCCCAGGGCTGGGACGCCGTCACCATCGACACCCAGCACGGCCTGATCGGCTATGACGACATGGTGGCCATGCTGCAGGCCATGGCCGCGGCGCCGGTCACCCCGCTGGTCCGCGTCTCGTGGAACGCGCCCGGCGAGATCATGAAGGCGCTGGACGCCGGGGCCTATGGGGTCATCTGCCCGATGATCAACAATCGCGCCGAGGCCGAGGCCTTTGTCGGCGCCTGCCGCTATCCGCCCCTGGGCTATCGCAGCTTCGGGCCGATCCGCGCCTCGATGTACGCCGGCCCGGGCTACTATCCGGAGGCCAATGCCGAACTGCTCACCTTCGCCATGGTCGAGACCGCCGACGGCCTGGCCAATGTGGACGAGATCGTCGCCACGCCGGGCCTGGACGGCATCTACATCGGCCCCTCGGACCTCTCGCTGTCGCACGGGGGCCAGCCCAACCAGGACAGCCAGGAGCCCAGCCTGCTGGCCGCCTTCGACCGCATCCTGGCCGCCTGCAAGGCCGCGGGCATCCGGACCGGCGTCCACACCACCAGCGTCGCCTACTCTCAAGCGATGATCGCCCGCGGCTTCGACCTGGTCACCGTCGGCGCCGACATGCGCTACCTGATGGCCGGCCGCGGCGAGGCCAAACAGATGCGCGACCACATCGAAGGGAAGGATTGAATCACTTACCCGCCTCACCTCCCACCGGTGTCATCGCCCACCGGTGTCATCCCGGTTTTGGCAAAGTCAAAGACCGGGACCCACGATCAAGCTCGACGCGCGAATAGCGGGCATGGCGGGCATGGACCGAGCCCGGTCGTGGGTCCCGGTCTTCGCGTGCCGGGAAACCGGGATGACACGCGTGGAGGGTAATCGACCGCGGCGCCTCAACCCGCTGTCTGGACAAGATTTCACTGTCGCGCGCGGGCCAAATCGGGTTCCGTCCCGGCCAGTCGCAACACCGGCCCGCCCATGACCGCACCCGCCAAGCTGAAGAAGAGCGAAACGCTCGAGATCCGCATCCCCTACCCGACCAAGCAGGCCTTCATGGCCCGCTGCCAGAACGAGGGGCGCTCCGCCAGCGAGGTGCTGCGCGCCTTCATCGACGGCCAGGTCGAGCCGCAGAGTCCTCGGCCGGCCCGAAAGACCTGGCGCCTGATCGCCGGCTTGGCCGCCGCCGCCGCGGTCGGCGCCGTCGCCGTGCCTTCCCTCGCGCGGCCGGTGCTCAAGGCCGCCGAGTTCGCCCGCCTCGACGCCAATCACGACGGCGTCCTCAGCTTCGACGAGTACCGCCGACCCTAGCTGACGGGCTTCAGGATCCGCGACGGGTCGAACCGCGCGACCCAGGTGATCGGGTTGAACAGCGACGCCCCGCCCTTCCAGGCCACCAGCACGATCCGCACCTTGCCGATCAGGTTCTCGGCGGGGACATAACCGACGCCCCCCACGGCCGGATTGACCCGGCTGTCGGAGGAGTTGTCGCGGTTGTCGCCCATCATGAAGTAGTAGCCCTCGGGCACCACATACACGTCGGTGTTGTCGAGGTCGCCGTCAGGGCCGCGGTCGAAGGTGACGTAGGGCTTGCCGTCCGCGCGGGTCTCGCGGAACTGGGCCACGGTCAGCCCGGGCTCCTCGGGGTCCTGGGTGTCTCCGGCCGGCGTGCGGACAATCATCTTGTCGTTGACGAACACCACACCACCCTTCACCTGCACCCGGTCGCCCGGCAGGCCGATCAGGCGCTTCACATAGGTCTCGCTGGGGTCGCGGGGCAGCTTGAACACCACCACGTCGCCGCGCTGCGGACCCTGGCCGAACTGCAGCACGCGACCGTGGAACAGCGGCGGGTTCAGCGGGATCGAATAGCGGCTCCAGCCGTAGTTCCACTTGGTGGCGATGATGTAGTCGCCAGTCAGCAGGCCAGGCTCCATCGAGGCCGAGGGGATGGTGAACGGCTCGAACAGCCCCACGCGCAGGACGAAGGCGATCAGCAGGGCGTAGACGACGGTCTTGATCGTCTCGACGGCTTCCTGGCGGAAGCTCTTCCTGGGCGGGGCGGCGGTGGCGTCGGTCATGGAGGTCCTGAACCTGGCGGAGGCGTCCGGCGCCCGGGTCCAAGCTGTGAAGCGGCGCGGCGCGCGGGGCAACCGGCGTCTTGTCCGGACAGCGTCGCGCGGACGTCCCGACGGCGGTCGCAAGCCGTTCCGGCGATCTCCCCGGTTGACCTCGGGGGGCTGGAAGACGCATCGTCAGACGACCACGCGGCCAACGCCGCGCCTGCGACCCCCGCCGGGCTCGACGCCGCGCCCGGCTTGGACGCCAACCGCACCATTCGAGGACGGAGGCCCTTTGTCCCAGCTTGCGTATGTCGCGCCATCCAGCCCGGAGGAAGCCGCCACGGCCCTCGCGGCAACAGGCGCCCGGCCGCTCTCCGGCGGCACCGACCTGCTGGTGCAACTTCGCGCCGGCCGGGTGAAGCCCGACGTGATCGTCGACCTGAAGCGCGTCGCCGGGGCGATCGGCATCCGCGAGGAGGCCGGCGGCTACGTGATCGGCGGCGCCACCTCCGGCGCGGTCCTGGGCGAGCACGTCGGCCTGGTCCGGGCGTGGCCGGGCGTGGTCGAGGGCGCGAACCTGATCGGCTCGACCCAGGTGCAGGGCCGCGCCAGCCTGGCCGGCAACCTGTGCAACGCCTCGCCGGCCGCGGACGGCGTGCCGGCCCTGATCGCGGCGCGGGCCACCTGCGTCATCGTCGGGCCGAACGGCCGGCGTGAGGCGCCCGTGGAAGCCATCGCCACCGGGCCAGGCCAGACCTCGCTGTCGCCGGGCGAATTCATCCTCGAGTTCCGCCTGCCGCCCCGGCCGGCCCGGGCCTCGGACGCCTACCTGCGGCTGATCCCGCGCACCGAAATGGACATCGCGGTGGCCGGCGTCGGCGTGAATCTGGTGCTCGACGCGCAGGGCCGCGTCGCCCAGGCCCATGTCGCCCTGGGCGCGGTCGCGCCCACCGCCCTGCTGGTCGCCGAGGCCGGCGCGGCGCTGGTGGGCGGCAGGCTGGACGAGGCCAGCCTCGCGGCCATGGAGGCGGCGGCGCGCGCCGCCTGCCGGCCGATCAGCGACAAGCGGGGCACCGCCAATTATCGGACCCGCATCGCGGGCGTACTGGCCAGGCGAGCGGCGCTGATCGCCTTCGCGCGGGCGGGAGGACAGCTTTGAGCAAGGCACACGTCACGACCACGGTTAACGGGGATCCGGTGGAGTTCCTGGCGACGCCGGGGATGACCCTGCTGGACGCCCTGCGCGACGAGCTGAACCTGACCGGCGCCAAGGAGGGCTGCGGCTCGGGCGACTGCGGCGCCTGCAGCGTCACGGTCGACGGGCGGCTGGTCTGCTCGTGCCTGGTGCTGGCCCCCGAGGTCGAGGGCCGCCGCGTCACGACCATCGAGGGCATGGCCCAGGGCGGCCAGCTGCACATGCTGCAGCAGAAGTTCCTGGAGCACGCGGCTCTGCAGTGCGGCTTCTGCACGCCCGGGTTCCTGGTGGCGGCCAAGGCGCTGCTGGACGTCAACCCGGACCCCACCGAGACCGAGACCCGGTACTGGCTGGCGGGCAACCTCTGCCGCTGCACCGGCTACGACAAGATCATCCGGGCGGTCATGGACGCCGCCGCCGAGCTTCGGCAGGAGAAAATCGCATGAGCGAAACGCTTGAGAAGCCCGCCGCCGCGGCGGTGCTGAACGTCGTCGGCACCCGCCCGATCCGTCCGGATGGCGCGGACAAGGTCACCGGCCGGGCCACCTATGGCGCGGACTTCAACATGCCGGGCCAGCTGGTCGGCAAGATCCTGCGCAGCCCGCACGCCCACGCCCGCATCGTCAGCATCGACGCCGGCAAGGCCCGCGGCCTTCCGGGCGTCAAGGCGGTGGTCACGGCCGCCGACTTCCCCGACCTGGCCTCGGAGATGCACGAGGGCGGCGAGCAGGCTTCGAACCTGCGCGACCTGTCGCTCAACGTCATGGCCCGCGGCAAGGCGCTCTATGACGGCCACGCCGTGGCCGCCGTCGCCGCCGTCTCGACCGAGGTCGCCGATGCGGCGCTGGCGCTGATCAAGGTGACCTACGAGGTCCTGCCGCACGTCACCGAGGTCGAGGACGCGATGGCGTCCGGCGCGCCGCTGTTGCACGCCCACCTGTTCACCGAAGGCCTGCCGGCCAAGCCGGCCAGCGCCTCGAACATCGCGCGCCGCCACTACAACGAGCGCGGCGACATCGCCCAGGCCTTCGCCGCCGCCGATGTGGTGGTCGAGCAGCGCTACACCACCCAGGCCGTGCACCAGGGCTATATCGAGCCGCACGCCTGCGTCGCTGCCTGGGCCGAGGACGGCCGTTGCGAGGTGTGGAGCTCCAGCCAGGGCCAGTTTATGGTCCGCACCTATTGCGCCAAGGTGCTGGGCCGCGAGATCTCCGACATCCGGGTCACCCCGGCCGAGATCGGCGGCGGCTTCGGCGGCAAGACCACGGTCTATCTGGAGCCGGTCGCGCTGGCCCTGTCGCGCGCCAGCGGCCACCCGGTGAAGATGGTGATGAGCCGCGACGAGGTGTTCCGCGCCACCGGCCCGACCTCCGGCTCGGTCATGCACGTGAAGCTGGGCGCCACCGCCGACGGCACGATCACGGCCGCCAAGGTGGAGCTGAAATTCCAGGCCGGCGCCTTCCCGGGCTCACCGGTGGGCGCGGCCTGCATGACCGCGCTGGCGTGCTACGACCTGGCCAACTTCACCATCACCGGCTGGGACGTGGTGACCAACACGCCCAAGGTCGCGGCCTATCGCGCGCCCGGCGCCCCGATCGTGGCGTTCGCGGTGGAAAGCGCCGTGGACGAGCTGGCCGTGAAGCTGGGTATGGATCCGATCGCGATCCGCGAGAAGAACGCCGTTCACAACGGGACCAAGGCCGCCTACGGCCCGACCTTCCAGAACATCGGCTATGTCGAGACCCTGGCCGCGATCCGCGACAGCGATCACTACAAGGCTCCGCTGGGCCGCAACCAGGGCCGCGGCCTGGCGGTCGGCTTCTGGTTCAACATCGGTGGCGAGAGCACGGCGGCGGTGCACATCGGCGAGGACGGCAGCGCCGTGGTGGTGACCGGCAACCCCGACATCGGCGGCAGCCGCGCCTCGATGGCGATGATGGCCGCCGAGACCCTGGGCCTGCCCGTCGAGCGGGTTCGCCCGATGATCGCCGACACCGCCTCGATCGGCTATTCGATGCTGACCGGCGGCAGCCGCACCACCTTCGCCACCGGCATGGCCGTGGTCCAGGCCGCCGAGCAGGTGGTGGCCGAGCTGCGCAAGCGCGCCGCCAAGCTCTGGGAGACCACGGTCGAGCAGGTGGAATGGAAGGGCGGCCAGGCCCGGTGCCTGGATCCCGCCAAGCCAGACAAGAAACCGCTGACCCTGGAGGCCCTGGCCGCCCAGTCGGGGCGGATGGGCGGGCCGATCTCGGCGCAGGTTTCGCTGAACGCCCAGGGCGCGGGGCCCGGGTTCGGCGTGCATCTCTGCGACGTGGAGGTCGATCCGGACACCGGTCGCGTGGACGTGGTGCGCTACACCGCCGCCCAGGATGTCGGCAAGGCGATCCACCCGGCCTATGTCGAGGGCCAGGTGCAGGGCGGCGTCGCCCAGGGCGTCGGCTGGGCGCTCAACGAGGCCTATATCTTCGACCGCGACGGCAAGATGGAGAACGCCGGCTTCCTGGACTACCGCATGCCGGTGGCGTCGGACTTGCCGATGCTGGACACCATCCTGGTGGAGGTGCCGAACCCCCGCCATCCGTTCGGCGCCAAGGGGGTCGGCGAGGTGCCGATCGTGCCGCCGCTGGCCGCCGTGGCCAATGCGGTCCGCGCGGCGATCGGGGTGCGGATGCCGGACCTGCCGCTGTCGCCGCCGGTGGTGCTGGCCGCGATGGATCGCCGGCAGGGCTGAGCGGCGAGGCCCGGGCGATGGCGCACGTGGTCGCCGGCAGCGATTGCTGGCCCTTCACCGGCGGGGTCTCGGCGTTCGACGTCGAGGCCGCCACGGTGCGCGAACTGATCGGCGCCCTCGACGCGCGGTTCCCTGGCCTGGGCGACTTCATCGACCGCAAGATGGCGTTCGCCATCGACGGCGAGATCCACCAGGACGCCTGGTTCTCGCCCATCGGCCCCGACAGCGAGGTCTATCTGATCCCCAAGATCGGCGGCGGCTAGCTAGCGGGCGCGGAGCGGCCCGGACACTTCAGGCCAGCTTGATCTCCCGCAGCCGCTCCTGCAGGTAGTCATCGGCGGTGATCGGCTGCGGATAGCGGTCGGGATGGGTCGCATCCACCGTGCTGGGCAGGGTCCGGATCAGGTAGTCCGAATTGAAGTGCAGGAAGAACGGCGTCGAGTAGCGGGGGAAGCCGCGGCGCTCGGGGGCCGGGTTGACCACGCGATGGGTGGTCGACGGCAGGCGGTGGTTGCAGAGCCGCTGCAGCATGTCGCCGATGTTGCAGACCAGCGAGCCGGCCGGCGGGTTGATGGCGATCCAGCGGCCGTCGTGGTCCTTGACCTCCAGCCCAGCCTCCTCGGCGCCCAGCAGCAACGTGATGACGTTGATGTCCTCGTGCGCCCCGGCGCGGATGTGCGGGCCCTCCTTGGGCACGGGCGGATAGTGCAGCAGGCGCAGGATCGAATTGCCGACCTCGACGGTCGGGTCGAAGAAATGCCGGTCGAGACCGAGGTAGCTGGCCACGCCCTCCAGCACCTTCAGGCCGGTCCGGTCCAGCGCCTGGTAGAGCCAGCCCACCTTGTCGCGGAAACCCGGCAGCTCGGGGTCGGGCCAGACATTGTCGGCCATGTGGTTGCGGAACGGATGGCCGGGCGGCAGGTCGCGGCCGACGTGCCAGAATTCCTTGAGGTCGAAGTGGGCGGCGCCCTTGGCGGTCTCGACGCCGAACGGGGTGTAGCCGCGCTGGCCGGCCACCGGCAGCCTGTAGGCCAGCTTGGTCGCCTCGGGCAGGGCGAAGAAGGCCTTGGTTTCGTCGATGGCGGCCTCGACCTTGGCGTCGGGCAGACCGTGGTCGGAGATCACCGCGAACCCCCAGCGGGCGAAACTGTCGCCCAGCTGCTGGGTGAAGGCCGGAAAGTCTTGGGCGTAGAGGGTGAAGGAGACCGGCTCGATATGGTCCTGGAGGGCGTGGGCTTGGCTCATTTCGCCATCCTTACACCCGGCCTAACTGGCCTCCAACCGGGGCCGTGGCGGCGCCTTGGGGTCGTTGTCGGCGTCCTCGGCCTCCTCCTTGGCGAGCCGCCGCATCTCGGCGCCGAGCAGCTTTTCCATGGTCGCGCGGCTGTCGCGGCTGGCCATGATGTAGCGCTCCTCCTCGCCATAGACCGGGGCCAGGCGCTTGAAGAGCGCCAGGTCGTGGTCGCGGAAGATGGTCGCCACCTGCTTGGCCCGCCGCTCGGAGAAACCCAGGCGCACCAGGGCCTTGCGCCCGAAGTTCAGCGCGCTCTCGAAGGTCTCCCGCTCGACCTCGTCGCCACCGGCCTGGATCAGTTCGTAGGCGTGGCGGCGGTCGAAGGCGCGGGCCATGATGGTCAGGTTGGGGAAGTATTCCGTGGCCGCCTTGACCAGCTCCACGGCCTTGTCCTTGTCGTCGATGGCCACCAGCAGCAGCTTGGCCTTGGCGGCCCCGGCCGCGCGCAGCAGGTCCAGGCGGGTGGCGTCGCCGTAGTGCACCTGCCAGCCGAACTGGCGGATGGTGTCGATCTGCTCGATCGATGAGTCCAGCAGCACCACCTTGAACTCGTTGGCGGTGAGCAGGCGGGTGGCGATCTGGCCGAAGCGGCCGAAGCCGGCGACGATGGCGTCAGGCGCCCCGTCGTCGAACGGCAGGCGCTCGGGCTCGGCCCGGGCCTTGGTGCGGTTGAGGACCAGCCGCTCGTAGAGGGCGAAGGCCAGGGGGGTCAGGGCCATCGACAGCGCCACCACCGAGGTGGCCAGCGCCGCCTGGGCCGGATCCAGCACCCGGGCGCCCACCGCGAAGGTCAGCAGCACGAAGGCGAACTCCCCGCCCTGGGCCAGGGAGACGGCGACGGTGGCCGCGTCGCGGCGGTTGCTCCGGAAGGCCAGGCCCACGCCCCACATGGCCAGCGCCTTGAGCACGATCAGGCCCAGGGTCAGGGACACGATCAGCACCGGCCGGGCGATGATCAGCCCGATGTTTAGCCCCGCGCCGACGGTGATGAAGAACAGGCCCAGCAGCAGGCCGCGGAACGGCTCGATATCGGTCTCCAACTCGCGGCGGAATTCGCTCTCGGCCAGCACCACCCCGGCCAGAAAGGCCCCCAGGGCCGGCGACAGCCCGACCAGCTCCATCAGCGCGGCGACCCCCACCACCAGCAGCAGGGCCGAGGCGGTGAAGATCTCGCGCAGCCGGGCCGCGGCGATGAAGCGGAACATCGGCCGGGTCAGGTAGCGGCCGCCGACCACCACGCCGCCGATCGCCGCCAGGGTCGCCAGGATGCGCACCCAGGCCGGCAGGCCCTCCAGCAGGCTGGGGTCGGGGCTGGCCATCGCGACACCGGGGTGCGGCGTCGTGGCGAGCAGCGGCAGCAGCGCGAACAGCGGGATCACCGCCAAGTCCTGGAACAGCAGCACCCCGAACGCCGCCTGCCCCACCGGCCCCTGGCGCAGCCCCTTCTCCTCCAGGTTCTGCAGCACGATGGCGGTGGATGACATGGCCAGGATCAGGCCGGAGGCCACCGCCACCTGCCAGCTGGCGCCCAACATCAAGGCGACGGCGCCCATCACGGCGGCGCTGGCCAGCAATTGCGCCAGCCCCAGCCCGAAGATCGAGGTGCGCATCTGCCACAGCAGGGCGGGCCGCACCTCCAGCCCGATGAGGAACAGCAGGATCACCACGCCGAACTCGGCGAAGTGCCGCACGTCGCCCTGTTCGCCCACCAGGTGCAGCGCCGCCACGATGGCGCCGGCGATCAGATAGCCCAGCACCGAGCCCAGCCCCAGGCGCTTGGCGATCGGCACCGAGATCACCCCGGCGGCCAGGTAGACCAGGGCCTGGATCAGGAGGGACTGGGGATGCATCACGGCTCCAACCTACACGCGGGGATCGGGAGCCACGCCGGCCTCTTCATCAATCGATGAATTTTTCGCGATACTGTTCTCACGCGCGCATTTGCGGCGTATTGGGCGAGCATGGCGAACAAGGTTTCGAAAGACGCCGTCGAGGCGCTGCAAGGGCGGCTGTTCGACGGCATGACCATCATGGCGGGCGGCTTCGGCCTCTGCGGCATCCCCGAGCTGCTGATCGCGGCGATCCGCGACTCCGGCGTCAAGGACCTGACCGTGATCTCCAACAACTGCGGCGTGGACGGATTTGGCCTGGGCCTGCTGCTGGCCGGCGGCCAGATCCGCAAGATGATCTCGTCCTATGTGGGCGAGAACAAGCTGTTCGCCGAGCTCTACCTGTCCGGCAAGCTGGAGCTGGAGTTCACCCCGCAGGGCACCCTGGCCGAACGCATCCGGGCCGGCGGCGCGGGGATCCCGGCCTTCTATACCCGGACCGGGGTCGGCACCCTGGTGGCCGAGGGCAAGGAGGTCCGCGAGTTCGACGGCGAGCTCTATGTGATGGAACGCGGCCTGAAGGCCGACCTCGCCATCGTCAAGGCCTGGCAGGGGGACCGGGCGGGCAACCTGATCTACCGGATGACCGCGCGGAACTTCAATCCGATGATGGCCACCGCCGGCAAGGTCTGCCTGGTCGAGGTCGAGAAGCTCGTCGAGACCGGGACCTTCAATCCCGACCACATCCACACCCCTGGCATCTTCGTCGACAGCCTGTTCGAAGGTGTCCAGGAGAAGCGCATCGAACAGCTCACCACCCGCGCGAAAGAGGTCGCCTGATGGCCTGGACCCGAGACCAGATGGCCGCCCGCGCCGCGAAGGAGCTGCGCGACGGCTTCTATGTGAACCTGGGGATCGGCATTCCCACCCTGGTGGCCAACCACATCTCCGAGGGCATGCACGTGACTCTGCAAAGCGAGAACGGCATGCTGGGCATGGGCCCGTTCCCCCTGGAGGGCGAGGCCGACGCCGACCTGATCAACGCCGGCAAGCAGACCATCACCGCCCTGCCGTCGTCGTCCTATTTCTCGTCCGCCGACAGCTTCGCGATGATCCGCGGCGGCCACATCGATCTGTCGGTGCTGGGCGCCATGCAGGTGGCCGAGAACGGCGACCTCGCCAACTGGATGGTGCCCGGCAAGATGGTCAAGGGCATGGGCGGGGCCATGGACCTGGTGGCCGGCGTCAAGCGCGTGGTGGTGGTCATGGAGCACACCGAGAAGACCGGCGCGTCCAAGCTGCTCAAGGCCTGCACCCTGCCGCTGACCGGCCAGGGCGTCGTCGACCTGGTGGTCACCGACCTCGGCGTCTTCGACATCTCGCGCGGCCGCAAGCCGATGACCCTGGTGGAACTGGCCGACGGGGTGACCCTCGACGAAGTGCGCGCCAAGACCGAGGCCGCGTTCCAGGTGGCGGAAAGGGCGGCCGCCTAGAGAGCGCGTCAGGCGAAAGTGGATCCCGGTTTCGCCGCCCGACGCGCTCTAATGAAAGAGTTAGAGCCTTTCGCGCGGTCGCGATCGCTGGCTTTGGATCGAACGTGTCAGACTACGCCTTGTCGATCGCGGCCGCGATTTCGTCCGTCGTGCGTCCGGTGAGGTCCTTGTTGATTTCGCCGATCAACCTGGACTGCAAATCCTTGTGCCAATGCTTGCGCAACTCGCCGAGCGTGCGGGGGGCCGCGATAACCAGCAGCGCCTCAAACTTGCCGGCCAGAGCCCAGCTGTTCAGCATTTCAGCCACGCCTGTCGCATAGCCGTCCTCGGCCTGCGTATCGTTATCGGGATTGGCGGCGCTGGACCGATGCGCGGAAGCGCCGGACGACCGCTCCCGCATGGCAGGAACCTCCACGGCCGTGAGCACGGGATCGGCGTGGCCGGTGTTCCTGAACAGCACCAGTTGTGCGCCATCGGCCACAGCCACCAGGGCGCCATTGGGAAGGATCATCGTTCGCTCTCCTGCTCGGGAGGCGTAACGGCTGGGCCAGGGAGCAGTTGCGTTCCGGCGCGACCAGGCGGCGACGGTGCGACCATTGCATGGTTCATCAGAGCGACGTTTTTCCCTACCGCCAGCGCAACACAAGCGGCCCCAGCGCCGCGCCGAGCGCCGCGGTGAGCAAGACCCCCAGGCTGTACCAGGTGGCGACGAAGGCCAGGGCGGTCTCCGGGCAGTGCAGGCCGTAGGCGGTGGCCGCCACCCCGCCGGCGAACAGGCCCGCCGCCCCGCCGGCCAGGGCCAGGCGGGTGGGGGCGAAGCCGCGGACCGTCAGCAGGGTGGCGACCAGGATCGGGGCGGCCAGCGCCAGAATGTAGAGCGGGCATCGCCGCCAGGACTGGCCCATCCAGAGCGCCGAACGGACCTCCGACGGCGCGGCCATCAGCTGCAGCGACCCCAGGCCGACCAGCAGCAGCAGGGCCGCCGCCGCCACCCACAGGCCGGCGCGACCGACCCCGCCCGGCCGGGCCAGCCGCTCCAGGGCCAGGAAGCCGCCCAGGCCGAGGACCGCCGCATAGGCCGCCTTCATCCAGAACATCTTGCCGTGCACGGCCGTCATCAGGTCGGGCCGCATGCCCAGCCACCATACCACCAGCGCCAGAGCCACGAGGCCGCCCAGCGCCGCCACGGCGGCGATGCGCCACGGCACCTGCCGGGCGGAGGCCGGGCGCAGGTCGCCGGCCAGCCGGTCGATCAGCTTGTCAGTCTCCACGCGGGGCCACCCTCGCCATCAGCGCCTTCAGGGCGCGGTGCAGCGACACCTTGGCCGCGCCTTCGCTCATGCCCAGCCGCTCGCCGGCTTCGGCCAGGCTGAGGCCCTCGATCTTCACCCCGCGCACCAGCTGTTCCTGGCGCTCCGGCAGGCCGCCCAGCAGGCGGTCGAGGTCGGCCTTGACCTCGCCCTGTGGCGCCTCGTCGACCCAGAGGGTATCGGCCACGTCGTCAAGCGGCACGTGGCGGCGGATGCTGCGCCGACGCCAGTGATCGATCAGCTTGTAGCGGGCCATGGCGTGGGCCCAGGCGGTGAACGGCTGGCCCGGGTCGTAGGTCATCCGGCGGCGGTGGACGGCCAGCAGGGTCTCTTGCACCAGGTCCTCCACCTCGGCCGCATGGTCGGCGCCGAGCCGCCGCCGGAAATAGGGCGTCAGGCGCAGGTTCAGCAGGGTCAGCACCTCGCGCCACGCCTGGCCATCGCCGGCCTGGGCGCGCAGCATGAGGGTCTTCAGCCGCTGCTCGACGTCGGGGAACACCGGGGCTCCACATCAGGGTGAATTCGCACCGGACCGCGAAAGGTTACGTCCGGGGCCGAGGAAAAAGAATCGCCTGTTCCTGTAACCTGCATCGCGTACGCCGCGAACTAGCTCCCGACTGCGCCGCTGTGGCCGGTCCGAAATGGGAGCTGCTCATGAAAACCGTTCAAACGTCCCTGGCCGCCGCGGCCGTCCTCGCCCTGATGGGCGGCGCCGCGATGGCCCAGGACAGCATGGCCAAGGACAATATGGCCAAGAAGCCGGCCGCGGTGGAGAAGTGCTACGGCGTGGCCATGGCCGGCCACAACGACTGCAAGGCCGGCGCGGGCACCACCTGCGCGGGGACCTCCAAGGTCAACTACGACGCCAAGGCGTTCAAGGAAGTGCCGGTCGGAACTTGCGTCACCACCAAGACGCCGCACGGCATGGGCTCGCTGTCGCCCAAGGCCTGATCGCCGAACCCGTCCGGACACGCCCCATGACCCCCCAACCGACCGCCGGCCTCAGCCTGAAGCCGCAGCACTATGCGGAGGCCCTGGCCTGCCGGTCGGATGGGCTGTGGTTCGAGGCGCATCCGGAGAACTACATGGCCGCCGGCGGACCCAGGCTCGCCTGGCTGGACGCCATAGCCCGCGACAGGCCGATATCCCTGCATGGGGTCGGCCTGTCGCTGGCGGCGGACGAAGCGCCGGACGAGGACCACCTCGCCGCGCTGAAGCGCCTGGTCGACCGGGTCCAGCCGATACTGGTGTCGGAGCACCTGGCCTGGTCGATGCGGCGCGGCGTCTATGCGCCGGATCTGCTGCCGTTTCCGCGCACGGCGGCCGCGCTGGGGCGGATCGCCGACAACGTCGACCGGATGCAGGCGGTCCTGGGCCGCCGGGTGCTGATCGAGAACCCGGCGCTGTATCTGCCGCTGACCGGCCACGACTTCGGCGAGGTCGAATTCCTGACCGCCCTGGCCCGCCGCACCGGCTGCGGGCTGCTGGTCGATGTGAACAACGTCCATGTCAGCGCGCACAATCTTGGCTATTCGGCCGAGGCCTACCTGGACGCGGCGCCCGCCGAGCTGGTGGGGGAAATCCATCTGGCCGGCCATGCGCCGGACGAGCGGCTGGGGGCGACGATGCTGATCGACACCCATGGCGCAGCGGTCGCCGAGCCGGTCTGGGCGCTTTATGCGCGCTTGATCGGCCGCATCGGGGCGCGGCCGACGCTGATCGAGCGCGACGACGCGATCCCGGCCTTCGCCGGCCTGCTGGCCGAGCGCGACCGCGCCCACGACCTGCTGACCCGCGAGCGCGAATATGCGTGAGGCGTTCCACGACCGCTTCCTGGCCGCCGTCGCCGGGGACGACGCTGCGCTCGCGCCGTGGTGCGAGACGCCGCAGGCGGGCCTGTCGGTCTATCGCAACACCATGGCCAAGGCCTGCGCCGACGCCCTGGTCGCCCAGTTCCCGACCGTGGAGCGCGTGGTCGGGCCGGCCTGGCTGGCCGCCGCGGCCACGGCCCACGCCGCCGTCTCTCCGCCTCGCCAGGGGTCGCTGCTGACCTATGGCGCGGCCTTCCCGGATTGGCTGAGGCGCTTCCCGCCGGCCGCCAACCTGGCCTTCCTGCCCGGCCTGGCGCAGCTGGACCTCCTCTGGACCGAGGCGCACCTAGCCGCCGACGCCGCGCCGCTGGATCCCGAGGCGGTCGCCGGCCTGCCGCCGGACGCCTTCGGGACCCACGCCCTGGTCCTGCATTCCGCCACCCGGTTCGCCGGCTTCGACGACACCACGCCCCGCCTCTGGCAGGCTCTGCAGCCGCCGGGCGAGCCGCCGGACGCGTTCGAGCTGGAGCCCGAGCCGCAGGGCCTGCTGTTCGTCCGGCCCGGTCTGGATATCGCCCACCAGACGATCGGCCCCGGCGCGCTGGCCTTCCTGGCCGCCTGCCGGGACGGCGATAGCGCCGCCGCCGCCGCCGCGGCTGGCCTCGCCGCCGAGCCCTGCCTCGACCTCTCCGCCACGTTCGCGCGCCTGCTGGCCGCGGGCGCCTTCGCCGCCCTCAGGACCCTTCCATGACCATGACCACCGCCCGCACCGGGCCGCGCGCCAACCCCGTCCGCGCCTTCGGCCAGCTGGCCGGGCGACTGGTCCCGGAAAACGCCATCGCCCTGGTCACCCGGCTGGGCGTCGCCGCCATATTCCTGCAGTCCGGCCGCACCAAGGTGGACGGGGTGCTGCACATCACCGACGGGACCTACGCGCTGTTCCGCGACGAGTACCGCCTGCCGCTGATCCCGCCGGACATCGCCGCGCATGTGGCGACCTATTCGGAGCACCTGTTCTCCGTCCTGCTCATCTTCGGCCTGTTCACCCGGTTCTCGGCCCTGGCGTTCCTGGGCATGACCGCGGCGATAGAGGTCTTCGTCTATCCCGACGCCTGGCCGACCCACCTGAGCTGGGCCGGCCTGCTGATCTATCTGGTCGCCCGCGGCGGCGGTGCCTGGAGCCTTGACCGGATGTTCCGGTTGGATTGAGGCTGGCGTCTGCGAAACCAGCCCCCACGTATCTGCCCAAGCCCACACAAGTCCCCCCAAGAACCCTCAACGAACTGTACAAGCCCATGAAAAGACGTCTGTTCGCGGCCATCGCCGCCACCACCCTGATGTTTGCCGGCGTCGGAACCGCGGCTTCGGGCCTCAAGACGGCGGTGTTCGCCGGCGGCTGCTTCTGGTCGATGGAGAAGGGCTTCGAGTCGACGCCGGGCGTGGTCGAGGCCGTATCCGGCTATGCCGGGGGTGCGGCCCCCCACCCGACCTACGAGAACCACGAGGGCTATCTCGAGGCCGTGAAGGTCACCTACGACCCGAGCAAGATCAGCTACGCCCAGCTGGTCGACAGCTACTATCACCACATCGATCCGACCGACCCCTACGGCCAGATCTGCGACCGGGGCCCGTCCTATAAGCTGGCGGTGTTCACCGCCGCCCCCGACGAACGCGCCGTCGCCGACGCGGCCAGGGCCAAGTACGAGAAGCAGCTGGGCGCGAAGATCACCGTCGCCACCCGTCCCTCCGCGTCCTTCTATAACGCCGAGGCCTACCACCAGGACTACGCCAGGAAGAACCCGGCGGCCTATGAACGCTACCGGATCGGCTGCGGCCGGCCCCAGGCGCTCAGGGTGGTGTGGGGCGGGCAGGAAGCCCACTGACCGGATCGCGCGGCCGGGGCGAAAAGCCCTGGCCGACGAACATCTCGACCCGGCGCCGGTGGCGGGCGTCCAGCCAGACGCTACCGATCTCCAGGTCGCGGGACCTGGCGAAGTCGGCCTGCATCTCGGCGCGCCGCCAACCCTCGTAGGAGACCATCAGAACCCGCTGGCCGATGGCGGCGGTCAGCGGCGCGGCCGTCTCGGCCTGGTTGCGCGGCCCCTCCATCAGCAGCCAACTGGCCAGGGGCGGCGCACCCCCCGTGCGGTCGCAAGACCGCACGGAAGACACAAAGAAGGAGCGCGTGTCCCTTGGACACGCGGGTCCGAGGCGATCGCGGCCGTAGTAGGAGACCGCGTAGAACAGGAATCGGTTGTTGACCGCGATGGCGGTCAGGCCCGGCTCGCGTTCGGCGCGGTCCAGGATCACCTTCGTCGCCTCCGACCAGCCACGCGCCCGCTTCAGGCCGTTGGACAGGCCCACCTTGTCGGCGATGGCCGGCGAGATGACGCTGGCCAGGAAGAAGGCCGCCACCGCCCCCTGGATCGCGAACGCCGCGATCAGCCAGCGCCGCGCCCGCCAGCGCATCAGCCAGGCCGCCACCAGGACGGCGCCCGCCAGATAGCCCGCGCCTGACCAGTTGGCGTTGGCCCGGCTGATGAACGCCTGGGCGGTGACGATCACCAGTGGCGGCAGGGTGAAGCAGAGCAGCGTCAGGTCGGCCTCCGCCAGCCGCCGGCGCATCGCCGCCAGGGTCACGCCCACGAGTAGCGCCCCCAGCGGGATCGGCCCGAACACCCCGAGCTGCGAGCCGACGAAGGTGGCCATCGCCTCGACGTTGAACAGCTGCACCCCGTCCCAGGCGGCGTTGGCGGCGGTGTGCTGCAGGGTCGCGAAGCCGTGGGCGGCGTTCCAGGCGACGTTGGGCGCCACGACCGCGGCGAAGGCGACGAGCGCCGCCCCCGCGGCCGGCGGGCTCCAGCCCGCTCGCGCCCGCCGCGAGGCGGCCAGGTGGATGGCGAGGCCGATCAGGAAATAGACCGCCGCATACTTGCTGAGGAAGGCCATCCCCAGGGCCGCGCCGAGGCCGGCCGCGAGCAGCACCGGACGCCGCGGCCGCTCCAGCAGCATGACATAGGCCAGGATCGTCAGGCCCAGGAAGAACAGCAGCGGCGCGTCGGTGGCCGCCACCAGGGCCGAGAGCTGCACGCCCGGCATCAGCCCATAGAGCGCCGACGCCGCCAGGCCGACCGCCGGGCCATAGAGCCGGCGGCCGATCAGGAAGACCACGAACGTCGCGCCGGCCTGGAACAGCACCGCCGACAGCCGCACCCAGGGCTCGGCGTCGCCGCCCAGCGCCGTGGTCGCCCAGATCGACCAGGCGATCACCGGCGGCTTGGAATAATAGCCGAAGTCCAGGGTCCGCGACCAAAGCCAGTACTGGGCCTCGTCCGGGTAGAGTTCGAGCGGGGAATGGAACAGCGCGACCAGCCGCGCAAGCGCCAGGGCCAAGGTCAGCAGCGCCGCGGCCCGCAGGTCGTGCGTACTCCCGGGCGGCTTCAGGCTTTGCGACATTCCAACCCTCGAAGGCCCCGGACCGTAGACACAGATTAGCAGATCGCAAGCCGCTGCGACGCGGTTGCGCCTTCACTTTCGGGGCAATGCTTGACGGCGCCCCGCGCTGGGGCCATCTGCGCCCGGCTCTGGAGGACTGCATGAGCTTTGTCGTTCCCGCCGAGTGGGCGCCGCACCGGGCCATGTGGCTGGGTTTCCCCAGCCATGCGGCGCTGTGGGCGGATGACCTGCCCGCCGCCCAGGCCGAGGTCGCCGCCCTGGCCCGAGCCCTGGCCGGCCCAGGCGGCGAGCGGGTGCGGCTGATGACCGGCCATCCGGATGGCGAGGCGGCGGCGCACGCCCTGCTGGGCGACGTGGCCGGGATCGAGATCGTCCCCGGACGGTTCGGCGACATCTGGCTGCGCGACACCGGCCCGATCTTCCGTGGCGACGCCGCCGCCGGGTTCCGCTTCAACGGCTGGGGCGGCAAGTACGAGCTCGAGCATGACGACACCGTGGCCGCCCAGATCGCGCAGGCGGCGGGCGTGGCGCTCACCGAGAACGATTTCATCCTGGAAGGCGGCGCCGTCGACCACGACGGGATCGGCACGGTGCTCACCACCGGCCAGTGCGTTCTGAACCCCAACCGCAACCCCGGCTGGACCCAGGCCGTGGCCGAGGCGGCGCTGGCCGCGAGCCTGGGCGCGCGCAAGGTGCTGTGGCTGGGCGAGGGCCTGCGCGGCGACCACACCGACGGCCACGTCGACAACCTGGCTCGCTTCGTGGCCCCGGCCACCGTGGCCATCCCCGTGGCTTGGGGACGGGGCGATCCCAACGCCGAGGCCTTCGACGACGCCGCGCGCCGGCTGGCCGGCATGACCGACACCCAAGGGACCAGGCTGAAAGTGGTCCGCATCCCCTCGCCGGGCTGGATCGACGGCGACGATGGGCCAAAGCCCGCCAGCCACATGAACTTCCTGATCGCCAACCGGGCGGTCATCGTGCCGATCTACGAACCGCGCCCCGGCGAATTCGCCGTCGAGGTGCTGAAGGCGCTGTTCCCGGACCGCGCCGTGATCGGCCTGCCGTCCAGCGCCATCCTGACCGGCGGCGGCTCCTTCCACTGCATCACCCAGCAGGAGCCGGCCCGATGACGCGCCATCTCACCGTCGCCGCTTTGCAGACCGCCTATGGCGAGGACCTGGCGGCCAACATCGCCAGCACCGCCGACCTGATCCGCCAGGCAGCCGGCCAGGGCGCCCAGGTGATCCTGCCGTCGGAGCTGTTCCAGGGCCCCTACTTCTGCGTCGCCCAGGAGGAGCGATGGTTCGCGACCGCGCATCCCTGGCGCGAACACCCCTGCGTCACCGCCCTGGCGCCCCTGGCCCAGGAACTGGGCGTGGTGCTGCCGATCTCGATCTTCGAGCGCGAGGGGCCGCACTATTTCAACAGCCTGGTGATGATCGACGCGGACGGAACCCCGATGGGCGTCTACCGCAAGAGCCATATCCCCGACGGGCCGGGGTATATGGAGAAGTACTACTTCCGGCCCGGCGACACCGGCTTCAAGGTCTGGGACACCCGCTTCGGCCGCATCGGCGCGGGCATCTGCTGGGACCAGTGGTACCCCGAGGCCGCCCGCGCCATGACCCTGCTGGGCGCCGAGGTGCTGCTCTATCCCACCGCCATCGGCTCCGAGCCGCACGACGCCAGCCTGGACACGGCCCTGCCGTGGCGGCGCGCCATGCAGGGCCACGCCGTCTCCAACGTCATCCCGGTGGCGGGCGCCAACCGCACCGGCTTCGAGCCCTGGGCCGGCTATCCCAACGGCGGCCAGCAGTTCTACGGCTCCAGCTTCATTGCCGACCACCGGGGCGACCTGGTCTCCGAGCTCGGCCGCGACGACGAGGGGATCGTCCAGGCGACCTTCGATCTGGACTTCCTGACGACCCATCGCGCCGCCTGGGGCTTCTTCCGCGACCGCCGGCCGGACCTCTACGGCGCCTTGACCGAGCGGCGGCCGGCATGATCGAGACGGAACGGCTGATCCTGCGACCCTACCGGGAGGACGACCGCCCAGCCTTCGCCGCGCTGAACGGCCATCCCGAAGTGGGCGACTGGCTGGGCGGGGCGCTGGACCCCGCGGCCAGCGACACCCTGATGGACCGGGTCGGCGGCCAGATCGCCGAGCGGGGCTTCGGCTTCTGGGGCGCCGAGCGCCGGGCCGACGGCCGGCTGGTGGGGATGATCGGCCTGCTGGTCATGGGCGACGACCTGCCCGCCCCGGGCGCCATCGAACTGGGCTGGCGGCTGCATCCGGACGCGCAGGGCTCGGGCCTTGCGACCGAAGGCGCCCTGGCCGCACGCGACTGGGCCTTCACCAACCTCGACGTCGCGGAGGTGGTCGCTATCACCGCCCACGCCAATGTCCGCTCCCAGGCCGTGATGCGCAAGCTGGGCATGACCCCCGACCCCGCCCGCGACTTCGACCACCCCCGCCTGGCGCAGGACCACCCGCTGCGTCGGCACGTGTTCTTCACCGTGCAACGGCCGAGCTGATGCCGCGGTCCCGGGCGCTGCCCACACGTCGGGCTCCGGCTCAACAGCGAAGGACCGTCAGGCCGTTCTTGATCACCGTGGCGCCGCGGTCCTTCACGCGCGCCTCGAAGGATATCCGCTCGCGGTCCGTCCAGAGGTCGACGGTCACCGTGTCGCCCGGGAACACCGGGGCCGAGAACCGCGCCTGGTGGCTCAGGATCTGCTCCGGGTCGAAGCCGGTGATCGCCTGCAGCACCGCGCGGCAGGTGATCCCGTAGGTGCACAGCCCATGCAGGATCGGGCGCTCGAAGCCGGACCGCCGGGCGCTCTCCGGATCGGAATGCAGCGGGTTGCGGTCGCCGTTCAGGCGATAAAGCAGCGCCTGGTCCTCCCGCGTGGAGATGTCCACCGAGAGGTCCGGCTTGCGCGCGGGGACCGCGTGCGGCGTCGGCTCGTCCTTCGACCCCGCGCCGAAACCGCCGTCGCCGCGCGCGAAGGTGGAGCCGGTGAGGGTGGCGACCTTCTCGCCCTTGTCGTCGGTCCAGACCGTCTCGTTGACGATCACCGCGCCCTTGTCCTTGCCCTTGTCGTAGACGGCGATAGTGCGGCCCTGGGCCGTGAACGTCCCCGCCGTCGGCAATGGCCGGTGCAGTTCCACCTTCTGCTCGCCGTGCACCACCATCAGGAAGTTGATCAGGCTCAGCCGGTGACCGGGGTCCTGCGCGACGGGCTTGGCGTCGGCGGGCACACGGCCGGCCAGCACCGTGGCCGCGGTCGGCACGACCTTGAGGCCCTTCTCGTAGACGAAGGCCAGCTCGGTCTCGTCCAGCGGATCGCCGCCCAGGCCGATGCCCAGGGCGTAGAGCATCACGTCCTTGTCGCCGTAGGTGAAGGTCCTGGCGGCGGTCTTTTGCTTCAGGATGTCCGGGTAGTAGATCGGCATGGCGATGTCCGTGTTCCGGGGCTCTGGCCCGCGCCGCCCGATTGAAGAGGCTGATCGCCGCAGGCGCAAGCGACCGGCGCCATTTGCCGCCCTCGCCGGGATCGGCTAGAAGCGGCGACCTCGCGCGCGAGACCCGCCTGTCGGCGTCACCGCGTCCTGCTTTTCGAAGGTTAGACGATGGCCACCCAACCGATGCCCACGGGCGAACTCTCCGGCAACGTGCTGTTCTATTCCAAGCCGGAACCGCTGGCGAAAGAACTGCACAGCAAGCTGGGCGTCAAGCGGATGGACGGCCCATTCGGCTTCGCCAAGGTCGGCCACGCCATCCCGCTGACCGTCGGCGAATTCCCGCTTTCGGCGGTCACCGGCCCGATCATCTTCGTCGGCGACGAGAAGCTGCCGATCGCCGTCATGGGCCTGAACGCCGGCGAGAACATGTTCGTCCGTGACGATGGCACCTTCGAGAGCGGCATCTACATCCCGGCGTATGTGCGCCGCTATCCGTTCGTGTTCGCCAACGACGACGCCAACAAGCAGATGGTGCTGTGCATCGACCGCGGCGCCGAATTCATCGTCGACAAGGGCTACGACATGCCGTTCTTCGACGAGCAGGGCGAGCCGACCGAGTACACCAAGAACTGCATCGAATTCTGCAATAACTTCGAGGTCGAGCGGCAGCGGACCATGAGCTTCGTCCAGCTCCTGAAGGACATGGACCTGTTCGAGCTGAAGACCGCCACCTTCACCCCAGGCAACGACGACGGCACCCCGGGCGAACCGCAGAAGATCGCGGAATATTTCGGCGTCTCCGAGGAGAAGCTGAATGCGCTGCCCCCCGCCAAGTTCGTCGAACTGCGCGACAACGGCGCCCTGGGCCAGATCTACGCCCACATGCATTCGCTGGTCGGCTGGGACCGCCTCGTGGCCCTGGCGATGACCAAGGCCAACGAACAACAGACCCCGCCGAAGCTGAACTCGTAGCGCGTTTCCCTCCCTATTATGGGGAGGGACAGACCGCGAAGCGGTCCGGGTGAGGAAGTCAGGATCAAACTCCGACTCCGCACTCCGGCCCACACTTCCCCACCCCGCTCGCCTTCGGCGAGTCGTCCCTCCCCATCAAGGGGAGGGAAAAGACATTACCGGCTGAACACGCTGCGCGTCAGGCACGAGAATACCAGCCGCCCGGCCTCATCCAGCAGGTCGTGCTGGGCGATGACGATGCCCTTATCGTCGCCGACCGGGTCCTTGGCCATCACCGTCATCCGGCCGCGCAGCAGCTCGCCGGGCGGCGGGTTGCGCATCCAGCGCAGCGCGTCCACGCCCAGGCGCTTGGTCTGCGGCCAGTCGGTGGACGCCATGGCGTCCAGCTTGGCCCAGATGGAGAAGACCATGGCGTCCGGCGCGCCGCGGTCGACGGTCCAGCCCGGGGCGAAGGCGGCCACGAAGGCCTCCAGCGCGGCGGCGTCCACGCCCATGGCGCCCAGGTTGACCACCTGGCCGATCTGAATCTCATCGAAGGCGGCGGGCACGGGGAAGCTCCTGACAAAACGCGATTCGTCGATCATGAAGCGGGAGCCGCCCAAGTCGAGCCGCTTTACGGCGTCACTTTGCGGGATGGTCGCCGGTGGGCCATATAGCGCCGGTACAGTCGGGACATGACGATGCAATTCCCCTTGGGGCGAATCCTCCTGGGCGCCCTCCTCGCGCTCCTCTTGCCCGCCATGGCCCTGGCCCAGCCCGTCAACACCGGCCACATCCAGGCTGAGCTGGTCGCCGCGACCCAGGGCGTCGCGCCCGGCCAGAGCGTGCAGATCGCCCTGCGCCAGAAGATTCAGAAGGGCTGGCACACCTATTGGCGCAACGCCGGCGACTCGGGCGAGGCCACCAAGGTGAAGTGGACCCTGCCGCCCGGCTGGAGCGCCTCGGACTTCACCTGGCCGACGCCGCACCGGTTGCCGGTCGGGCCGCTGGTCAACTACGGCTATGAGAACGAGGTCCTGCTGCCCCTGACGGTGACCGCGCCGGCCGATGCGAAGCCGGGCCAGCCGGTGACCCTGACGGCGGCGGCGGCCTTCCTGGTCTGCGCCGACATCTGTGTCCCCGAGGACGCGACGCTGACGCTGACCCTGCCGGTCACCGCCGGTCCCGCGCCCGCCGACCCGCAATGGGGCGCGAAGATCGCCCAGGTGCTCGCCGACGCGCCGAAGCCGGCGGGCCTCACGGGCGCCTTCGAGAAGCAGGGCCAGGTCGTGAAGCTGGCGATCACAGGGCCGGCGCTGAAGAGCGCGGACCTGGCCGGCGCCTATTTCTATCCGTTCTCCGGCACGGTGATCGACCACGCGCGGCCGCAGCCGATCGAGCGCGGACCGGACGGCCTGACCGTGACCCTGACGCCCGGCTACGACTTCCAGTCGCCAAGCCCGCCCAAGGCGCTGGCCGGCGTGCTGGCGCTGGCGGGCAAGGCCTACGAGGTCACCGCCACGCCGGGGCCCCTGCCGCCCGGCGCATCCGGCCTGGGCGCGCCGCCGGTCAAGGCGGTGCTCCCCGCCGGCGCCGCCAGCCTGGGCCTGGCCAGCGCCGCCTTCTTCGCCTTCGTGGGCGGGCTGATCCTCAACCTCATGCCCTGTGTCTTCCCGATACTGGCCCTCAAGGCCGCCTCCCTTGCGGGGCATGGCGGCGGGGCGGAGCGCGAGGCGCGCCGCCAGGGCTTGGCGTTCGGCGCCGGGGTACTGGTCACGTTCCTGGGCTTGGCGGGCATCCTGATCGCGCTCCGCGCCACCGGCGAACAGCTGGGCTGGGGCTTTCAGCTGCAGGATCCGCCGGTGGTGGCCGGCCTGGCGCTGCTGATGCTGCTGGTGGCGCTGAACCTCTCCGGCCTGTTCGAGGTCGGGACCTCGCTGCAGGGCCTGGGCTCGGGCCTGGCCGCCCATAGCGGCCTGGCCGGCGCGTTCTTCACGGGAACCCTCGCGGTGGTGGTCGCCGCCCCCTGCACGGCGCCGTTCATGGGCCCGGCGCTGGGCTGGGCGCTGACCCAGCCGCCGGCCGCGGCCCTGGTGGTCTTCCTGGGCCTGGGCATCGGCTTCGCCGTGCCCTTCGTCGCCGTGGCCTTCATCCCCGGTCTGCTCCACCGCCTGCCGCGGCCCGGCACCTGGATGGAGACCTTCAAGAAGGGCCTGGCCTTTCCGATGTACGCGACCGTCGCCTGGCTGGTCTGGGTGCTGACCGTCCAGGTCGGCTCGGACGCCGTGCCGCGCATCCTGGGCGCGGCCATCGTCCTGGCGCTGGCCGCCTGGATCGCCGGCGCGGCCCAGAAGCGGGCGGTGATGGGCGGGCGGCCGGTGCTGCTCACCGGCCTGGCCGCTGGTCTGGCGGTCGTCGCCGTCGCGGGCGGCGCGGTCTGGCCGCGCTATTCCCTGGCCGCCACCCCGGGCGAGGTCGGCGCCGACGCGGCCAAGCTGGAGTACGAGGCCTATACCCCCGAACGCCTCGCCGCCCTGCAGGGCGAGGGCCGGCCGGTGCTGGTCAACTACACCGCCGCCTGGTGCGTGAGTTGCCAGGTCAACGACCGGGTGGCGCTTTCCACCAAGGCGGTGTCCGAAGCCCTGACCCGCGACAACGCCGTTTATCTCAAGGCCGACTGGACCAAGCGCGACCCGGCCATCGCCGCCGAGCTGGCCCGATACGGCCGCGCGGGCGTGCCGCTCTACCTCGTGTATGGCGCCAAGGGGGGCGAACCGGCTATCCTGCCCTCGCTGCTGACCCAGGGCCTGGTGGTGAAAGCCCTGGACCACGCCAAGGCGAGCTGACCCCTCTTGAGGAGGCTGACCATGATCCTCGACCGCAGATGGCTCCTGGCGCTGGCCGCCGCCAGCATCGCCGCGCCCGCACTGGCCGCGCCGGTGCTGGGCCAGCCGGCCCCGGCCTTCCAGGCGGTGGACGCCGACGGCCGCACCCGTTCGCTCGCCGAGTTCCGCGGCAAGACCGTGGTGCTGGAGTGGACCAACAACGGCTGCCCCTATGTCCAGAAGCACTACAACTCCGGCGCCATGCAGGGACTGCAGAAGCAGGCGACCCGGGACGGCGTCGAATGGCTGACGATCATCTCCTCGGCGCCGGGCTTCCAGGGCTACCTGACCGGCCCGCAGGCCCGCCAGTGGAAGACCAAGGTCGGCGCCGCCTCCAGCGACGTCCTCTTGGATCCGAAGGGCCTGGTCGGCCGCGCCTATGGCGCCAGGGCGACGCCGCACATGTTCGTCATCGATGCGGCCGGCAGGTTGGTCTACATGGGCGGCATCGACGACCAGCCGACCCCCGATCCGGAAAGCCTGAAGGTCGCGAAGAACTACGTCGCTGCCGCCCTGGCCGACGTGAAGGCGGGCCGCGCGGTGGGCAGGCCGCTCACCCAGGCCTACGGCTGCAGCGTGAAGTACAATTCAGCCGATTAGCGGGTTGCCCTTGAGCGATATCGACGCCGCCTGGGCGGCCCTCTCCAAGGCCGCCAGGATCGCGCGTGAGCGGCGGATCGACAGCCTGTTCGCCGCCGAGCCGGACCGGCTGGCGCGGCTCGGCCTCACAGCGGCCGGGCTGGAGATCGACCTCTCCAAACAGCCCTGGTCGCTGGCGGACCACGCGGTGATGCTCGACTTGGCCCGGGCTTCCGGCGTCGAAGCCGCCCGCGAACGGCTGTTTGCTGGCGAGATCGTCAACCGCTCCGAAGGCCGCCCGGCCCTGCACATGGCGCTGCGCGCGCCGGACGGGGCCGACTGGCGCGCCGAGGGCCAGCCGGTATCCCGCGAGGTCGAGGTCGTGCGCGACGCCATGCGCGCCTTCGCCGAGACGGTGCGCTCGGGCGCCAGGACCGGCGCCACCGGCAAGCCGTTCCGCGCCATCGTCCACATCGGCATCGGCGGCTCGGACCTGGGGCCGCGGTTCGTCTGGGAGGCGCTGAGGCCGCTGGACCCGCAGATCGAGCTGCGGTTCGTGGCCAATGTCGATCCCGCCGAACTGGCCCAGGCCCTGACCGGCCTGGACCCGGCCGAGACGATGATCGTCACCGTCTCCAAGACCTTCACCACCCTGGAGACCCTGACCAACGCCCAGGCGGCCCGGGCCTGGCTGCGCGCCAGCCTGGGCACAGCCTCGGACACCCACCTGGTCGCCGTCTCCGCCGCCGCCGACAAGGCCCAGGCGTTCGGCGTCCCGGCCGACCAGGTGTTCGGCTTCTGGGACTGGGTCGGCGGTCGCTATTCGATCTGGTCGTCGGTGGGGCTCTCCTGCGCCGTGGCCCTGGGCTACGACGTCTTCGCCCGCCTGCTGGCCGGGGCGCATGCGCTGGACGAGCACTTCCGCTCAGCCCCGCTGGCCGACAACGCGCCCGTGCGCCTGGCCCTGGCCCACATCTTCAACCGCAACGGTCTGGATCGCCCGATCCGCGCCGTGGTTCCCTACGCCCAGCGCCTGAGGCTGCTCGCGGCCTTCCTGCAGCAGCTGGAGATGGAGTCGAACGGCAAGCGGGTCACCGCCGACGGCCGGCCCGCGCCACATGCGACGGCCGCCAGCGTGTTCGGCGACGCGGGCACCAACGGCCAGCACGCCTTCTTCCAGCTGCTGCACCAGGGGACCGAGGTGATCCCGGTGGACCTGGTCGCCGTGCGCCAGGGCTTGGAAGGCGACCCGGCCGCCCAGACCAAGCTGCTGGCCAACGCCATCGCCCAGGCCGAGGCGCTGATGGTCGGCCGCAGCGAGGCCGACGTCCGCGCCGAACTGGCCGGCCGCCCCGCCGCCGAGATCGACGCCCTGGCCCCGCAGCGCACCTTCCCGGGCAATCGGCCGTCCAGCTTCATCCTGATCGAGCGTCTCGACCCCGAGCGGCTGGGCGCTCTGATCGCGCTCTACGAGCACAAGACCTTCGTCGAAGGAATTCTGTGGAAAATCAACAGTTTCGACCAGTGGGGCGTGGAGTTGGGCAAGACCCTGGCGACCCGCATACTGGGCGAGCTGGAGGGTGGGGCGGCTGGCGCGCACGATCCCTCTACCGCGGCCCTGATCGCCCGGCTGCAGCCCTGAGCGCCGCCCGCTTGCCCGAGCCGGCCGCAGCGGGCCATCCTGACCCCATGACGCTCGCTTCGCCGGCGACCGCGCTCCGTCGCGGCGGCCACGACCACATCGTCGACGTGCTGATCGCCGAACGGGCGCCGAAGCTGGCCGCCAGCGTCGCGTGGCCCGTCCTGCGGCCGCTGCTCTACGCGATGCTGGGCTATGGCAAGGCTCGGCGCATGGCCGAGGCCATCGCGCCGCTGACCGGCCGCGCCGCCCTGGAGCATGTCTCCGACCTGCTGGCGCTCAAGGTCCGCACGACCGGCCTTGACCGCGTGCCGGCGTCGGGCCGGCTGGTCGTGGTCTGCAACCACCCCACCGGCATCGCCGACGGGGTCGCGGTGTTCGACGCGCTGAAGGCGATCCGCCCGGAGATCTGCTTCTACGCCAACGCCGACGCCCACCGGGTTGTCCCGCGCTTCCACGATGTGCTGATCCCGGTGGAATGGGTCGAGGCCAAGCGCACCCGCGACAAGACCCGCAACACCCTGGTCCAGACCCGCGAGGCCCTAGAGGCGGAGCGCTGCCTGATGATCTTCCCCGCCGGCCGGCTGGCGCGGCGGGAGGCGGATGGCGTGCTGCGCGACCCCGAGTGGATGTCCTCGGCGGTGTCCCTGGCGCGGCGCTACGACGCCCCGGTCCTGCCGATGCATGTGACCGGGCCCTATTCGGCGATGTTCCATTTCTTCAACGGCGTCTCCGAGGAACTCCGGGACATCACCCTGTTCCACGAGCTGCTCAATAAGCACGGCCGCGCGTTCGACCTGACGGCCGGGCCGTTGATCGCCGCCGAGGCCCTCGACGGCGACCCCGTGGAGATGAGCGCGCGGCTGAAGGCCTATGTGGAACAGGCGTTGCCGTCCGACCCGGACCGGGCCTTCGCATGATCCTGGCCGACGAGGCGGCGACGGCGCGGCTGGGCGTGGGGATCGCGGGCCTGCTCCAGGCCGGCGAAGCGGTCTGCCTGTCCGGCCCACTGGGGGCCGGCAAGTCGACGCTGGCGCGCGCCCTGGTCCGGGCCCTGACCACGCCGGACGAGGAGGCGCCCAGCCCCACCTTCACCCTCGTGCAATTCTACGAAGGCAAGCGGCTGAACATCGCCCACTTCGACCTCTACAGGCTGAACGACGCCGCCGAGGCCTATGAGATTGGCCTCGACGAGGCGCTGGATGACGGCGCGGCGGTGATCGAGTGGCCGGAGCGGCTGGAGGGCCGCCTCCCGCCCGACCGACTCGATATAGAGATCATGTTCTGCGAGGACGCGAACAGCCGGCGGGTGCGGCTGGTTCCGCATGGGGCCTGGGAGGGACGACGGGTTGAGCTCGGAACGTGAGGCCGTGAAGCAGGACTTCCTGCGCGCCGCCGGCCTGGCCGACGCGCGACGAGAGCTGCTGTCCGGCGATGCGTCCACCCGGCGCTACGAGCGGCTGAGCGACGCGGCGGGGGCGAAGTCGATCTTCATGGACCAGCCGCCGGCCGTGGAGAGCGTGGTCTGCCCGCCGGGGGCCAGCGACGTCGAGCGCCGGGCCCTGGGCTACAACGCCGCCGCGCGCCTGGCCGCGGGCTCGGTGGCCGCCTTCGTGGCGACCGCGGCCTATCTGCGCGAGCACGGCCTGTCGGCGCCGCGGGTGCTGGCCCATGATGTGGACGCCGGGCTGGCCGTGCTGGAGGACCTGGGCGACGACCTCTACGCGACCCTGATCGAGGGCGGCGCGGCGGAAACGGCGCTCTACGAGGCCGCCGTCGACGCCCAGGTGGTGATGCAGGCCCAGCCGCCGCCGGCCGTGCTGGCGGCCGAGGGCGTGTGCTGGCCGCTGCTGAGCTACGACACCCTGGCCTTGAAGGTCGCCACCGACACCTTCCTGGCGTGGTGGCCGAAGCTGGTGGGCCTGCCGCCGCTCGGCGAGGCCGCCACCGCCGAATGGGATGCCCTGTGGGCCCCGGTCTGGGTGCGCGGCGAGGCGGGCGCCTCGGTGTTCACCCACCGCGACTACCACGCCCAGAACCTGCTCTGGCTGCCACAGCGGGGCGGCGTGGCGCGGGTGGGCATGCTGGACTTCCAGGACGCGCTGAAGGCTCATCCGGCCTGGGACCTGACCCACCTGCTGCAGGACGCCCGCCGCGACGTGTCGCCCGAGCTGGAGGCCGCCATGCTGGACCGGTTCCTCGCCGCCCGGCCCGAGCTGGACCGAGAGGCGTTCCTGGCCGACTACGGCATGCTGGCGGCGTCCAACGCGGCGCGTATCCTTGGCCGGGTGTTTGCGCGCCAGACCCTGCTGGGCCGGCCGCAATATCGCGCCTTCATGCCCCGCACCTGGCGCTACCTGGAGCGTAACCTCGCCGATCCTGCGATGGCGGACCTCAAGGCCTGGTTCGACCGCCATGTGCCGGCGGAGTCGCGCGCGTGACCGTGCTGCCCGGCCCGAAGACCGCCATGGTGCTGGCCGCCGGCCTGGGCACGCGCATGCGGCCGCTCACCGACCACCTTCCCAAGGCCCTGGTCCCGGTCGGCGGCAAGCCGCTGATCGACCACGTCCTGGACCGGCTGCGCGACGCCGGCGTGGAGCGGGCGGTGGTCAACGTCCATCACTTCGCCGACCAGATGGAGACGCATCTGGCGAAGCGGCGCGACCTGGCGGTGATGATCTCCGACGAGCGGGCCGCGTTGCTCGACTCCGGCGGGGGCATCAAGCACGCCGCCGACCAGCTGGGCCGCGATCCGATCTACGTGGCCAACATCGACTCCCTGTGGCTGGAGGGCCCGACCCCCGCCCTGGAGGCGCTGAAGGCGGCCTGGGACCCGGCGGCGATGGATATCCTGCTGCTGCTGGTCCGCCGCGGCCAGGGTATAGGGTTCGAGGGGCCACAGGGGTTCCTGCGCGACGCGGTCGGGCGGCTGACCCACTCCACCGACCCCGCCGCGCCGACGCCGTTCGTCAACATGGGCGTCGCCATCCTCAAGCCGCCGATCCTCGACGACCGGCCGGCCGGGACCTTCTCGATCATCCCGACCTGGCATCGACTGCAGGCGCAGGGCCGGCTGTACGGCGTGCCGATGGACGGGTTCTGGATGCATGTGGGCGACCCGGCGGCGCGCGACGCCGCCGAGGCCCGGCTTCCGAGCGGCCTCAAATGAGCGCCTTCTTCGAGCTGCCGGGCCCGCGCTGGTTCAACATCCCGGCGCACCGGCCGTTCGCCGAAGACCTGGCCCAGGGGCTCTACGACGCGCTGGCGCCCCTCGGCCCCGAGGCCCTGGCCGATGCGGTCGTGCTCACGCCGACGCGACGCGGCGCCCGGGCCCTGGCCGACGCCTTCATCAAGGCCGCGGGAGGCCGCGCCGTCCTGCCGCCGCAGATGCGGCCGCTGGGAGACCTGGAGGCCGGCGAGCCGCCGTTCGAGCCGGGCGACCTGGCCCTGGACCTGCCGGCCGCCATCGAGCCCCTGCGCCGCCGCTTCGAGCTCACCCGACTGGTCAACGACCTGGCCGACCACGTCCCCGGCGGCCTGGTGTCGGCGTCGGCCGCCTTGGACCTGGCCGATGCCCTGGGCGGCTTCCTCGACGGCCTGCAGATCGAGGGCATCGAGGTGGGCGGGCGGCTGGCCGGCCTGGTCGACGTCGCCGAACTGGCGGCCCACTGGGAGGTCTCCCGCACCTTCCTCGACACGGCGCTGACCCTGTGGCCCGCACGGCTGGACGCGCTGGGCGTGGTCGACGTCAGCGAACGGCGGGTGCGGCTGCTGCACCGGCTGGCCGAGCACTGGACCGACGCCCCGCCCAAGGGCGTGCTGGTGGCGGCCGGCTCCACCGGCACGGCGCCGGCCACCCGCGCCCTGCTGATCGCCGTGGCGGCGGCGCCCAAGGGGGCCGTGGTGCTGCCGGGCCTCGACCAGGACCTGGCCGACACAGCCTGGGCCGACGTGGATGTGCAGCATCCGCAGGGCGCCCTCAAACGCCTCCTGGGCGATGCCGGTGTGACGAAGGGCGACGTCCGCATCTGGCCAGCGTCGGCCGCCGTCAGCCTTCGAGGCAGCGCCCGGCAGCGGGTAATCAACGAGGCCCTGCGTCCCGCCGAGCAGACCGCCGATTGGCTGGGCGTCATCGCGCGCCTGCGGGAACGGGCCGGCTCCGGCCCCGACCCGATCGCCGAGGGGCTGAGGGGCCTGTCGCTGGTCAGCGCGCGGACCGAGGAGGAGGCCGCCACGGCGGTGGCGCTGCTGCTGCGCGAGGCCCTGGAGACCCCGGAGCGCACCGCCGCCCTGGTCACCCCGGACCAGGCCCTGGCGCGGCGGGTGGCCGCCAGGCTGACCCGCTGGGGGGTGATCGCGGATAGCTCGGCCGGGGAGAGCCTGGCGGGCTGCCGCTGCGGCGTGCTGGCCGCGCTGGTCGCCCGCGCGGCCGTCGATCCGCTGAGCCCGGTGACGCTGCTGGGCCTGCTGAAGCACCCCTTCGTCCGCCTGGGCGACAGCGCCGAGCTGGAACGCGCCGCCCTGCGCGGGCCGCGCGCCCGCAGCTGGGACGAGCTGAACACCCGCCTCCTCAAAGCGCCCCAAACCCTGCCGCTGGCCGAACGCCTGGAGGCCATCGTCGGGACCCTCGCCTGGGCCGCGAACGCCGACCCGCCGCCCGTGGCCGCCCGCCGCGTCGCCGCCGCCATGGAGGCGCTATGCGGCGACGCCGATCACAACACCGGCGACCTCTGGGCCGGCCACGGCGGCGAAGCCATGGGCCGGCTGCTGGCCGGGCTGATGCACGAGGGCGAGGGCCTGCCGGCCGTCACACCACGCCAGTTCGCCGACCTGCTGCAACGGCTGATGGAGGGCGAGACGATCCGGGCCGGGGGCGCCACCCATCCACGCCTGCGCATCCTGGGGGCCATCGAGGCCCGGCTTGTGCGGGCCGACCGGCTGGTGCTGGCGGGTCTGGAGGAAGGCGTCTGGCCGGCCGGCGCCGGCATCGATCCCTTCCTCTCGCGCCCGATGCGCAAGGCCCTGGACCTGCCCTCGCCAGAGCGGCGCATCGGCCTCTCCGCCCACGACTTCGCCCAGGCCGCCTGCGCGCCCGAGGTCATCCTGCTGCACACCGAACGCCGCGAGGGCGCGCCGTCGGTGAAGTCGCGCTGGCTCTGGCGGCTGGAGACCCTGGCGCGCGGCGCCGGCCTAGTGATCCCCGACCGGCCGGAGCTGCTGGACTGGGCGCGCGGGCTGGATGCGCCCGACGCCTACCGCCCCTATCCGCGCCCCGCTCCGAAGCCGCCGGTCGATCATCGACCGCACAGCCTGTTCGTGACCCGCATCGAGGCCCTGACGCGCGATCCGTACATGGTCTGGGCGCGCGACATCCTTCGCCTCTACGCCATGGAGCGGCCGGACGAGCAGGTCGAGGCCCGCGCCCGCGGGACGGCCATCCACGCCGCCTTCGAGCGCTTCGCCCTGACCTACCCGGCCGAGCTACCGTCCGACGCCGCGGCGATCTTCGAGGGCCTCTACCTGGAGGAACTGGTCAAGGCCGGCCTGCCCCGCGACGCCCTGGCCCGCGAGCGGGCGCTGGCTGCAGAGGCGGCGATCTGGGTCGCCGAACTGGAGACCGCCCGCCGCGCCGACGGGCGGGCGATCCACGTGGAGAAGACCGGCCGTCTGACCCTGGAGATCGCCGGCCGGCCCTTCACGCTCGCCGCCAAGGCCGACCGCATCGAGGTCGGGCCTGACGGCCTGGGCCACGTCCTCGACTTCAAGACCGGCGGCGCGCCGTCAAAGAAGATGGTGCAGAGCGGATTCTCGCCGCAGCTCACCCTGACCGCCGCGATCCTGGCGCGCGGCGGCTTCGCCGACATCGGCCCCGCGCAGCCCGGCGAGCTGACTTATCTGCAGGTCACCGGCCGCCGGCCGCCGGGCCGCGAGGAGGTCCGCGCCGCACCCGATGGCGACAATACCAAGGTGCTGAACAGCCGCGACGCCGCCGACCGCGCCCTGGAGGGCATGATCCGCCTGGTCGAGCGCTACGCCGATCCGGGGCAGGGCTATGCCTCGCGGGTCGCGCCGCAGTTCGTGCAGCTCTACGCGTCCGACTACGACCACCTGGCGCGGGTGTTCGAATGGTCGACCAGCGGCGAGGAGGGCGACGAATGACCCTCGAACTGGCCGACAGGACCCGCGACCCACAGGAGCTCGCCGCCGACCCGACCCTGTCGGCGTTCGTCACGGCCAACGCCGGGTCCGGCAAGACCAAGACCCTGATCGACCGGGTGGCGCGGCTGCTGTTCGCCAGGGTCCGGCCCGAGTCGATCCTCTGCGTGACCTACACCAAGGCCGCGGCGGCGGAGATGCAGCGCCGGCTGTTCCAGGTGCTGGGGTCGTGGTCGGTGGCCAGCGACGAGGCCCTGCGCAAGGACCTGGGCGCGCTGCAGGCTCGGCCGCCGGCCAGCTTCGACGCCAAGGACCTTTCCGAGGCCCGCGGCCTGTTCGCCGCCGCCCTGGAGACCCCCGGCGGCCTGAAGATCCAGACCATCCACGCCTTCTGCGAGAAGCTGCTGCGGCGCTTCCCGCTGGAGGCCGGGGTGTCGCCGTCCTTCCGGATCATGGACGACCCGGCCGCCGCCGCCGTGGCCGCCGCCGCGCGGCGGCTGGTGGCCAACCATGTGCTCGACACCGACGGCGAGGTGGCCGACGCCTATGCCCGCCTCTCGGTGGGCCTGGATTTCCAGGCCTTCCAGGCGATGTTCGCCGACTTCGAGGCCCGCCGCGGCGCGCTGTCGGCCTTCCTCGGCCGCGAGGGCGGCGTGGAGGGTGCGCGGGCCTGGATCTGGCGCGAGGTCGATGTGGCCCGTGGGTCGCGCCCGGACGAGCTGGCCGCCGAAGGCATGACGGAGATGGACCGCGGCCTCTACCGCCGCGCGGCCGACGCCCTGATGTCGGGCGCCAAGACCGACACCGACCGCGCCATGAAGCTCGCGACCCTGGCGGCGGCGGCCGACCCGTCGCTCGACGACGCCTTAGCCCTGTTCTTCACCGGCGCTGGCGAACCGGCCAAGTGGATGACCACCTCGGCCCGGATCAAGCAGGACCTCGCGCTACAGGGCCTCCTGCTGGCCGAACAGGCGCGCCTCGACGGGGTGCGCCAGCGCCTGCGCGCCGCCCAGATCGCCATCGACACCGACGACGCGCTCACCCTGGCCGATGCCTATCTCAAGGCCTACGCGATCGAGAAGGCCTCGGTTGGCGCCCTCGACTTCGCCGACCTGATCGAGAGGACCTGCCACCTCCTGCGCGACCGCCCCGAGGCGGCCTGGGTGCTCTACAAGCTGGACGGCGGGATCGACCACATCCTGGTGGACGAGGCGCAGGACACCGCACCCGACCAGTGGACCATCGTCGATGCCCTGACCGCCGAGTTCTTCTCCGGCCTCGGCCAGGGCGGCGACCGGCGCCTGGAGCGCGCCATGTTCGTGGTCGGCGACGAGAAGCAGTCGATCTATTCGTTCCAAGGCGCGCAGCCGGAACTGCTGCTGCGCAAGTTCGAGTTCCATTACGACCGGGCGACCAAGGCGGGCTTCAAGTTCCATCGCGTGGACCTGGTCACTTCCTGGCGCTCGACGCCCCAGGTGCTCTCGTTCGTGGACGCCGTGTTCGCGCCGCCCGACCTGGCCAATGCGATCCAGCCGCGCGACACCTATGAGCCTGTCGAGCACAGGCCGGCGGACCCCCGCCGGGACCATGCCGGATGCGTCGATGTCTGGGACCTGGAGGTCGACCGCAAGGGCGACGAGCCCGACGCCTGGGACGCGCCGCTCGACGCCGAACCGGAGCACAGCGCCAATCGCCGGCTGGCCAAGCGGATCGCCGACGAGATCACCCGCCTGATCCGCGACGGCGAGGCGGTCTACGACAAGGCGACGCGGGCCTGGCGTCCGGCCCATGCCGGCGACGTCCTGATCCTGGTTCGCCGGCGCAAGGCGCTGTTCGAGGCGATCCTGCGGGCCCTGAAGCAGGCGGGCCTGCCGGTGGCGGGCGCCGACCGGCTGGCCCTGAGCGGCCACATCATTTTCGACGACCTGTTGGCCCTGGCGCGCTTCGCGTTATTCCCCGACGACGACCTGACCCTCGCCGCCCTGCTGAAGAGCCCGTTCTGCGGGCTGGACGACGACGGGCTCTATGCCCTGGCTCATGGGCGGGGCGATGAGCGTCTATGGCCGCGTCTGCGACGGCGGGCGGGGGAGCGGTCGGACTGGGCCCAGGCGGCGACCTTCCTGGCCCTGGCGGTGGAGACCGCGAAGACCGCGCGGCCGTTCGAGTTCTATGCCCAGCTGACCGGCGCCCTGGCCGCCGACGGACGCTCCATGCGCCAGCGGCTGCTGGGCCGGCTGGGCGCCGAGGCCGAGGATGTGCTGGACGAGTTCCTGACCCAGGTGCTGGCCGCCGAACTGCGGGGCGCGCACGGCCTGGAGGCCCTGGTCGCCGAACTGGCCGGGCTCGACATCGTCGTGAAGCGGGAGATGGAGGCCGAGCGGCCCGAGGTCCGGGTGATGACCGCGCACGGCGCCAAGGGCCTTGAGGCGCCGATCGTCTTCCTGCCGGAGACGACGCTGACCCAGACCCAGCGCGGGTCGCCGCTGATGCGGGCCGGGCGGGCGGGCGACGAAGGCTTTCTGTGGTGCGCCGCGGCCGCGCGCGACTGCCCTGCCACCGCCGCCGCCCGGCAGACCCGGGCCCAGCGCGAGGAGGCCGAGACCTATCGCCTGCTCTACGTGGCCCTGACCCGGGCACGCGACCGCCTGGTGCTGTGTGGCCGCCGCGCCGAGCGCACCGATCCCGAGAAGCTGAAGGGCTGGTGGGGCGCGATCCGCGACGCCCTGACCCAGGCCGGAATCACCGACGAGGTCCGGGTGCTGGCGGACTGCGGCGGCGCGTTCCAGCGGTTCGGCCCCGATCCCGGCACGGCGCCGCGGCCCACGGCCCAGGCCGCGTCGCCCGCCGTCCTGCCCCCTTGGACCCAGCTAGCCGTGCCGCCCGAGGCCTATGCGCGCTATGCCTCGCCGTCCGACCTGGGTGAGGGCGCTGTGGTGGTCGCGCCGTCGCCGCTGGCGGCGGACGCCGGGCTGGGGCGGTTCCGGCGCGGCGACCTGATCCACCGGCTGCTGCAGTTGCTGCCGGACCTACCGCGCGGCGAATGGGCGGCGGGGGCGACCGCCCTGCTGGCCCGCGAGCGGGACCTTAGCCCCGACCAGCGCGCCGAGATGGCCGCCGCGGCGCTGTCGGTGCTGCAGGACGCCCGGTTCGCCGAGGTGTTCGGCGCGGGGTCGCGTCCCGAGGTGGCCATCGCCGGGACCGCCGCGGCCCTGCCGGCCGGCCTGCGCATTTCCGGCCGCATCGACCGGCTGGTGATGCTGCCGCAGCGGGTGCTGGTGGCGGACTTCAAGACCAACCGACCCTCGCCCGCCCGCATCGCAGACGCCGACCCGGCCTACCTGCGCCAGATGGCGCTCTATGCGGCCGTGCTGGGCGAAATCTTCCCCGGACGCGCCATCGAGGCAGCGATCATCTGGACCGACGACCCGAAGCTGATGCCGGTGCCAGAAATCCTGATGGCTCAAGCCCTTGCCGACCTGCGCCGTGCGGGTTGATAGAGGGACGGGGCCCGCCCATATGCGCGGATCGAGTGGCGGGGCGCGGCGTTGTCGTCAGGCCCCTGCCCAGAGGAGTTTTGCCATGAGCACCGTCAAGGTCACCGACGATTCCTTCCAAACCGACGTCCTGGCATCGACCCAGCCCGTGCTGGTGGATTTCTGGGCGGAGTGGTGCGGCCCCTGCAAGCAGATCGCCCCGGCCCTGGAACAGCTGTCCGAGGAACTGTTCGGCAAGGTGAAGATCGCCAAGCTGGATATCGAACAGAGCCCGACCACCCCCTCGCGCTACGGTGTGCGCGGCATCCCCACCATGATGCTGTTCAAGGACGGCCAGATGGCCTCGATGAAGGTCGGCGCCATGCCCAAGCAGAAGATCCTGGAGTGGCTGGCCGAAGCTGGCGTGTCGGCCTGACCCGCGGCCGGCGTGACAGGACGATGAAGCTCTATTCCGAAGACAGCTCGCCGTTCTGCGCGCCCGTACGGCTGGCGATCTACGCCAAGGGCCTGGACATCCCCATCGAACCGCCGCCCGGCGGCCTCAGGACCGAAGCCTATCGCCAGGTCTCGATGACCGGCAACATCCCGTGCCTGATGCTGGACGACGGCACGCCGCTGCCCGAGTCGACGGTGATCATCGACTATCTGGAAGACAAGTTCCCCGACCGGCCGCTGAAGCCGGCCGGGGCCGAGCCGCGGGCCCGCGAGGCCCTGATCCGCCGCATCGCCGAGACCGACCTGTCGCTGGCGTCGGTGAATTTCTTCTACAGCCTGCAGGCGGGCGGCGGCGACGCGGCGGCCCCGGTGGCGGCTGAGAAATTCGAACGCGGCCTGACCCTGATCGAGACCCTGATGTCCGACGACGGCTATGTCGCCGGGCCGCACCTGACCACCGCCGACTGCATCCTGGCCCCCGCCTTGCTGGGCGTGGCGGCGTTCGCCCCGCTGGTCGGCCGGCCGACCCTGATGGCCGACCATCCCAAGGTCGCCGCCTATGCGGCCCGCGCCGCGCGCCATCCGGCGGTGGCCAAGGTGACCGGCGAACTGCAGGTGGCGCTGGCGGCCAGCGGGATCACGCTGGGCTGACCCGCGCGCACTCGGCCTTGAAGTCGTAGCCGGCCGCGACGTCCTTGGCGCAGTCCGGCCAACGGTCGGTCTCCATCCAGTAGCTGGCGAAGCCCAGCTTGGCGCACAGGTGGGCGAACCGGGGGTCGCTGCGCAGGCGCTGGAACTCGGGCAGGAACAATACCTCCAGGCTGCCGTCCCCGGCGTCCAGCCGTCCGCCCGGCCGCCGAAGGTCGTCGAAGGACGTCGCCGCCAGGATCCCGTAGAGCCAGTCGAGGTCGCAGAACTCCGACAGCACCGCGGCGAAGGACAGCGGCAGCCGGCTACGGGCGGCGGCCATGTTGGCCAGCCCGATCAGCTGCGCCCGCATTTCGGCGCCTCCCTGGCGCCGCGCGCTGACCGCGAACAGCACGTTGCGCACGCGCTCGGAGTCTTCCGGGAACCGGGCCAGCCGGTCCGGCGTGATCCAGGTGTCGACCGCCTCCCAGTCGCCGGCCCCGGCCAGGCAGAAGACCAGGCTGAAGTAGGGCTGGGGCGACGACGGGAAACGGCGGACCAGATCGGTCCAGAGGCCCACGGCCTCCGCAGTGCGATCGGCCGCGCGCAAGGCGCTGGCGTAGGCGCTGGCCGCCGCGGCGTGCAGCGGATCCAGGCGGTAGGCTTCGGCCAGGGCCGGGATGGCGTCGGTCTGGCGGCCGACCTGCAGCAGGAGCCGGCCGTGGTCGAACAGCAGCGCCGCGTCGTTCGGCCAGCGCGCCCGCGCCGCCAGCAGCGACCGCTCCAGCTGGGTCCAGTCGGGGCACACCGGCGCCATCAGCAGCTGGATGCGAAGGGTGTCCGGCGCGTCGGGGGCCAGCATCTGGGCGCGCGCGACGGCGGCGCCGGCTTCGGCGAGAAGCCGCTCAGCCGCCTCTCCCTCGACGTGGCGCCAGTCGGCGGAGGTGCCGGCCAGGACTTGCAGCCGCGCGTCCGCCGCGGCCACCCACCCCGGCGCGAAATCGGGCGCCCGTCGGGTGACCTCCGCCAACAGCTCCAGGGTGGCCGGACCGGCCACCAGATCCAGGATCATCCCGCGCGCCCGCAGATAGGCGTCGTGGACGACGGGGTCCAAGGCGACGACCGCACCGGGCACGAGGGTCCGGTGCAGCGCGTCGGCCACCGCGGCGGCGATCTCGTCCTGCAGCGCCAGGACGTCCTCCAGCTCACGGTCGAACCGATCGGCCCAGACCGTCGTCTGGCCGGCGCACTCGATCAGCTGGGCGGAGATGCGCACGGTGCGGCCGCTGCGCCGCGCCGAGCCGTCCAGGACGTGGGTGGCCCCAAGCTCGCGGCTGATCCGCGGGATCGACTTGTCGGGCCCGCGGAACTGGAAGCTGGACGCGCGGCCGATCACCTTCAGCCCGCCGCGCTGGGAGAGGATGTGCAGGATCTCCTCGGTGACGCCCTCGGAGAAATAGGCCAGCTCCGGATCGGGCGACAGGTTGTCGAACGGCACCGCCGCCAGCAGGACCCCGTCGTCCGGGGCGCGGGGCGCGGTCGGCGCGGCGATCGCGCCGCCGACCGGGGTCAGCCGATAGCCCACCCGCGGGATGGTCTCGATCCGGAAGGCGCCGGAGGCCTCGCCCACCCGCCGGACCTTGGCCACGCAGTTGTTGATGGCGTCGTCGCCGACGATGCGCCCGGCCCAGCAGCTGGCGATCAGGTCGTCGCGCGAGACCACGTCGTCCGGCTGTCGGGCCAGCGCCACCAGCACCTGCATCACCCGCGGCTCCAGCAGGTTGCGCGCCGGGCCTTCGCCGGTCTCACGCCGGGACGGCCGCACCAGCAGCGGGCCCAGCCGGAAGTCCGCCTCGTGGGCCAAATCCACCGCCGGCGCCGTCATTTCGGCGTCCGTCGGCAATCGGTCGGCAAATGATGAGGTCGCCGTGCGGGCGGCGCGGCGGGCGATGCGGTGTCCTGAGTGGGCGGGACGAGCCCGCACACACAACCAGGGTCACCCGATGCCGCTCCTTCGCAACCCATTCCGGAAACGCCCCCAGCACCGGCTCCCGCCGTGGGCCCTGTCTAGCGCAGCCGCGATGACGCGTCAGCCGCACACGATCCGGTTCCCTAGCGCGGCGAGCTCGGCGCCTTGAACCCGACCAACGCCGTGGAGGCCGAGGGTCAGTTCGGCCAGGTCTCCGGGCTCATCGCCAGGACCTCGCCGGCGAAGTGCAGGCCGCCGCAGATCAGCACGTGCGGGGCCGGGCCGTCGGCCTCCAGGGCGCGGGCCACGCCATCGGCGACATTCGCCGAGGTCTCGGGCTCCAGGCCGGCGCGGATCGCGGCTTCCACCAGCTCGTCCGTGCCGGCGGCGATGGGGCTGTCGAAGGTGGTGGTGATCAGGCGCGGACGCATCTCGGCGAAAGGGCGGAAGAAGCCCTCGGCGTCCTTGCGGGCGAACATACCGGTGACCAGCACCAGCGGCCGCGGATCGCGGTCGATCAGCCGCGAGGCGGCCTCCGCCAGCGCGCGGCCAGCATGCGGGTTATGGCCCCCGTCCAGCCAGAGATCGGCGCCCCGCGCGCGGGCCAGATCCGCCAGCGGCCCGGCGGTCAAGCGCTGCATGCGCGCCGGCCAGACCGTCGATGAGACCCCGCGGCCCAGGTCCTCGTCGCCAAGGTCGTGGTTGAAGGTCAGCGCCGCGGCCACCGCCAGGCCGGCGTTGGCGAACTGGTAGCCACCGAACAGGCTCGGGGCCGGCAGGTCCAGCAACCGCTCGGGCATCTGCACCAGCAGGCGGCCACGCTCCTCCCAGGCGTCGAAGTCGCGGCCCATCAGCAGCATCGGCGCCATGCGGTCGTCAGCCTCCCGCTCGATCATCTCCAGCGCCTCGTCGGCCTGGCGGGCCACCACCACCGGGCGGCCGGTCTTGATGATCCCGGCTTTTTCCCAGGCGATCTTCGGCAGGCCGGGGCCCAGCATCTCCAGGTGGTCGTAGTCGACGGGGGCGATCACGCTGACCGCCGGGGCGGCGAAGATGTTGGTGGCGTCGAACCGGCCGCCCAGCCCCACCTCGACGATACAGAGGTCGGCCGGGGTCTCGGCGAAGGCCAGGAACGCCAGCACCGTGGTGATCTCGAAGAAGCTGATCGGCTCGCCGGCGTTGGCCGCCTCGACCCGGTCGGTGAGCTCGGTCAGCTGGTCATCGGTGATCAGCCTGCCGGCCAGCCGGATTCGCTCGGCGAAGCGCACCAGGTGTGGCGAGGTCAGGGCGTGGACGCGCAGGCCAGCGGCCTCGGCGATGGCGCGCAGGAAGGCGACCGTCGAGCCCTTGCCGTTGGTGCCGGCCACATGGATCACCGGCGGCAGCTTCAGGTCCGGCCGGCCCAGCGTCGCCAGCAGGCGTTCCACGCGACCGGTGGTCAGGTCGATCAAGGTCGGATGATTGGCGCGCAGACGCTGGATCACCGCGTCGGAGGCGCGGATCGGATCGTGCCCGGGATCGAGTGGACGATTCACGGACATCGGCTGCCCCTCTCCTCACCCATTGGGGGAGGAGGACCAGCCGAAGGCTGGTGGAGGGGGCCTGCCGCGGCCGCCGAGTGGCCGAGGTCCCTCCTGCATGCCCCCTCCACCATGCCGCGCATGGTCCCCCTCCCCCGCCGGGGGAGGAGAGGCACGATCAAGGCTGTGACAGGCTCAGGCTGCTGAAAGACGCTCACGCCCCATCATAAGCGTCTTCAGGATCGAGCTCAGCTTTTCCGGCAAGTCGGCGCGCTTGACCACCTGATCGACCATGCCGTGCTCCACCAGGAACTCCGAGCGCTGGAAACCGGGCGGCAGGGTCTCGCGGATGGTCTGCTCGATCACGCGCCGGCCTGAGAAGCCGATGGTCGCGTTGGGCTCGGCCAGGTGGATGTCGCCCAGCATGGCGTAGGAGGCGGTCACTCCGCCGGTGGTCGGGTCGGTCAGCACCACGACATAGGGCAGGCCCGCGGCCTTGACCTCGTTCAGCGCCAGGGTGGTGCGGGCCATCTGCATCAGGCTGAGCGTGCCCTCCTGCATGCGCGCGCCGCCCGAGGCGGTGAAGATCACCAGCGGGACCTGTCGCTTCACGGCTTCCTGCGCCGCCTTCACGAAGGTCTCGCCGGCCGCCATGCCCAGCGAGCCTCCCATGAAGGTGAAGTCCTGCACGATCACCATCGCCGGCTGGCCCCGGATATGGCCGTAGCCGATGGCCATGGAGTCCTGCTCGCCGGTTGCCTTGCGGGCGGCCTTCAGGCGCTCGGGATAGGGCTTGTCGTCCGGGAAGTTCAGCGGGTCGTCGATGACGATCGGCGTGGCGATCCGCTCATAGCTGGCGTCGTCGAAGGTGTAGTCCAGGCGAAGCTTGGAGCCGATCCGCATGTGGGCGCCCGACGGCGTGACCCACAGGGCGGCCTCCAGGTCCGGCCGGTACAGCATCTCGCCGCTGTCCGGATCCTTGACCCACAAGTTGTCCGGCGTGTCGCGCTTGGCGATGTTGCGGACGCCGGGCGCGATCCGCGACAGCCAGCCGCGGCGTTCGCGCGGATTGGCCGGACGGGCGGGTTTGTCGTTACGCTGATCAGCCATCGCCATCGGGTTTGTTCAGACCGCCGCCAGGCCCTGGCGCGCGAAGCGCACGGCCTTGGCCAGAGATGCCACTTTCCGCAGAACCCGCGCGGTCACGTCTTCGTTCATGTCCACCGCGCCGGCGACTTCGTCCACCAGGGCCGAGCCGACCACCACCGCATCGGCGACCCGGGCGATGGCCGCCGCGCGCTCCGGCGTGCGGATCCCGAAGCCGACCGCCACGGGAAGCTGCGACGCGGCGCGCACGCGCTCGACGTGCGGCGCGACAGTCCGAGCGTCGGCCTCCTTGACCCCGGTCACCCCGGCGACCGAGACGTAGTAGACGAACCCCGAGGTCCGGCGCAGCACCACCGGCAGGCGCCTGTCGTCGGTGGTGGGAGTGGCCAGGCGGATCAGCGACAGGTGGGCGGCGTCCAGGGCGTCGGCGAGCGGATCGGACTCTTCCGGTGGCAGGTCGACGACGATCATCCCGTCGATCCCGGCCGCCGCGGCGTCGCGCGCGAAGGCGTCGTAGCCCCAGGTCACCAGCGGGTTGGTGTAGCCCATCAGGATGATCGGGGTGTCCTGGTCGCCGTCGCGAAAGGCGCGGGCCAGGTCCAGCGTGCCCTTCAGGGTCATGCCCCTGGCCAGCGCCCGCTGCGCCGCGCGCTGGATCGGCGGGCCCTCGGCCATCGGATCGGAGAACGGGAAGCCCAGCTCGATGATGTCCGCCCCGGCGGCGGGCAGGCCCTTGAGAATCTGCAGGGCCGTGTCGGCATCCGGATCGCCGGCCATCACATAGGCCACGAACGCCGCGCGGCCCTCGGCCCTCAGCGCGGCGAACCGGGCGTCGATGCGGGCCTTGGTCAAACCTCGCGCCCCAGGTACGCCGCCACGGTGGCGACGTCCTTGTCGCCGCGGCCGGAGAGGTTCAGCACCACGATCCCGTCCTGGCCGACGTCCCGGGCCACGTCGCCCAGGCGGGCCAGGGCGTGCGCCGACTCGATGGCCGGCAGGATGCCCTCCAGCTCGGCGCAGAGCTTGAACGCTTCCAGGGATTCGGTGTCGGTGGCGGTGAGGTAGCTTGCCCGGCCCACATCGTGCAGCCACGAGTGCTCCGGACCGATGCCGGGATAGTCCAGGCCGGCGGAGATCGAGTGGGCCTCGGTGATCTGGCCCGCCGCGTCCTGCAGCAGATAGGTCATGTTGCCGTGCAGGACGCCCGGCCGGCCGCCGTTGATCGCCGCGGCGTGGCGGCCGGTGTCCATGCCCTCGCCGGCGGCCTCCACCCCGATCAGCTTCACGCCCGCGTCGTTGAGGAACGGATGGAAGATGCCAATCGCGTTGGAGCCGCCGCCGACGCAGGCCACGACGGCGTCGGGAAGCCGCCCCTCGGCGGCCAGGATCTGGTCGCGCGTCTCGCGGCCGATCACCGACTGGAAGTCGCGGACCATCTCCGGATAGGGGTGCATGCCCGCCGCGGTGCCGATCAGGTAGTAGGTGTCGTGGACGTTGGTGACCCAGTCGCGCAGGGCCTCGTTCATGGCGTCCTTCAGGGTCGCCGAGCCCGAGGTCACCGGCCGCACCTCCGCGCCCAGCAGGTTCATCCGGAACACGTTCGGCTTCTGCCGCTCGACATCGACCGCGCCCATATAGACCACGCAGGGCAGGCCGAAGCGGGCGCAGACGGTGGCTGTCGCCACCCCGTGCTGGCCGGCGCCGGTCTCGGCGATGATCCGGGTCTTGCCCATCCGCATGGCCAGCAGGATCTGGCCCATGCAGTTGTTGATCTTGTGCGAGCCGGTGTGATTCAGCTCCTCGCGCTTGAAGTAGATCTTCGCCCCGCCGAAGTGCCGGGTCAGGCGCTCGGCGAAATAGAGCGGCGAGGGGCGGCCCACATAATGGGTCAGGAAGCCGTCCAGCTCGGCCTGGAACGCCGGGTCCGCCTTGGCCGCCAGATAGGCCGCGTCCAGATCGTGGACCAGCGGCATCAAGGTCTCGGGCACGTACTGGCCGCCATAGTCGCCGAACCGCCCGTGGGCGTCGGGATAGGCCGAGTAGTCGTTGGGCTTGGCGGGGAGGTTCACGGCTGACTCTACGCGCGACGAACGGCGTCGAGAAACGCCGTGATCAAGGCGGGGTCCTTTAGTCCGGGTCCGCGCTCCACGCCAGAGGAAACGTCGACCATCGGCGCGCCGGAGGCGGCCACGGCGCCGGCCACGTTCCAAGGGTCCAGGCCGCCGGCCAGGAACCACGGCCGCGCGAACCGGCGGCCGGCCAGCAGGGTCCAGTCGAAGGGCGCGCCCAGCCCGCCCGGTCGCTCGGCATCCTTCGGCGGCTTGGCGTCGAACATCAGGTGCTCGACGACCGTATCGTAGGCCGCGGCGGCGCGGAGGTCGGAGGCCTCCGACACCGGCAGCACCTTGATGACGCCGACGCCGGCCCGCCGGGCGATCTCGTGCGCCCGGGCCGGGGTTTCCTTGCCGTGCAGCTGCATGAGGTCGGGTTGCAGAATGCGCGCGATCCGATCGACCTCGGCGTCGCTGGGATCGACCAGCAGCGCGACCACCTTGGCCCGACCCTTCACGGGCTGGACCAGCCGCGCGGCCAGGTCCGGGGCGACGTTGCGCGGACTCTTCTCGAAGAACACGAACCCCAGCCATCCCGCCCCCCCGTCCAGCGCCGCGCGCACGGCCTCGGAGGTGGAAAGCCCGCAGATCTTGGTCGTGGCGGTCATGAAGGCGGATTAGGGGAGAAGAGCGCGCAGGCGCAAGTCATCCCTCCTCTTTGGGGGAGGGAAAGGCTACGTCGCCGCCTGACCCTTCAGCAGGTCGCGAATCTCGATCAGCAGGGCTTCCTGCGGCGGCGGCGGCGGCTTTTCATCGGCGGGGGCGGCATCCTCCTGCCGGCGCAGCGTGTTGACGCCCTTCACCAGCATGAACACCACCCAGGCCACGATCATGAACTTGATCGAGGTGTTGATGAAGGCGCCGTACTGGATGGCCACCTGCTCGTTGGCCTTGGTCAGCGGGTTGTCCGGCTTCAGCACCCATTCCAGGTGCGAGAAGTCGATGCCCGACAACAGCAGGCCGACCGGCGGCATGACGATCTGGTCGACCAGGGATTTGACGATGTCGTTGAACGCCGCGCCGATGATCACGCCGACGGCGAGGTCGATGACGTTGCCGCGGGCGATGAACTCGCGGAATTCCGAGAAGATGCTCATGTGGTGAGCCTCCTACGCTGAGTGGCTCTATTCGTCTTCGGCGTTCAGCCGCTCGCGCAGCTCCTTGCCGCTCTTGAAGAAGGGCACATGTTTGGCGCGCACGTCCACAGGCTCGCCAGTGCGTGGGTTGCGGCCGGCGCGGGCCTCGCGGGAGCGGACGGACAGGGCGCCGAAGCCGCGCAGCTCGACCCGGCCGCCGTCTTCCAGGGCCTCTATCATCCGCTCCAGGATCACGCCCACCACCCGCTCGATATCGCGCTGGGTCAGGTGCGGATTCTCCTCCGCGAGTTTCGCGATCAGCTCGGACTTGATCATTTGGCCCCTCGAACCGTCGCGACCATGGGCGAACCCGACAGGCGGATCAAGGATCAAAAGCGGGTCTGCCGAGCTAGAGTCCAGCTTGCCGCACGCTGTGGCCCCGCAACCCCAGCGCGTCAGAGCGGCGCGCGGATCAGGGTGTCCTCGGCGGCGATCCGGCGCAGCGCGCGGCTGGCGTCCTCGGCTTCCGTGGCGGTGATCTCCGGCCTGAGCGCGCGCATGTCGGAGGTGAAGCGCGCGATGCCGCCGCTGATTCCCGAACTGCGCTTCAGTTCCATGCCGCCGATCGTCTCCTGGCCGCTGGCGCCGCGTACGCTGAAGCCTTTGCCGCCGGCCGGCAGCACCACCTCGGTGGTCGCCCGCACATAGAAGGGGAACGGCACCGCGTAGGGGGCGTCGCGGTTGGGACCCGGCTCGCGGCGGGGGAAGCCGCCGGTCTGGTTTCCGGAGGCCGCCACGCGGTATTCGCGCATGCCCAGGTCCTGGTTCTTGCGCCAGTCGAGGTCCGCGGTCCCCGACAGCTGGACCTCGAAGCTGTCGTTGGCCGGATCGTCGGTCCACTCGACCTTGTCGACTTCGGCCCAGCTCATGTTGCCGGAGATCTGCTGGCGGAAGTTGCGTTCCAGGTCGGCGCGCGGGGTGGCCGCGACCATCTGGCGCAAGGCGTTGGCGGCGTCGCCCTTCAGCAGGGTGCTGATGCGCAGCCCCGCCGGGGCGTCGAGGCCCTTGGAGGCGTCGAAATGCAGGGTGGCGACGATCTGCGGTTCGTCCAGCGGCGGCACCACGATCTCCTCAAGATCGGCGCCGGACGCGCGCACTGGCAGCGCCCAGCGGTGGGGCGGCGGCTTCAGCACCTGCAGCCCGCTCTTGTCGCCGGTGCGGGTGCCGTCCAGCCAGTAGACCTTGCCGTCGAGGGTGGCGCGGACGATCACATGGTTGAAGGCCGCCAGGGACGGCAGCCGCTCGTTCATCCCGTCGCCGCCGCCCAGGCTGACCAGGGCCGGCTCGGCCGGGACGTCGAGGTCCTTCAGGATCGCCAGCAGCAGGGCGGTCTTGCCCTTGCAGTCGCCGAACTTGCGGGCCCACGTGTCGTCGGCGCGGGCCGGCACATAGCCGCCATCGCCGATGCCGATGAAGAAGTAGCGGGTCTTGTCCTCCACCAGCTGCAGGGCCGCGAAGGCGCGGGCCTTGGGATCCTTGGTGCGGGCGGCGATGGCGGCGACCTCGGCGTTGAGGTCCGAGGCGCGGTCGATGCTGGCGGCGCGGGCATAGAGCGGCGCCATCGTCTGGGAGATCTCGTTCCAGCTGGAAAAGCCGCTGGTCTCCATGAACCCCAGCCGGCGGAAGCGCTGCGGCGCGCCCACCGGCGGCTGCGGCGCCTGGGCCTGGGCCACGTCGAGGTCGAGGAAGGTCCAGCCGTCGCGGTGGCTGACCGTGGGCTCGCCGAAGCCGGTGGTGGTGCGATAGCGGATCGGGTCGCCGTCCGGCCAGCTCAGCCGCACGCGGTAGCGGCCGGCAACCCCCGGAAAGCCCAGGCCTTCCATGTCGTAGGAGCGGTTGCCGGCCACCGGGTCGCGGCCGGTGTGGGTCCAGGAAACGTCGAGGATGTCGCCCACCTGCAAGCCCTCGATCTGCTGGGTGGCGCTCATCCGCCCGTCCAGGGTGGCGCGCTCCAGATCCTGCTCGCGGCGCAGGATCAGCATCTTCTTGCCCATGCCCAGCAGGTCGATGGTCTGGCCGCCCCGGATCAGGCGGATGGCGTGGACGGTGACCTGCTCGTCGTCGGGGTCCCAGGTGACGCCGAAGGTGGTCAGCCCGGCCAGGCCCTCGGGCTTCAGCACCTTCTGGACGCGGCGGTTGTAGAAGCCGTCGCCCTGCGGCGAGAGCCGGCTCTGGTTGTCGTCCAGCAGGGTCTGGATGGCGGGCGCCCCCTCGGCGGGCGGCGGGTCGGGGACCGGGGCCACCTCCACCCATTTGGGCGGGTCGCCGAAGGCCGGCTTCGACGCGCCGAGCGCGGGGGAGGCGAGCAGGAGAACGGCGGCGAAACCCGCGGCCAGGCTGGCGAAACGCGACACTTGTTTGGGCGCCCTTCCGAGACGTGTGGACTTCACGATAGTGCGCCCCCGCACAAACGAAAACGGCGGACCGGAGACCGGTCCGCCGTTCGCAGTCTAGGCCAACAGGCCCGAACTATTCCTTCTGCGCCTTCTCGCGCAGCGCCGCACCCAGGATATCGCCCAGGGAAGCGCCGCTGTCCGACGAACCGAACTGCTCGATGGCTTCCTTTTCCTCAGCCATTTCCAGGGACTTGACCGACAGCGAGATGCGGCGGGCCGCCTTGTCGACGTTGGTCACCTGGGCGTCCAGGCGGTCGCCGACGGCGAACCGTTCCGGGCGCTGGTCGGCGCGGTCGCGGCTGAGGTCCGACTTGCGGATGAACGAAGTCATCTGCGTATCGTCGTCGCCCAGGCGCACTTCCAGGCCGCCCGAGGTGATCTCGGTGACCTGGACGGTGACCGTCTGGCCCTTGCGGTAGGTGTCGCCCTGCAGCGGGTCGCCGCTCAGCTGCTTGATGCCGAGCGAGATACGCTCCTTCTCGACGTCGACGTCCAGGACGCGGGCCTTCACGGTCTCGCCCTTGGTATATTTTGAGATGGCTTCCTCGCCCGGCGCCGCCCAGTCCAGGTCGCTCAGGTGCACCATGCCGTCGATGTCGTTCTCCAGCCCGATGAACAGGCCGAACTCGGTGGCGTTCTTGACTTCGCCCTCGACGACCGTGCCGATCGGGTGGGCCGCCACGAAGGCTTCCCACGGATTGGCCAGGGCCTGCTTGAGGCCCAGGGACACGCGGCGCTTGGACGGATCGACGTCCAGCACGACCACATCCACTTCCTGGGAGGTGGAGACGATCTTGCCCGGGTGGACGTTCTTCTTGGTCCAGGACATTTCGGAGACGTGCACCAGGCCCTCGACGCCGGCTTCCAGCTCCACGAAGGCGCCGTAGTCGGTGATGTTGGTGATGCGGCCGGTGAACTTGGCGCCCACGGGATACTTGGCTTCCACGCCGTCCCAGGGGTCGGACTGCAGCTGCTTCATGCCGAGCGAGATGCGCTGGGTGTCGGGGTTGATCTTGACGATCTGCACCTTGACCGTGTCGCCCACCGCCAGCACCTGGCTCGGGTGGTTGACCCGCTTCCAGCTCATGTCGGTGACGTGCAGCAGGCCGTCGATGCCGCCCAGGTCCACGAAGGCGCCGTAGTCGGTGATGTTCTTGACCACGCCGTCGCGGACTTCGCCCTCTTGCAGCTGGCTGACCAGTTCGGTGCGCTG
>NZ_JANXWD010000048.1 GCF_025351295.1 Phenylobacterium sp.
GGCTTGTTCGCGGGACCCATCGATACGCTCGCGCGACGGTCGGGATGGGTCCCGCGGACAAGCCGCGGGATGACGTATCTCTATAAGTCCGGCTTCAGAGCTTCGCCTTCGCCGCGGCGGCCACAGCTTCGGCGGTGATGCCGAAGTGCTTGTAGAGCACCTCGGCGGGGGCGCTGGCGCCGAAGCCGGTCATGCCGATGAAGGCGCCGCCCTCGCCGATGAAGCGTTCCCAGCCCATGCGGATGCCCACGTCCACGGCGACCCGGACGTCGGTCTCGCCGATGACCTGGGCCTGGTAGTCGGCCGGCTGGGCGTCGAACAGCTCCCAGCAGGGGGTGGAGACCACGCGGGCGCCGATGCCCTGGGTTTCCAGCAGCTCGCGGGCGGCGAGCGCCAGCGAGACCTCGGTCCCGCAGGCGAAGATCGTCACCTGGGCCGGGTGGCCGGCGGCGGCCAGCTGGTAGGCGCCTCGGGCCGACAGGCTCTCGCCGGCGACCGTGCGGGCGGCGGGGACCTTCTGGCGCGACAGCACCATCACCGACGGTGTCGCGCGGCTCTCCAGGGCCAGTTTCCAGCACTCGGCGGCCTCCACCCCGTCGGCGGGGCGGAAGACGTTGAGGTTGGGGATCGCGCGCAGGCTGGCGACATGCTCCACCGGCTGGTGGGTGGGCCCGTCCTCGCCGACCCCGATCGAGTCGTGGGTCATCACATGGATCACCCGCACGCCCATCAGCGCGCCCAGGCGGATCGCCGGGCGGCTGTAGTCGGAGAAGACCAGGAAGGTCCCGGAATAGGGGATCACCCCGCCGTGCAGGGCCATGCCGTTCATCGCCGCCGCCATGCCGAACTCGCGCACGCCATAGTGCACGTAGCGGCCCTCGTAGCCGGGAGCGTCGAAGGCCCGCATGCCCTTGACGATGGTGATGTTGGAGCCGGTCAGGTCCGCCGAGCCGCCGACCATCTCGGGGATCGCCGGGACCAGTCGGTCCAAGGCCGCGCCGGAGTGCTGGCGGGTGGCGAGCGCCGGCCGGTCTGCGGCGGCGGTCTCGATCAGGGCGTCGATCTCCGCGAAGGCGTGCGCCGGCAGGTCGCCGGCCATGGCGCGTTCGAAATCGGCCTTCTGGTTGGAGGCGGCGAGCCCGGCCTCCCAGGCCTTGCGCACCCGCGCGCCGCGGCGGCCGGCGGCGCGCCAGGGCCTGAGCACCTCGTCGGGGATGACGAACGGCTCGGCGGTCCAGCCCATGGCGGTGCGCGCTTCGGCGATCTGGTCGTCGAACAGGGTGTAGCCGTGGCTGTGGGGGTCGCCTTCCTTCGAGCCGGCGCCTTTGGAGATCAGGGTCTTGCAGGCGATCATCGTCGGGCGGTCCTGCTTCACGGCCCAGCGCATCGCGGCGGCGATCTTGCCGGTGTCGTGGCCGTCCACCGCCTTGACCGCCCAGCCGGCCGCCTTGAAACGCGCCAGCTGATCGCCGGTCTCGGAGATCGTCGCCACGCCATCGATGGTGGTGTTGTTGTCGTCGAACAGCACCGTCAGCTTGCTGAGCTTCAGCCGGCCTGCCAGGCTGATCGCCTCATGGCTGACGCCCTCCATCAGGCAGCCGTCGCCGGCCACCACCCAGGTGCGGTGGTCGACCAGGGCGTCGCCGAAGCGGGCGTTCACATGCCGCTCGGCCATCGCCATGCCGACGGCGGTGGCCAGGCCCTGGCCCAGCGGCCCGGTGGTGGTCTCGACGCCCGGGGTGTGGCCGTACTCCGGATGGCCCGGGGTGTTGGAGCCCAGCTGCCGGAAGGCCTTGATCTGCGCCATCGTCACCGCCTCCACCCCGTTCAGGTGCAGGAGCGCATAGAGCAGCATCGAGCCGTGGCCCGCCGACAGCACGAAGCGGTCGCGATCATGCCAGTCCGGCCGCGCGGCGTCGTACTTCAGGAATTTCGTGAACAGCACGGTGGCCACGTCGGCCATGCCCATCGGCATGCCCTGGTGGCCGGACCTGGCCTTGTGGACCGCGTCCATCGAGAGCACGCGGATGGCGTCGGCCATGGTCTTGAGCGGCGCAGGCATCGGAGGTTCAGCCCCTTCTGGCGAGGAATTGTGGGCCGCCTCGCACGCGGGGGCGCAAGGGTCAAGAAATCCGCCCGGGATGTCCCCAGACTCCGCGACGCAGGCTATAGAGCCCCCGACGGCCTTTGGAGGATGCGGATGAGCCAAGGCGAGAGCGCGCTGGAGCTGGCGGCGAAGCGGCTGGAGAGCGCGATCCACGTGCTGGAGCAGCGGCTGGGCCAGAAGCTGCGCGACGCCGGCGCCGAGATGGGCGGCCTGTTCGACCAGGACCGCGCCAAGCTGGCCGCCGAGCTGGACCAGGCCAGGGCCCGCGAGCGGGAGCTGGAGGAGGCGGGCGCCCAGGCCTCCGTCGCCCTGGGCCGCGCCATCCAGGAAATCCGCGCCGCGCTCAACGGACAGGAGGCCTAGACCCATGGCCCAGATCAATGTCGACGTGAACGGCCGGCCCTATGCCGTCGGCTGCGAGGACGGCCAGGAGCCGCACCTGCAGGAACTGGCGAAGATGTTCGACCATCAGGTGCGCCAGGTGTCGCAGGACATGGGCCAGCTGGGCGACACCCGCCTGTTCCTGATGGGCGCCCTGATGCTGGCCGACGAACTCTACGACGCCAAGAACCGGCTGGCCGCGATGCAGGCCGAGGTCGCCCGGCTCGAGGCCGACCGCGTGCGGATCGAGGGCCGCGCGGTGGGCGCGCTGGACGCGGCGGCGTCGCGGATCGAGCGGCTGGCGGCGAGCGACGCTTAGCGCTTCATCCGCATCCGGCCCAGCAGTCGTCCCAGGGCCGGGAACAGCTCGCGTTGTTCGACCTGGCGGTAGGCGTGGTCGGCCGGCAGGGCCTCCACCAGCCGCCGGTGGGCGGTTCCCAGGTTGTGGTAGGGCAGGCGCGGCATCAGGTGGTGCAGGGCGTGGTAGCGCAGGCCCACCGGCGCCCAGAGGAACGGCAGCATGGCCGGCGGCGGCACGTTCACCGTGTCGAGGAACTGGTCCAGCACTGCCATCGGCTCGCCGTCGTTCTCCCAGGCGTGGGCGACGGCGGTGCGCAGCTGGTTCAGGAAGGTCATCAGGCCGAAGATCACCGCGGCGATGACCAGGGCGCGGACCGGGATGACCCCCTGGATCGTCAAGGCGATCACCGCCCAGCTCCACAGCCAGGCGCCCACTTCCTGGGCCAGCCACGGCGTGCTGCGGGCGCGCTGGAAATCCTCTCGGGAGAAGCCGAGGTTGATCACCATCCCCGAGGTCTTGGCGATCACGAGGCGGCGCAGCGGCGGGAACAGGAAGCTGAGCGGGGCCAGCACCGCGAAGCGCAACACCACCCCCGCCGGCGCCAGCAGGGCGATACCCAGGAACGCCGCCAGCTCGTGCGGCGGGCGGCGCGCCAGCGGATGGTACTCCGGGTCGCGCGCGGTGCCGTAGCGGTCCTTGGCGTGGTGCAGGATGTGGACGCCCTCATACAGCAGCGACGGCGTCAGGAAGGGCACGCCGATCAGTACGTTCCAGGCGAAGTGGAAGCCCGGCACGTCGTCGCGCCGCAGGTGGGTCAGCTCATGGATGAAGCTGATGCCGCGATAAAGCGACAGCACGCAGACCACGCCGGCCAGCACCGCCCAGCCGGCCGAGGGGCTGGCGGTGGCGACGAACAGGCTGAGCCAGGTCACCGCCGCCGTCACCAGCAGGTCCGCCCAGTAGACGCGTGGATTGGCGCGCGCCAGGTCGCGGGCCAGTTCGTTGGCCTGGCGGGCGAGACTGAGTTCGGTTTCGGCGGCGACGCTCACGCGGTCTTCATACCCTGATCGTGAGCCGCAGACTTAGGGTTTGAATGTCGCGGGCGAAAGGCGCCCGGCCTCAGTCGGCGTAGACCGCCTGCTCGAACGCCCCGAAAACGCCCAGCATGGCCGGGTCGGCGAAGGGCAGGAACTGGGCGAACAGGACGCCCGCCACGCCGCTCGCCGGATCGGCCCAATAGTAGCAGTTGGCCAGGCCGCCCCACGCCAGGCTGCCGGCGCGGCGGCCGCCCGCAAGGTCGGCCTCGTTGCGCAGGAAGCCGAGCGTGTGGGTCTTGGGCGTTCCGGGCATCGGCCGGAAGTCGTAGCTGAGCGGCGGCGCGGAGGTGGTGAGATCGCCGGCCGAGCCGACCCGGGTCTCGCTCGCACGCAGCATCTCCAGGGCCTGGGGGCCAAACACGCCACCGCCATCGGCCGCCAGCACGGCCCGCAGGAACGTCAGGTAGTCACCCGCAGTCGAGAAGAGGCCGCCGCCGCCGTAAAGCGCCGGCGGGGTCGGAAACCGCCCCGCCGTGGCCAGGGCGCCGTCCGCCCCCCGGGCGTGCATGCCCACCAGCCGCGCCGATCGCGCCGCGTCGGGCTCGAAGCCGGTGTCGGCCATGCCGAGCGGCCCAAGGATATGGTCGGCGAAGTATTCGGGCAGGCTCTGGCCGCTGGCCGCCTCGATCAGCCAGCCGGCCGCGTCGATGCCGACGCCGTACTGCCAGTCCTCGCCCGGATCGAAGACCAGCCGCGGCGCGGTCGTGAGGGTCCCCCCCAGGCTCTCGCCGGTCGCGGCGAAGTAGCGCGCGAGATCGCCGTGGAAGAAGTCGTAGGCCAGGCCCGAGGTGTGGGTCAGCAGCGTGCGCAGGGTGACCGGCTGGCGCGCCGGCCGCAGGCGGGGCGCGCCGTCGGCCCCGAAGCCGTCGAGCACCTGGGGCGACGCCAGCGCCGGGAGCCGGGTCCCGACCGGCTCGTCCAGGTCGAGCATCCCGCGCTCGACCAGCTGCAGCGCCGCGGCCGAGGTGATCGCCTTGGTGCACGAGGCGATCCAGAAGAGCGCGCCGGGGTCCATCGGCGTGGGGTCCGCCAGGCCGCGCGCGCCGGCCGCCAGATGGCTGGCGGTCCCGTCGGGCCAGGCGACCGCGGCGGTCAGGCCGGGCGCAATCCCCTCGGCCACGGCCTTGTCCAGGATGGCCTGAAGCTGCTGCGACGCCATGATCCCTCCATAGCGCTTGAGACTGGACCCGCGCCGCCCTACCTTAGGGATGGCGGGTCTGCTGCGGCCCTCGTCGAAGGCGACATATTCCAGCGACCTTAATTCACCTCTAGGGAGCTGTCCCTGACCGGGATCGTGGTCCCGGACACACGGCGCCCACCTGTCACTAACAGGTCGAGGGAATGAAACAGTCCTTCACGGTCCTCGCGGCGCCGCCACCCGTCTTCCGCTAAAGGGAGGCGTGGACCCCAAGGCCGCCCTCCGCGCCGAGATGCGCACGCGCCGGCGCCGGCTGGCCGTCGAGGCGCCCGATGCCGCCGAACGGGCCGCGGCGAACCTGCCCGCCAACGGCTGGCCGGACATCGAGGTCTACGGCCTCTACCACCCGGTCGGCTCCGAACTCGACCCCACCCCGATTCGCCTCAAGACCGGCCGGCGCGCCCTGCCGGTGGTGGTGTCGCCGGACGCGCCGCTGGTGTTCCGACTGCACGGGCCCAACGATCCCCTGACGCCGGACGCCCTGGGCATCCCGGCGCCGACGGCCGCCGCGCCGCAGGTCTGGCCGGATATCGTCTTCGCGCCCCTGCTGGCCTTCGACCGGCGCGGCGGGCGGCTGGGGCAGGGCGGCGGCCACTACGACCGGACCATCGCCGACCTGCGGGCGCGCAAGGCCGTGCTTGTGATCGGCCTGGCCTACGCCGGCCAGGAGGTCGACGACATTCCGATGGCGCCGCACGACCAGCGGCTGGACGCCATTCTGACAGAGACGGCCTATGTCCCGGTCCGCTAGAGGAACCCGATGAGGTTCGCTTTTTTCGGAGACGTGGTCGGGCGGTCGGGTCGTGAGGGGCTGGCCGAACACCTGCCGGGCCTGCGCCGCGTGCTCGACCTGGAATTCGTCATCGTCAACGCCGAGAACGCCGCCGCCGGCTTCGGGATCACCGAAAGCACGGCGCGCGAGCTGTTCGAGGCCGGGGCCGACTGCCTGACCCTGGGCAACCACTCCTGGGACCAGAAGGAGGCAATGACCTACATCGTCCGCGAGCCCCGGCTGATCCGCCCGCTGAACTACTCCGCCTTCTCCGCCGCCCCGGGCCGCGGCTCCCAGCTGTTCACCACCCAGGCCGGCAAGCAGATCCTGGTGATCAACCTGCTGGGCCGGGTGCACATGGATGCGCTCGACGACCCGTTCGCGGCGGTCGACAAGGAGCTGGAGGCCTGTCCGCTCGGCGCCGTGGCAGACGCCATCGTGGTCGACATGCATGCCGAGGCGACGTCCGAGAAGATGGCCATGGGCCACTTCTGCGACGCCCGCGCCAGCCTGGTGGTGGGCACCCATACCCACGTCCCCACGGCCGACTGCCAGATCCTGCCCGGCGGCACCGCCTACCAGACCGACGCCGGGGCCTGCGCCGACTACGACAGCGTGATCGGCAACCAGAAGGAAGAGCCGCTGCGGCGCTTCACCACCCGCATCCCCGGCGGCCGCTACAAGCCCGCCGAGGGCCCGGCCACGGTCTGCGGGGTCTATGTGGAGACCGACCCGGCGACTGGCCTGGCGCGGCGCGTCGAGCCCATCCGGGTCGGCGGCCGGCTGACCCAGACCATCCCAAGTGTGGAAACCGCGACGGTTTAGCGCCTCCTCTCCCCCGAGCGCAGCGAGAGAGGGAGAGGGTAGGGAGAGGAGATCACGCCGCCGCTTCGTCGGCGTGCTGGCGTCGCCCCAGCACCTCGGCGATGGCGGCGACCAGGGCGCCGGGCTGGACGGGCTTGTGCTCCAGGGCGTCGAAGCCGAGCGCCTTGAGGCGGGCGTCCTCGCCGGGCGTGGCGTCGGCGGTGAGAGCGACGATCGGGATGTCCGGCCGGCCGGCCTGACCGGCGCGGATGCGGCCAACGGCCTCGATCCCGTCCATGTTCGGCATGTGCACGTCCATCAGCACGACGTCGAAGGCCTCGATCCGCAGGCGCTCCAGGGTCTCGACCCCGTCACAAGCCATCTCGACGGTGGCCCCGGTCGCCTCCAGCAGGGCGCGGGCGACCGCCCGGTTGATCGGGTTGTCGTCGGCCACCAGGATCCGCACCGGCGGCAGGACCGCGGTGTCGGCCTCGGAGCTCGATGCGGCCTCGGCTGGCGGCAGCGGCAGCCAGACACGGAACGTCGAGCCGCGGCCGGCCGCGCTCTCGACCCGGATCTCGCCGCCCATCCGGGCGACCAGCTTGCGGCTGATGGCCAGGCCCAGGCCGGTGCCGCCGTACTGGCGGGCGGTCGAGGCCTCGGCCTGGGCGAACGGGCGGAACAGTCCCACCAGCTGCTCGGGGGTCATGCCCATGCCGGTGTCGATGATCGAGATCGCCACCCCGCCATCGCCGTGCGCGGCCGGCTCGGCGCTCAGCACCAGGCGCACCGCGCCGCGGTCGGTGAACTTCAGTGCGTTGGAGATCAGGTTCAGCACCACCTGGCGCACCCGCATCTCGTCGCCGAGCACCCGGGCAGGCAGGTCGGGGTCGGCCTCGCAGACCAGCTCCAGGCCCTTGACGCTGGCCTGTTCGCTCCAGAGGTGCACCGCCTGAGCGCCGAGCTGGCGCAGGTCGAAGGCGGCGACCTCCAGATCCATGCGGCCGGCTTCGATCTTGGACAGGTCCAGCACGTCGTTGAGGATGGCCAGCAGGCCGTCGCCGGAGCGCATGATGGTGTCCACATAGCCCTGCTGCAGGGCGTCGAGGTCGGTGCGCCGGAGCGCGCGCGCCATGCCCAGCACGCCGTTCAGCGGCGTGCGCAGCTCGTGGCTGGTCATGGCCAGGAAGGCGGACTTGGCCTCGTTGGCGGCCTCTGCGGTCTTCTGGGCGTCCTCCAGGGCCGTGGCGCTCTTGAGGTTCGCCTGCGCGCTCGCGGCCACATAGGTCAGCAGCAGGGCGAGCATGACGCCGACGGTGATCAGCGGCACGCCGGAATAGCCGCCGCGGCCCAGGGCCAGGATCAACAGGGTGGCGGCCGGCTGCACGGCCAGGACGGCCAGCGCCAGCGGCGCGCGGAAGCAGAAGCATTGGGCGTGCACCAGCACCCCGGCCAGGACCGCGAAGGCGGCCAGTCGCAGCGGCTCGGTCCCGGCCTGCCAGTAGAGCACCCCGCTTGCGGTCCAGACGGCGCCGGACGTGGCCAGGGAGACCAGGTAGTTCAGCCGCTGGCGGCGGGTGAGCCGCCGGCCGCCCATCGCCGGGCGGCAGGCCATCCAGCTCCAGGTCTCGGCGACCAGATAGGCCAGGATCCACAGACCACCGACCGCGAGGCCCAGGTTGATGGCCAGCAGCGGACCGCAGACCAGGGCGATGGCCAGGCGTGCGACGACGGTGTCGAACGAGGTGGCGGCCACCGCGTCCAACCGTCCGTCCAACAGGCTCCGGGCTCTCGAAATCAAGTCCGCGCACCCCCTCGTGCGAAGCCATCCACGTGCTCGTTGCGACAGCTCGCCGCAACTCTTAGACCCCCAAAGGTGAATCGACCCTTGTTTGGTGAAACAGGTTAGCGGAATTTTCGCCCTGCCGCGGACGCTGGCGGCGAAACCGGGGTCCCCTTTTGCCTGACGCGCTCTAGGTTGCCGGCGGGATCCAGGAGCCGCAGATGTTCGCCAAATTCGTCATCCGCGCGGTGTTCGCCGCGCTGGGCCTGTGGGTGGCCGCGAAGATCGTGCCCGGCATCTACTTCAACAACAACGTCACGCTGGTGATCGCCGCGGTGCTGCTGGGCCTGGTCAACGCCTTCGTGCGGCCGGTGGTGTTCGTCCTGACCCTGCCGCTGACGATCGTCACCCTGGGGCTGTTCCTGCTGGTGGTGAACGCCGCGATGATCGGGCTGGTGGCGTGGCTGCTGCGCGGCTTCAGTGTCCACGGCCTGCTGGCCGGCATCCTGGCCGCCATCGTCACGGGCGTCGCCAGCTGGATCGGCGGCCTGGCGCTGCGCGACGACCGCCGCTGACGCCACCCGCGTATCGACCCGATTTAGATACAGTCGAAAAATCGATTGCCTTCGAATCCGATATCGATGTATCAAAGTTTTAGACATATCTAAATGGAGTCTAAAACCAATGCACAGACACTTCTTTGAACACGGCTTCCGGCGCGCCCGGCACGCCTGGGGCGGCCACATGGGCCGCCACGCCGAGGGCCGCGAGGACCATCACGAAGGCCGCCATGAGGGCCGGGGCCGCCGCTACGGCCGGTTCCTGGAGCACGGCGACCTGCGGTTCATCATCCTGGCCCTGCTCGAGGAGCAGCCGCGCCACGGCTACGAACTGATGAAGGAGCTGGAGGAACGCACCGGCGGCGCCTATCGGCCCTCGCCCGGGGTGGTCTATCCGACCCTGGCGCTGCTGGAGGACGAAGGCCTGATCCGCCAGGCGGGCGGCGAGACCGGCCGCAAGTTGTTCGAGCTGACGCCCGAGGGCAAGGCCGAGCTGGACAAGAACCGCACCGGCGTCGAGGCGGTGTTCGCCCGGATGGAGGACGCCGCGCGCCACGCCGGCCCCGGCCGCCCGCGCATCGGCCGCGCGATGATGAACCTGGGCCTGGCGCTGAAGAACCGCATGTCGCGGCCGGTCACGCCTGAGGACCTCGACCGCATCGTCGGCATGATCGACGACACCGCCTCGGCGATCGAGCGGAGCTGAACCAGGGGCGCCCAGAACCTCTCTGTGTCATTCCGGTTCTGGCGCAAGCCGGAGACCGGGACCCATCCTCGCCGAATGCGCCATCGAAAGCGCGGCGGCGCCGTCGGTCCTCCCCACGATCTGGCGCTGATGGGTCCCGGTCTTCGCGTTCCGCGAAACCGGGATGACACCCTTTTTATCGTATGGCCCCCCATCATCGCCTGGCTCAGCGAAGCCCCATCTCCCGTCGTGCGCAACGGGCGGTTCTCGCCTATATGCGGCCCTCATGAGCCGTCCGTTCCTGAAGATGAACGGGCTCGGCAACGACTTCGTCGTGGTCGAGACCCGCAGCGCGCCGTTCGCGCCGAGCGCCGAGCAGGTGCGCGCCATCGCCGACCGGGCGACCGGGATCGGCTGCGACCAGCTGATCGTCCTGGAGGCGGCCGAGGGGGCCGACGCCCGCGCGCGGTTCTGGAATGCGGACGGCGAGGAGGTGGGCGCCTGCGGTAACGGGACCCGCTGCGTCGGCTGGCTGCTGATGCAGGCCTCGGGCCAGGACCGGGCGGTGATCGAGACCCAGGCGGGGCGCCTGGTCGCCAGCCGGGCCGGCGAGCGGCTGGTCAGTGTCGACATGGGCAAGCCCGGCCTCGACTGGTCGGAAATCCCTCTCGCCGCGCCGCACGACACGGTGGCCCTGGAGGTCTCGCTCTACGACCACGCCGACCTGATGGCCCCAGCGGGCTGCGTCTCCATGGGCAATCCGCACGTGGTGTTCTTCGTGCCCGACGTCGAGTCCGTGCCGATCGCCCGGATCGGGCCGGCGGTCGAGCGCCATCCGCTGTTCCCGCAGCGGGTCAATGTCGGCTTCGCCCAGATCAAGGGCCGCGACCGCATCCGCCTGCGGGTCTGGGAACGCGGGGCGGGCATGACCCGGGCCTGCGGCACCGGCGCCTGCGCGGCCCTGGTGGCGGCGGCGCGGCGCGACCTGACCGGCCGCCACGCCACGCTGGAGCTGGACAGCGGCGAGCTGTTCATCGACTGGAACGCCGACGACCACGTGATCATGACCGGCCCGGCGGCGGTCGACTTCATGGGCGAGTTGCCGTGACAGACGCCGCGGCGGCGATCCCCCGCGAGCGGCTCTGGTGGCTGGCCCTGCTCATGAACCTGGTCTTCCCGCCGGCCGGCTATGCCTATGTCGGCGCCTGGTGGACGGTGGCGGGGTTCGCCGCCGTGGTGCTGTTCGGCGCGGCCGGGCTGACCGAATGGACCGTCGCCTATCCGCCCGGGATGTACGCCCTGGGCCTGCCCGGCATCGTCGTCGCCATCCTCTGCCTGGCGGTGATCACCTCGGTCCACGCCGCCTGGCTGGCGGTGGGCCGCCGGCCCCGGTCCGTCCCACAGCTGGTCGACGCGGCCGGCTACCTCGGCGCCGGCGTGGCGGTGGCCGGCGCCATGCTGCTGTTCCGCGCCTACTGGCCCCACGCCTTCTACAGCTATGGGTCGGACGCCATGGCCCCCAGCCTGCGTCAGGGGGACATCGTCGCGGTCAGGGGCGCGCGGGCGCTGTGCGGCGGCGTCCAGCCGCGCCCCGGCGACGTGGCCCTCTATCGCCGCCCCGGCCGTTCCGGCCGCGAGATGCTCCGGGTGGTGGCGGGGCCGGGCCAGACCGTGGCGCTGCAGGGCGGGCGGCTGCTGCTGGATGGCCACGCCGCGCCCCACCGCGTCGTCAGCCGCCAGGTGGTCGACTTCCTGCCCCGGCCGGCGGCGGTGATCGAGGAGACCCTGCCCGACGGCGCCCGCTACCAGACCCTGGACTTCGGGCCGAACGGCGAGCTCGACGACCGGGCGGCGCTGCGGGTTCCCGCAGGCGCCTGGTTCATCCTGGGCGACAGCCGCGACAATGCCGCGGATTCCCGGATCCATGGCCCGGTGGCGGAGCGCGACGTCTGCGGCATCGCGCTGCGCATCGTCGCCAGCGAGGACAAGAGCCGTGTCGGCAAGCAACCCTGATCCCGCCCGTGGCCCCGGCCCCACTCCCGGCCTGCCCGGCGACGTCGAGGTGGTCACGTTCGGCTGCCGGCTGAACGCCTACGAGAGCGAGGTCATCCGCGCGCGGGCGGCTGAGGACGGCCTGACCGACGCGGTGGTGTTCAACACCTGCGCGGTGACCGGCGAGGCCGTGCGCCAGGCCCGCCAGGCGATCCGCAAGGCGCGCCGCGCGCGACCGGGCGCGACGCTGATCGTCACCGGCTGCGCGGCCCAGATCGACCCGCAGGCCTTCGCCGCCATGGCCGAGGTGGACCTGGTGCTGGGCAATGCCGAGAAGAGCGCGCCCGGCGCCTATCTTCCCACCGCAGAGCCCCTGCGCGTGCGCGTCAACGACATCATGAGCGTGCGCGAGACCGCCGGGCATCTGGTGGACGGGCTGAAGGATCGGGCGCGGGCCTATGTGGAGGTCCAGAACGGCTGCGACCACCGCTGCACCTTCTGCATCATCCCCTACGGACGCGGCAACTCGCGCTCGGCGGCGGCGGGGGAGGTGGTGGAACAGGTGCGCCGGCTGACCGCCCAAGGCTATCGGGAGATCGTCCTGACCGGGGTCGACGTGACCAGCTGGGGCGCCGACCTGCCGGGCCAGCCGACCCTGGGCCAGCTGGTGGCGCGGATCCTGAAGCTGGTTCCCGAGCTGTCGCGCCTGCGGCTCTCGTCCATCGACGCCGCCGAGATCGACGCCGACCTGCTGCGCTGCCTGGCCCAGGAACCGCGGCTGATGCCCTATCTGCACCTGTCGCTGCAGGCCGGCGACGACATGATCCTGAAGCGCATGAAGCGCCGGCACAGCCGCGCCGACGCCCTGACGCTGGTGGCCGAGGTCCGCGCCGCGCGGCCGGACACCGCGTTCGGCGCCGACTTCATCGCCGGCTTCCCCACCGAGACCGAGGCGATGTTCGAGAACACCCTGCGGCTGGTGGAGGAGGCGGACCTGGCCTTCCTGCACGTCTTCCCCTACAGCCCCCGCCCCGGGACGCCGGCCGCGCGGATGCCGGCGGTCAGGGGCGACGTGGTCAAGGCGCGCGCCGCGCGACTGCGGGCGGCCGGCGAGGCCGCCCTGACGCGGCACCTGGACCGCCAGGCCGGGCGGGTACTGCAGGGCCTGGTCGAACGCCCGGGTGTCGCGCGGGCCGAGGACTTCACCGAGATCGCCTTCACCGGCGAGGCGACGGTGGGCGGCGTGGCCGAGCTGCGGGTCACCGGCCACGACGGGAAACGCCTGCTGGCCGCCACCCTCTGATCCCCACGGGATGACACCCGTGGGGGTTACGTCGCCCGGCCCGGGAAGCCGGGCATCCGCCAGCCGAACAGGAGCGCGCCGGCGCGGATCGTGAAGGCGGTCACGAAGCCCATCGCGCCGGCCACGATCGTCGACACGTCCATGGCGTCCAGGCCGACGAACACCGCGGCGCCGGCCAGGGCGGGGGTCACATAGAGCTCGCGCCGCAGCAGCACCGAGGGCTCGTGGGCCAGCACGTCGCGGATCACCCCACCGAAGGTGGCGGTGAGCACGCCCATGATCACGGCCGACAGCGGCGGCACGCCCAGGGAGACCGCCTTCAGCGCCCCCACCACCGCATAGGCCGCCATGCCGACGGCATCGAGCCAGAGCAGCAGCCGCTCGCGCCCCTGGCCCCAGCCGAACACCCAGATCGCCAGGGCTCCGACCAGGCAGACGGCGATGTAGTCCGGCCGCGCCACCCAGAACACCGGCGCGCCGATCAGCAGGTCGCGCAGGGTCCCGCCGCCGACCCCGGTGACCGCGGCGAAGAAGCCGAAGGTGATGATGTCATGATGTCGCCGCGCCGCCGCCAGCGCGCCGGACGCGCCGAACACCGCCACGGCGGCGTAGTCCAGCACGGTCAGAGTCGAGGCGAGCGCGGCCATTCAACGCCCTTACTGCGGTCCCAGGTGACGGCGCGCAAGGAGGCGGCTAGAACGCGCGCCCATGTCAGAACCCAAACGCGGCTGGTTCGCGCGACTTACCGAGGGGCTCACCAAGTCCTCGAAACAGATGGGCGACCAGATCGCCCAGGTGTTCGTCGCCAAGGAGCCGCTCGACCAGGCCAAGCTGGACGAGCTGGAGGAGATGCTGATCGAGGCCGACCTCGGCCCGCACTCCGCCGCCCGCATCACCGAACGCTTTGCCGCCGAGAAGTTCGGCAAGGACGTCGACGAGGCGGAGATCCGCGAGGCGCTGGGCGTGGCGATCGGCGAGGAACTGTCGTCGCGGGAGGGGACTTTCGACGCCCTGTCCGGCCCCCGGCCCTACATCGTGCTGTTCATCGGGGTGAACGGCTCAGGCAAGACCACCACCCTGGGCAAGATCGCCACCGACCTGACCCGCCGCGGCGCCAAGGTGCTGGTGGTGGCCGGCGACACCTTCCGCGCGGCGGCGGTGGAGCAGCTGAAGGTGTGGGCCGAGCGCGCCAACGCCGACTTCATCGGCCGCCCCACGGGATCGGATGCCGCGGGGCTGGCGTTCGACGCAGTGCAGCAGGCGAAGGACCAGGGCTATGACGTGGTCCTGATCGACACCGCCGGCCGGCTGCAGAACAAGCAGGGGCTGATGGACGAGCTGCACAAGATCATCCGGGTGCTGAAGAAGCTCGATCCCGACGCGCCGCACGAGACCCTGCTGGTGCTGGACGCCACGGTGGGGCGCAACGCGCTCGCCCAGGAGAACATCTTCGGCAACCAGATCGGGGTGACCGGGATCGTCATGACCAAGCTGGACGGCACCGCGCGCGGCGGGGTGCTGGTGCCGGTGGCCCAGGCCTCGGACAGTCCGATCAAGCTGATCGGGGTCGGCGAGGGGGTCGATGACCTGCAGCCGTTCAACGCCCGGGCCTTCGCCCGCTCCCTGGTGGGCCTTCAGGAGCCGGTCCGATGACCCCGCAGCAGCGCAAGTGGCTCCGTTATCTCGTCGACTTCTCGGCGCCCACGGTGTTCGCCCTGGTCTATTTCCTGGGCGGCCGGGATTTCATGAAGGCCTCGCTGGCCACGGTGGCCGCCTCGCTGATCGCGGTGCTGATCGGGCTGATCGTCGAGCGGCGGATCGCGGCCCTGCCGCTGTTCGTGGGGGTGATGGGGGGCGTTTTCGCGGCGCTGACCCTGATCTTCCACGAGGCCTGGATCTTCAAGGTCCGCCCGACCGTGATGAACGGCATCATCGGCGCCATCCTGCTGATCGGCCTGGCGATCGGCAAGAGCCCGATCAAGGCGGTGTTGGGCGAGACCCTGACCCTGCCGGACGAGGTCTGGCGCATCCTGGCCAAGCGGTTCGGGCTGTTCTACCTGGCCATCGCGGGGCTGAACCTGATCGTCTGGCAGACCCAGAGCGAGGCGACGTGGGTGGCGTTCGACACCATCGGCCTGCGGATCGTGACCTTCGCGTTCGGCCTCACCCAGACGCCGCTGCTGATGAAATACCTGACCGTCGACGAGGTCCCGCCGCCGCCGCCCAGCGAGTAGGGCCGCGCGCGGCGCCGTCAGGTCCGCGGGTGCTGCGGGAAGGCGATGTTGGACGGCCGCAGATGCGGCGTCGTCAGGCGGTCGTACCCGGTCGGCGGCAGCCGTCCCAGGATCAGGTCGAGCACCATCGCCCCGTCCGCGCCGTCCGGCGGCGGCTCGCTGTGAAGCTGGCGCCACAGGGCGGCGGCCTCCTGATAGATCTTGTCGTTTCGTCCGGTCATGTCTGCACGCGTACTCGTTCGCACGACACAACCCCTCGGGGCCGCAGGCGTTCCCGTCTAAAATCTTGTTAATCTCGCGGCTTAGCCTTGGAACCCGCGTGGCGAGCTCTACCCGAGCATGTCCTTGACGGTGTCGCGCTCGCCGATCAGCTCGTCGTTGGTGAGCTTGATCTTCGACTTGGCGAAGTCGTCCATCTCGTAGTCGGCGATCACGTCATAGCCGGTGGCGGTGGTCTTCACCGGCATCCCGGCCCAGACGCCGTCGGCGAAGCCGTAGCGGCCGCCCGAGGCGATGGCGACGGAGTGGATGGCGCCGGGGGTCACCAGGTCGCGGACGTGGTCCACCAGGGCGCCGGCCGCCGAGGCCGCCGAGCTTGCGCCGCGCGCGTCGATGATCGCCGCGCCGCGCTTGCCGACCGCCGGCAGGTAGTCGGTCTCCAACCAGGCCTGGTCGCCGATCACCTCGGCCGCCGGCTTGCCGCCGATCTTGGCGTGGGTGAAGTCGGCGAACATGGTCGGGCTGTGGTTGCCGTAGATGAACAGGTCGGTGACGTCGGTCACCGCCACGCCGGCCTTCTGCGCCAGCTGGGCGCGGCCGCGGTTCTCGTCCAGGCGGACCATGGCGGTGAAGCGGTCCGGGCTCAGGCGCTTGGCCTGGCTGGCGGCGATCATCACGTTGGTGTTGCAGGGGTTGCCGACCACCGCGACGCGGGCGTCGTCGGCGGCCACGGCGTCGATGGCCTTGCCCTGGGCGATGAAGATCTTGCCGTTGTCCTTCAGCAGGTCGGCGCGCTCCATGCCGGGGCCGCGGGGCTTGGAGCCCACCAGCAGGCACCAGTTTGCATCTTTGAAGGCGATGTTGGCGTCGCCGGTCAGCACCATGCCCTGCACCAGCGGGAAGGCGCAGTCGTCGATCTCCATGGCCACGCCCTTCAGCGCCTTCTGCGGACCTTCGACGGGGATTTCCAGCAGTTGCAGGATCAGCGGCTGGTCGAGGCCGAACATCTGGCCGGACGCGATCCGGAACAGCAGGGCGTAACCAATATTCCCGGCCGCGCCGGTGACCGCTACGCGAATGGGCTTCTTGGCCATGTTCCTGCTCCTGACTTGCCTGTCGCTGGGTGCGTAGCCCGTTGACGCCAGCGCTGCAATGCCGCAGGCGCGCAGGACGATGTTCGAGCTGAATCCGGCCTTTCCCGCCACTTCCGTCGCGCTCGGCGACCTGGCGCTGTGCCATGCGCGGCTGCAGGCCGACGCGCGCTACGCCTGGATCGTGCTTGTGCCGCGGGTCGACGGCGCGCGCGAGCTGGAAGACCTGGCGGCGGGCGACCGGTTGGTCGTGATGGACGAGGTGGTCGCGGCGGGCCGGGCGGTCCGCGCCGTGGGCCAGGCGCTGGGGCGTCCGGTCGAGACGCTGAACGTCGGTCAGCTCGGCAACCTGACGCCGCAGCTCCACATCCACGTGGTCGGCCGCCGCGCCGACGATGAGGCCTGGCCAGGGCCGGTGTGGGGATTGGGGACGGCCGAGGGATATGAGGCGGGCGCACTCGCGGCGGCGATCGCAGCGGCTCGCGTGGCGCTCGCTCTCTAAATTCAGCTTGAGGGTGGGTGGCGGACCCTACGGATTGCGCCGCCGCAGTGTGACCGATTCCGCCCGCCCGCCCTCCGACAGCTCACCTGACCAGCGGCCGTCGTCGGCGTGCAGGATCGCCACGGCGCCGCCGGCGAAGCGGACGGTTAGCTCGCCGCCGGCCCGCTCCACCTGGTCGATGAAGCCCGAGGCGTCCAGGGCGCCGGGCCGGCGCAGGTCGCGCCAGGCGCCCTCCACCGCGCCATTCCGGTCGATCAGCTGCAGGGCATAGAGCTCCCGCGCCCCCGCCGCGAGCGTCCAGCCGCCGTCCAGCGGGCCCTGGAACCCCTGGGCCGAGGCCATGGAGGAGCGGATCCGGCCGTCATAGGCGAGGTCGGCGGCGGACGGTGGCCCATCCGGGCTCTTGTCGGTCTCCTCGATCCGCACCGGGGCGGTCAGGGTCGAGCGCTTGCGAGGCGCATAGGGAGCCGGCGCGGGCCGGGTCGTGGAGGCCGCCGCGGTGTCCGGTTCCTCGGGATCAACGCCCCTGGCCGGCGGCTGGCGGTTCAGCAGGGCGTCGATCGACGGCGGCGGCGCCTGGGCGGACGCGGGCGCGGTCGCCAGCATGGCCAGCAGCCCCGCCATGGCCGCTCCGGTCCACCTCATGCGGCCTCGCGCGCCGCGATGGCGTCGGCGACGCCGATCAGCCGCCGGGCCTCGGCGAAATGCAGCCGCTCCACCATCCGGCCCTCGACCTTCAGCACGCCCTTGCCGGCGTTCTCCGGCGCGCCGAACGCGTCCACCACCACCCGCGCCCAGGCCACGGCGGCCGGGTCCGGGGTGAAGGCGGCGTTGGCGGGGGCGACCTGGCTGGGGTGGATCAGGCTCTTGCCGTCGAAGCCGAACGCCGCGGCCTGGGCGCACTGGCGCTGGAACCCCCCGGGGTCGGCGATCTCGTTGAACACCCCGTCGAGGATGGCGATCCGGTGCGCCCGGGCGGCCATCAGGCTCACGGTCAGCGCCGAGATCAGAGCCTCGCGCTCCACGGTCAACGCGCAGCGCATCTCCTTGGCCAGGTCGTTGGAGCCGATCACCCAGGCCTCGACACCCACATTGGTGGATTGGGCGCCCAGGGCGTCCAGCCGGAACATCGCCTGGCAGGTCTCGATCATAGCCCAGATCGGCAAGGCCTCACCCAGGCGCGCCCGCACCGCCGCCAGGTCCTCCGGCGCCGAGATCTTCGGGACCAGCACGGCGTCGGGCCCGGCCTGAGCCAACGCCGCCAGGTCCGCCTCGCCCCAGGGCGTGTCGAGGCCGTTGGCGCGGACCACCAGCTCGCGGGCCCCGAACCCGCCGGCCCGGACCGCGGCCACGGCGTTGGCGCGGGCCTCGTCCTTGGCGTCGGGGCCGACCGCGTCCTCCAGGTCCAGGATCACCACGTCGCAGGGCAGCTCGCGCGCCTTCTCGATGGCGCGGGCGTTGGAGGCCGGCATGTAGAGGGCGCTGCGGCGCGGACGGGCGTTCATGCGGGACCTGAGGCTGCTTGGCGACTTGGCGCGGGTCCAGTCTTAGCGTTTAGGATGGCGCCATGGCCACACGCCCGATCCGCTACGACGCCGGCGCCCGCAACGTCCTGGGCCAGGAACTGGTCCCCTGCTCGCTGGACCCGGTCACCGGCTTCTTCCGCAACGGCTGCTGCGAGACCGGGCCGCACGATGTCGGCCTGCACACCGTCTGCGCGGTGATGACCGCCGAGTTCCTGGCCTTCTCCAAGCGCGCCGGCAACGACCTCTCGACGCCACGCCCCGACCTGGGCTTCCCCGGCCTCAACCCCGGCGACCGCTGGTGCCTCTGCGCGCCCCGCTGGAAGGAAGCCCTCGACGCCAACGCCGCGCCCAGGTTGGTCCTGGAGAGCACCCACGAGGAGACCTTGGCGATCGTGTCGCTGGGGGTGCTGAAGGACTATGCGGTGGAGGCGTAGCGCTCCAAGTCGCTCCCCATCGGGGGAGCTCCGGCGAAGCGGTCAGAGCGGGTACTGCGCCTCCAGCCGATACCGCGAGCCCTCGCCGCCCAGGGTGCTGGAATAGAGTCCGAAGCGCTCGACGCGGATCGGCGGGGACCGCAGCAGGTTGTGGGCCTGGATCCAGACCGCGACTTCCGCCGGATCGGCGCGCTTCAGGTAGGCCAGGGTGACGTGTGGGCGGTAGCGGCGGCGGTCGGGCGCCAGACCGGCGCGGCGGGCGGCGGCCTCGCAGGCGTCGGCCAGGCGGCGTAGCTCCGGGCTCTCCCCGACCCCGGCCCAGACCGCGTGGATGTCTGCGCCGTCGGCGAACGACCCGACCCCCTCCAGGGCGATGTCGAACGGCCGGCCGACGATCTTGAGCAGCTCGGCGTCCAGGTCGCGGGCGACGTCCTGGCGAACATCTCCCATGAACCGCAGCGTCACGTGCAGGGCCTCCAGCGGCCGCCAGCGGGCGCCCTCGAGGCCCGCCTGGCGGGTCTGCAGGGCGCGGCCGATGTCGTCGGGGATGGCCAGGGCGGCGAACAGGCGGATCATGGCCGCCTGAATACCCAAAACCCCTGGCGCGTGTCAGGCCTTGCTTAGGCCACAGCGGACACCGATATTCAGCAGGCGTCCGATTTGCGACGCCTAACCCTAAGGGCTTTGCTCTCATGAGCGACTTCAACCGCGGTTTCGCGCGATCGGTCCCGACGGACCGCGCCGACATGTCCGTGGACGTGGGCCTCCGGCGCTTCATGCTCGGCGTCTACAACAAGGTGGCGCTGGGCCTCGTCCTCTCGGCCGGTCTGGCCTATCTCACCGGCTCCTTCGCGCCCGTGCGCGACCTGATGTTCACCGTGGCCAACGGGCGCGTCGGCTATTCCATCCTGGGCTGGGTCATCGCCTTCGCGCCGCTGGGCGTGATCCTGTTCGGGTCGTTCGCGCTCCGGAACGCCACGCCGAAGTCGGCGGCGGCGCTCTACTGGACCATCGTCAGCCTGATCGGCGCCTCGCTGGGCGTCGTGGTGCTGCGCTACACCGGCGCCTCGATCGGCACCACCTTCCTGCTGACCGCGACCTCGTTCGGCGCGCTCTCCCTGGTGGGCTACACCACCAAGAAGAACCTGACCGGGATGGGCAGCTTCCTGATCATGGGCCTCTGGGGCCTGGTCGGCGCCATGCTGATCAACGTGTTCCTGCAGAGCTCGGCGATGGCAATGATCGTCAATGTGATCGGCGTGCTGATCTTCGCCGGCCTGATCGCCTACGACACCCAGCGCCTGAAGATGCAGTACTACGAGCTGGGCGGCGACGAATCCGCCCTGGGCGTAGCCACCAGCTGGGGCGCGCTCAGCCTCTACCTGGACTTCATCAACCTCTTCCAGTTCCTGCTCGCGATCTTCGGCAGCCGCCGCTAAGCCGCGCCGCAGGCCAGACGAACCGACCCCGGCGGGCCACCGCCGGGGTTTTTCGTATGCGGGGTCGCGCGTTGGGGGCTGGCGGGCCTCAGTCGACGACCGAGAATCGGCCCTTGTCGAAGAACCGCAGCACCTGCTCCAGGTCGTGGCCGCGGCGCAGGATGTGGCCGCCCTGGCCGACGATGGCCCAGGCGCCCTGCTTGCGGGCCAGGGCCGGACGCTTCTCGATGCGGTAGAGCGGCGCCTCGGCGGTGCGGCGGAAGACCGAGAACACACAGGCCTCGTGCAGGCTGTCCATGCCGTAGTCGCGCCACTCGCCGGCGGCGACCATGCGGCCGTAAAGCCGGAGCAGCCGCTCCAGCTCGCGCCGCTCGAAGAACACTCCAGCCTGCCGGGGGGCCGAATAGCTCGGATCGAATGCCATCGATTCGGATGCTAAACTGAACGAACCGCCTCCCGCCACCCCGAATCCGCGGCGTAGAACCCCAGTCGTCGCGCCGTGAAATGACCTTATTTCGGTCCCTTCGCGGCCTGATGAGGCTCCGATATTGGCATTGTCGGTTGGTCAGCGAACTGCTGGTCCCGGATCCTGAACAGCCCCCCCAGCCCCCCCTGGATCGGTGGACTGATCAACCGGCGCACTACCCCAAGACCCTCCAGTCGTGAACCCGCGCGGATCTCTCCAGCCGCGCGGGTTGGCGTTTGTGGGGTCTGTCCGCGCGTCCAGAGCTTTTCGGGTTCAAGTGGACTCACTTGAACCCGAAAGGCTCTAACTCTTTGAATTAGAGCGTGTCGGGCGGCGAAACCGGCATCCACTTTCGCCGGGCGCGCTCTAGCTGTGCGGCTGGGCGAGGCCCAGCACCCGGCCGCCCTTGGGCCCCTGCAGCAGCACCACGGTCTTCAGCCCATCGTCGGCCGCCGGCAGCCGGAAGGCCTGGGGCTTGCCCCGCCAGAGGCCCAGGCGCTTCATCTCACGCACCACATTCTTCTGCACGACGGTCTCGCCGCGATTGTCGCCGGTCTTCACCGCCACCTCGACCGCGCGCGGGTCGTAGCGGATCAGCCAGACCTCGGCCCCCCCCTTGGCCACCCGGCCAGAGCCGACGTCGACGCGCCGGCCGCCCACAAAATGGATCTCCGGCGCCGTGTGCGGCACGCCGGCGGCCTGGCGGACCAGCCGGTCCACCTCGGCGGTCTTCAGGCCCTGGGCCTCTTCGCGGCCGTCGACCACCACTTGCGGCGTATAGGGCTCGCGCAGTTTCAGCCGGGTGACATAGGCCTTCTGCCGCTCGGCATATTCCGGCCTGGCGAAGGTGTCGGTCCAGCCGAGGTAGTCCCAGTAGTCGACGGAGAACGTCAGGGCCAGGACGCCCGGCCGCTCCGACAGCTTGCCAAGGTAGGTGTTGGCGTCACGGCACGCGCCACAGCCCTGGGCGGTGAACAGCTCCACCAGGACCGGGGTTTTAGCCACCGCGGCGACCGGCCAAGCCAGGAGGATGAGGCTGAGAAGCGCGGCCTTCCGCATCGCCTCGACTTAAGGAGTGTTCCGGGGGCTGTAAATCACAAGAAGGCGTGAGATGGAGCGCTGGCTCCGAAAGGTCCTCGCCGCACGGGTGGGGGTGGACGCCGGCCCGCAGGGGTCTAAGCAGGCGTGATGGCCCAGGATCTGTACCCCGCCGCGCGCGACCTGCTGGAAAAGCTGGTCGGCTTCGACACCACCTCTCGGCATTCCAACCTCGAGCTGATCGGATGGGTGGAGGCCTATCTCGACGGGCTGGGCGTGCCGCACCGGCGGGTGCCGAACGCCGACGGGTCGAAGTCGAACCTGATGGCGACCATCGGCCCGGCGGTGGCGGGCGGCGCCGTGCTGTCCGGCCACACCGACGTGGTGCCGGTGGACGGCCAGCCCTGGAGCACCGATCCCTTCGCCCTGGTCCAGAAGGGCGAGCGGCTCTATGGGCGCGGGGCCTGCGACATGAAGGGCTTCCTGGCCCTGGCTCTGGCCGCGGCGCCCGAACTGGCGGCGGCGAACCTTAAGCGGCCGGTGCACCTGGCCTTCTCCTACGACGAGGAAATCGGCTGCCTGGGCGCGCCGCAGATGATCGACGTGATCGCCCGCGAGTTGCCGGCCCCGGCCGTCGTCGTGGTCGGCGAGCCCACCAACATGGAGGCGGTGAACGGCCACAAGGGCATCGCCACCTTCCACGTCAGCGTCACCGGCCGCGAGGTCCATTCCAGCCAGCCGCACCTGGGGGTCTCAGCGGTGATGGAGGCGGTGAAGCTGATGGCCTCGCTCAACGCCCTGTCGGCGCGGCTCTGGGACGAGGCCGACCCCGCCTCGCCGTTCACGCCGAAGGGCCCGACGCTGACCATCGGTATCGTCCACGGGGGCACGGCGCACAATATCCTGGCGCGGGAGTGCCACTTCGTCTTCGACCTGCGCACCCCCGGGCCGCGGACGCCGAAGGAGATCATCGCGCCGTTCCTGGCCGAGGCGGCCGAACTGGACCGCACCCTGAAGGCCCGCGCGCCGGAGGCCGGGGTGATGGTGGAACAGCGCACCGACGTGCCGCCGTTCGTCCCCGAGCGTGACGGCGTGGCCGAGGCGTTCGCCCGGCGGATGGCCGGCGACAATGGCCCGCCGCGGGTGGTGGCCTTTGCCGCCGAGGCCGGGCAGTTCCAGCAGGCCGGCTTCTCGACAGTGATCTGCGGCCCAGGCTCCATCGACCAGGCCCACCAGCCGGACGAATATGTCGAGGTCTCCCAGATGCAGCGCGGCGCCCACTTCATGCGCCGGCTGATCGAGTGGGCGTCGGAAACCTGAATCCGCTCATCCCGGCGAATGCCGGGACCCAGATGGGAGAGCTGGGAAGCGGGTTCGATGGGCGCCGCGCCCATCCCGTCAGCCCTTGGAGATCTGCGATCTGGGTCCCGGCCTTCGCCGGGCTGAGCGGAAATCACATCGGCCTGAGCGGCCGGATCACCGGGCGGCGGTAGGTCAGGTCCTTGGGGTTCCAGGTCATGGCGCGGGCGACGTCGGCGATGTCGACGCGGCGGCCGGCCTGCACGGCCTTGCGGTCGCGCAGGATGACCGGCAGGCCCTTCAGCGAGTCCACGAAGGCGCGCCAGACGATGCCGGCGTGCGGCCAGTTGGGGCGCCGCGACGAGATGAACACCACCGCCATCAGGTGCAGCGGGATCACCAGCGGCAGCAGGGTCCAGGGGGTGTTCTTGTAGACCCCCCAGAAGCGGTTGCGGGTGCCGTGGTAGACCGCGAACTCCGACTTGCGCCCGCCCGAGGAGGCGGAGCCCAGGTGATGGATCGCGGCGTGCGGGACCAGCAGGGTCGGCTCCCCGGCCAGCTGCAGGCGGTAGCCGAGGTCGACGTCCTCCGAGTAGCAGAAGTAGGGCTCGTAGAACCCGCCCAGCCCCAGGAACAGCTGCCGGTCGATCATCATCGCCGCGCCGCAGGGGGAAAACACCTCGCCCTCGAAGGCCTGGCCGGTATCGCGGCTCATGTAGCCGCCGCGGTAGGGGATGCCCCAGATGCTCATCACGTCGCCCAGGCCGTCGAGCAGGCCGGGCGCGTCGGCCATCATCTGGCGCGAGGTGAATGAGCGGACCTGCGGATGGCGCTGGGCGGCGGCCATCAGCTCGGCCAGCCAGTCGGGCTCGGCGAAGGCGTCGGGGTTGAGCAGTACGTACCAGCGGCCCCGCGCCAGCCGCGCGCCCTGATTGCCGGCCCTGGCGAAGCCGATGTTCTCGCCGTTGCGGACTAGCCGCACGGAAGGAAAGCCCGCCGCGATCGCCACGTCGCCAGGATCCGGCGAGGCGTTGTCGATCACCAGGGTCTCGAAGTCGCGGAAGGTCTGCGCCTCCAGGCGCTCCAGGCAGGTGCGCAGCGTCGGGCCGGAATTGTAGGCGATCACGCAGACGGTCAGCGCCGGCGCTTCGGCCTTGTCATCGCTCGCTCGCTGCGCCATGCGACAGCTTCACCCGCACCACTGGAAGAACATGACGACGATCACGCCGCTGGCGATTCCCGACGTTCTGCTTATCACGCCCAGGCGGCATGGCGATGCGCGCGGCTGGTTCGCCGAGACCTGGAGCGAGAAGGCCCTGACCGGCACGGTGGCGCAGACCACCTTCGTGCAGGACAACCAGGCCTTCAGCGCCCAGAAGGGCACCCTGCGCGGCCTGCACTTCCAGACCGCGCCGAACGCCCAGGGCAAGCTGATCCGGGCGCTGCGCGGGGCGATCTTCGACGTGGCGGTGGATATCCGGGCCGGGTCGGCGACCTACGGCCAGTGGGTGAGCGCCGAGCTGACGGCGGAGCGCGGCGAACAGCTGTGGATCCCGCGCGGCTTCGCCCATGCCTACTGCACGATCACCACCGACTGCGAGATCTTCTACAAGGTCGATGCGCCGTACGCGCCCGGGAGTGAGGGCGGCCTCGCCTGGGACGACCCCGACCTGGCGATCCCCTGGCCGCTGGATGGCGACCCGGTGATGTCGGGCAAGGACCAGGTGCTGCCACGGCTGAAGGACCTGGGGGCGGTGGCGTTCTGATCTCCTCTCCCCCGGGAAGCGAGAGGGAGAGGGTAGGGAGAGGGTCGGCGCGTAAGGACGTGATCCGGCGGTGGTCCAGCCAGGACCCATGCACGTCGCCGCTGCGGGTCCTTGGGTCGCCAACGGGAGAGACGCAGAGGCCCAGCCGACCCTCTCCCTACCCTCTCCCTCTCGGCTTCGCCGGGGGAGAGGAGGCGGTCCATTCGGCGAGGACAGCGGCGTCGCCTTCATCCTTCATGCGACTGGCGGCCAGCGTCTCGAACGCCGCCCCGCCCAGCAATCGTGACAGCGCCCACACTGCCGCCCCGCGCACCACCGGGGCGGGATCGTCCAGCAGGCGCCGGGCCTCGGCCGCCAGCGCCGGATCGCCGGCGTTGCCGATCGCGTACAGCACGTTGCGCACGAAGCGGTCGCGGCCGATGCGCTTGACCGGGCTCCGGGTGAAGAGGGCGCGGAAGGCGGCGTCGTCCAGGCGAGCAAGATCGGCCAGCGAGGGCGCCGTCAAGGCGTCGCGGGCGGCCAGCTTCTGGTCGCGGCCAGCCTGGGCGAACTTGTTCCAGGGGCAGACGGCGAGGCAGTCGTCGCAGCCGTAGATGCGGTTGCCGAGCGCCGCGCGGAACTCCGGCGGGATCGGCCCCTTCCGCTCGATGGTCAGGTAGGAGATGCAGCGCCGCGCATCCAGCTGGTAGGGCGCCGGGAAGGCCTTGGTCGGGCAGATATCCAGGCAGGCGTGGCAGGTTCCGCAGCCGGTGGGGTCGGCCGGGTCGGGCGTCAGGTCCAGGGTGGTCAGGATCGAGCCCAGGAACAGCCAGGAGCCGAACTCGCGGCTGACCAGGTTGGTGTGCTTGCCCTGCCAGCCCAGGCCGGCGCGTTCCGCCAGCGGCTTCTCCAGCAAGGGCGCGGTATCGACGAATACCTTCAGCTCGCCGCCGAACCGGGCAACCAGCCCGCGGGCCAGCGCCTTCAGCCGCGCCTTGATCACGTCGTGATAGTCGTCGCCCTGGGCGTAGACGCTGATCGCGCCTCGGGTCGGGTGGCCCAGGATCGCCAGCGGATCGCGGTCGGGCCCGTAGTTGACCCCCAGGACGATGGCCGAGCGGGCCGCGCTCCACATGGCGCGCGGGTGGCGGCGGCGCTCCAGCGTCTCGGCGATCCAGCCCATCTCGCCATGGCGGCCGGCGTCGACATAGGCGTCCAGCCGCGCGGCGGCGGGCCAGGCTTGGTCGAGGTCGGTGAAGCGGCAGACGTCGAAGCCGAGGGCCAGGGCTCCGGCGCGGATCAGGTCTTCGGGGGCGTCAGAAGTCGAGGTCGTCATAGTGCCTGGCCGGGGCGAGCCCGGGCCAGCGGTCGGCCAGCAGCGGCCGGAAGCAGGGCCGGGACTTCAGCTTCATGTACCAGGTCTTGGCGGCCGGGAATTCCTTCCAGGCGACATCGCCGAAATAGTCGATCACCGACAGATGGGCGGCGGCGGTGAAGTCGGCCATCGACAGCCGCTTGCCGGCCAGCCACTCACGCGCCTGCAGCAGGTCGTCCAACATGAACAGGTGGACCTTCAGGGCGTCCTTGCCCTGGCGCAGGTTGGCCAGCTCCGGGGCGCCCAGGCCCATCAGCCGCTTCTCGACCTTCTCGTGCAGGATATAGCCGCCGGCCTCGAAGGCGAACTTTCCCTCGAACCAGGTCATCAGGCGCCGCGCCTCGGCCCGCTCGGCCGGCTCGCGGCTTATCAGGGCGGGCTCGGGATAGGCCTCCTCGAGGTGACCCAGGATCGCCCGGCCTTCGCAGAGGACCAGCGGCGGCTGACCCGGCTCGGTCTCCACCAGCACCGGGACCATGCCCGACGGGTTCAGCTTGGTGAGCTCGCGCGGCCGCTCCCAGTAGCGCACCGAGACCTCGGCGAACGGCAGGCGCTTCTCCCCCAGCGCCAGGCGGACCAGGCGGGAGACGGGATCGAGGGGAAAGTGATGCAGGATGCGTTCGACGCTCATCGGACTTCTGTGGCGAATCGGCGAGCGCCCAACTGACGCGGCGGGTCTTAAGGTCTCGTTTACTGCGTTTTCGGACGGGACGTCACGGCGGCCTCTGCGAACGCGCCGCCGTGAGGTTCCGCCCGCCCGCGCGGGTCGGCGTGGATGATGATGTCGGCGGCGGGGAAGGCCTCCAGGATCCGTTTCTCGGCGGCGACGATCACCTCGTGGGCGGCCTCCAGCGTCACCTCGGGTTCGAGGTCGACGTGCATCTGCATGTGCACATAGGGGCCCGAGGCGCGGGTCCGCAGCTGATGCACATTGGCCAGCCGGCCGTCGGCGGTGGCCAGGCGCACGATCTCGGCGCGGGCCTCGTCGGGCAGTTCGTGGTCCATCAGCTGGCTGGAGGCCTCGCGGAACACCCCCACCGCGCCCCAGAGCAGCAGGGCGGCGATGACCACGGCGGCGGCGGCGTCCAGGCCGTTCACGCCCAGCCACGCCGAGGCGGCGATGCCGGCCAGGGCGATCAGGTTCGACGCCAGGTCCATGGCGTAGTGCGCCCGGTCGCCCGACACCGCCACCGAGGCGGTCTGCTTCAGCACCCGCCCCTGGGCGGCGAGCAGCAGGGCGGTCAGCACGGTGGAGACGGCCATCACCGCCACCGCCCAGCCCTCCTGGCGCAGGGGATGCGGCGCGATGAAGTCGCCGACCGCCTCGCGGGCGATCAGGGCGGCGGAGGCGAACACCAGGCCGGCCTGCACCAGGCTGGCGAAGGCCTCGGCCTTGCCGTGCCCGAAGCGGTGCTCGGCGTCCGGCGGCGCGGCGGCGTAGCGCACCGCCCAGAAGGTGACCAGCGAGGCCACCAGGTCGAGGCCGGAGTCGGCCGTCGAGGCCAGCAGCGCCACCGACCCGGACCCGATCCAGGCCGCGAGCTTGATCGTCACCAGGATCGCCGCCGTCGCCACCGACATCAGGGTCACCCGCCGCGTCAGGGCGGTGGTCTCGGCGGGGCTCAGGCGCGGCGGGCTCATCGCCGCATCCATAGCGGTTCGTCGCGGTTTGCGCGCCGGGGAAAGACCGGGGTGACGACGTGGCGCGCCGCGCCGGGTGCGCGCTCATCGACCCTACCAACGGGTAGCATCCCGGTTTCGGCGCAGCCGAAGACCGGGACCCATGAGCGCCTGAGGGTCAGGACTGGTCGTGGCTGCGCCGCAGCACCGCCCTTGCGGCGCGATCGACGCTTATGGGTCCCGGTCTTTCGCTGGCGCGAAAACCGGGATGACACGCCTCTTTGACGCGAAGTCGGTGGAAAGGCGGGCCTCGGCCAGGCCCCACCATGGATCTCATGGCGGCCAGTTTACCTGCGGCCTTGGGCCTATTGTTAGCCGTTCTGACGCTGACCGGCGGCCTTCAAGTCAAGTTGCGACAAGCGTCCCTTCGGGAGCAATCCCATCCAGTCCGGCGTCGATGACAGTCTGGCTCTTCATCCTGTTCTCGGCTGTCATTATCATTGTGGTCACAGCGGTGAGGGTCGCGACAAAGGTGCTGCGGCGATCGAGATGAGTCTCTCAACCCCCGTTCCTTGACCTGACCCCCCTCATCGGCGCATAAGCGCGGCCTTCCGGCGCAACCTCGGTCAGCGCCCTCTACCGCCACGGCCCCCAGGTCTTATCTGGGACGAGGGCGGCGAGGCCCCCCGTCCACGCAATCGTGCACGGGGGTCGACTGCGTTTGGGCCATGGAGTTGAGACTTGTTCGACGCACTAACAGACCGGCTTTCGACCGTATTCGACCGGCTCTCCGGTCGCGGCGTGCTGTCCGAGAAAGACGTCGCCGAGGTGATGCGCGAGATCCGCGTCGCCCTGCTGGAGGCCGACGTGGCCCTGCCGGTGGTCCGCGACTTCATCGCCAAGGCCACCGAGGCGGCGACCGGCGAGGCGGTGATCCGCTCGATCCGGCCGGCGGACCAGGTGGTCAAGATCACCTACGACGGCCTGGTCGAGATGCTGGGTGGGACGGGCGAGCCCGAGGGGCTGAACCTCTCGCTGAATCCGCCCACCGTGATCCTGATGGCCGGCCTGCAGGGCTCGGGCAAGACCACCACCGCCGGCAAGCTGGCGCTCCGCCTGGTGCGCGAGCGCAAGAAGGTCCTGCTGGCGTCGCTGGACACCCGGCGGCCCGCCGCCATGGAACAGCTGGCGATGCTGGCCGAGCAGGCCGGCGCCCAGAGCCTGCCCATCGTCGCCGGCCAGGCCGCGCCCGACATCGCGCGGCGCGCCATGCAGTCGGCCAGGCTGCAGGGCTATGACATCCTGATCCTCGACACCGCCGGGCGCACGACCCTGGACGAGGCGATGATGAGCGAGGCGGCCGAGATCGCCCGCATCTCCTCGCCATCCGAGACCCTGCTGGTCGCCGATGCCCTCACCGGCCAGGACGCGGTCCGCACCGCCAAGGCCTTCCATGAGCGCCTGCCGCTGACCGGCCTGGTGCTGACCCGGGCGGACGGCGACGGCCGCGGCGGCGCGGCGCTCAGCATGCGCGCCGTCACTGGCCTGCCGATCAAGTTCCTCGGCGTGTCGGAGAAGATCGACGGCCTGGACGTCTTCGACGCCCAGCGCGTGGCGGGCCGCATCCTGGGCCAGGGCGACGTGGTGGCGCTGGTCGAGAAGGCCACGCAAGAGCTGGACATGGCCAAGGCGGAAGCCACGGCCCGCAAGCTGGCCAAGGGCCAGTTCGACCTGGACATGATGGCTGACCAACTGGCGCAGATGAAGCGCATGGGCGGCATGGAAGGCATGATGGGCCTGCTGCCCGGCGTGCAGAAGATGAAGAAACAGATCGCCGAAAGCGGGATCACCGACAAGAGCTTCGACCGCCAGATGGCGATCATCTCGTCGATGACCAGGCAGGAGCGGCAGAAGCCCGACATCCTCGCCGCCTCGCGCAAGCGCCGCGTCGCCAAGGGCGCCGGCGTCGACGTGGCCGAGATCAACCGCCTGCTGAAGCAGCACCGGCAGATGGCCGACACCTTCAAGGCGCTCAGCCGCAACGGCGGCAAGGGCTTCGGCCAGATGGCCAAGATGCTGGGCGGCGCGGGCGGCATGGACATGGGCAAGCTGGCCCAGATGACCGGCGGCCAGGCCCCGACCCCGCAGCAGATGGAAGAGATGGCCGCAAAGCTGAAGGACATGCCGGGCGGCATGCCGAAACTCCCGGGCCTGGGCGGACGTCCGCCGGGCTTCAACCCGTTCAAGAAATAGACTGAAAGTTCAAAGGACTAGAGAATGCTGAAGATCCGTCTCGCCCGTGGCGGCGCCAAGAAGCGCCCCTACTATTCGATCGTCGTCGCCGACAGCCATTCGCCCCGCGACGGCCGCTTTATCGAAAAGGTGGGCAGCTATAACCCGCTGCTGAAGAAGGACGACCCGAACCGCGTGGTCCTGAAGGTCGAGCGCATCCAGGAATGGATGAGCAAGGGCGCCCAGCCCACCGACCGCGTGGCCCGCGAGCTCGGCAAGGTCGGCGTGATCCAGTGGACCGCCAGCTCCAATCCGAAGAAGGGCCTGCCCGGAACCAAGGCCAAGGAACGCGTCGAGGAGCGCGCCCAGCGCGAGACCGACCGCGCCGCCGCCGCCGCCGAACTGGCCGCCAACCCGCCGCCGGTCGAAGAGCCGGTGATCGAGGAAGTCCCGGTCGCCGAAGCCGAGGCCGCCCCGGCGGAAGAGGCTGCGCCGGAAGTTGTGGCTGAAGCGGCTCCGGCCGCTGAACCGGTTGCTGAGGACGCTCCTGCGGCCGAGGCGGTTGCCGAAGAAGCCCCGTCCGTCGAGGCCGTGGCCGAAAGCGCGCCCGCCTCCGAGGAAGCCGTGACCGAGGCCCCGGCCGCCGAAACCGGCGAAGAACAGGCCTGAGCAAGCCAGGGATGAGGTCCGATCTCATCCAGGTGGGTCGCGTCGCGGGCGCCTTCGGGGTCCGCGGCGAGGTCCGCATCACCAGCTTCACGGCCGATCCGCTGGCGCTGGTGGACTATAAGGTGCTGCTGCGTGAGGACGGCTCGCCCGGCCTCACGCTGACCTTCGGCCGTGCGGCCAAGGGCGGGGTCGTGGGTCGCGCCCGGGAGGTCGAGACCCGCGACCAGGCCGAGGCCCTGCGCGGGCTGAAGCTGTACATCCCCCGCGCCGACCTGCCGCCGCCCGACGACGACGAGTTCTACGTCACCGACCTGATCGGTCTGGCCGTCGAGACCGCCGAGGGCGAGGCCCTGGGCAAGGTAAAGGCCGTCCAGGACTTCGGCGCCGGCGACCTCCTGGAAATCCAGCCACCCGAAGGCGCCAGCTGGTACCTGCCCTTCACCCTGGCCGCCGTGCCCGAGGTGCGGATCGCTGAGGGCAAGGTCATCGCGGTGCTTCCGCCTGAAGTCGAATAGCGCCCGTTCCTCCCCCGTCGGGGGAGGAGGCGCAAAGCGCAGGAGGGGGTCCTCCACGATGGCGCCGCCGAGGCCCTGTCGGCATCTCCGAGGCGCCCAGTCGATCCTTCTGAGCGGACCCCCTCACCCCCTTCGCGGGAGCTCCCCCGAAGGGGAGCAGCGGGTCGGCGCTAACCCTTCGCCTGCCGCACCCGCATCAGGCCTTCCTGCGCACAGCTGGCCACCAGGGCGCCGTCGGACGCCCGGTAGATGTAGCCCAGGTTGAAGCCGCGGCCGCCGGAGGCCGAGGGGCTTTCCTGGTGGTAGAGGTGCCATTCGTTGAAGTCGGTCGGGCGGTGGAACCACATGGCGTGGTCCAGGCTGGCGGTCTGGAAGCCCGGCGTCTGCCAGCTGACCCCGTGCGGCCGGATCGAGGTGCCCAGCAGGCTCATGTCCGAGGCATAGGCCAGGATCACCTGGTGCATGTGCGGGTCGGCGCCGATGCCGTCCTTGGCCCGGAACCACACCTGCTGCAGCGGCGCGCGCGGCTGGGGCCGGGCCACGTCGAAGCGGCCGCCCACCGTGCGCATCTCGATCGGCTGTGGCCGGTCCAGCCAGGCGCGCTGCTCGGCCGGGGCGTCCTTCATCAGGCGCCGCTGGACGTCGGTGTCGTCCTCGACCTCGTCCCAGCCGGGTGCGGCCGGCATGTCCGACTGGTGCTCGAAGCCCTGCTCCTCCACCTGGAAGGAGGCGGCGAGGTTGAAGATCTGCTGGCCGTGCTGGATCGCCACCACCCGGCGCGTCGTGAAACTGCCGCCGTCGCGCGAGCGGTCCACGTCGAAGATGATCGGCACGGTGGGGTCGCCCGGCCGGATGAAATAGCAATGCAGCGAGTGGCAGACGCGATCCTGGACGGTCTCGTAGGCGGCCAGCAGCGACTGGGCGATCACCTGGCCGCCATAGATCCGTTCCCGCGACTCCTCGTCCGGGGTCACGCCGCGGAACAGGTTCACCTCCAGCCGCTCCAGCCTGAGGTGTCCCACCAGCGTCTGGGTGTCCATGTGCGCCGCCCCGCCATGCTGCAATTGCGAAGGCGGGCCTTACGCCCGCCGCCGGGGGGCAGCAAGGCCGAGCTATGTCCCCGGCTTCATCCGCATCAGGCCTTCCTGGGCGACCGAGGCGACCAGGGTTCCGTCCTCGGCGTAGATCGAGCCGCGGATGAAGCCGCGGCCGCCGGAGGCCGAGGGGCTGTCGTGGGCGTAGAGGTGCCAGTGGTTGAAGTCGGTCGGCTTGTGGAACCACATGGCGTGGTCGAGGCTGGCGGACTGGAACCCCGGCGTCTGCCAGTGCACTCCGTGCGGCCGCATCGCCGTCGACAGCAGATTCATGTCGGACGCATAGGCCAGGATCACCTGGTGCATGTGGGCGTCGTCGCCGATCGGCGTGCGGCAGCGGAACCAGTTCTGCGCCACCGGCGGCTTGGGCCCGCTCATGAAGTAGTTTCGGGCGTCCACCGCGCGCATCTCGACCGGCCGCGAGCGGCCCATCCAGCTCCGGGCCGCCTCGGGCGCGGTCTTCAGATATTCCCGCATCGCCTCCGCCTCGTCCGGCAGTTCGCTCCAGTGCGGCCCGGCGGGCATCTCGGACTGGTGTTCGAACCCGGCCTCATGGACCATGAACGAGGCGGCCAGGTTGAAGATCTGCTTGCCGCGCTGGATGGCCACCACGCGCCGCGTGGTGAAGCTGCCGCCATCGCGGGAGCGGTCCACGTCGAACACGATCGGCACGGTGGGGTCGCCCGGCCGGATGAAGTAGCAGTGCAGCGAGTGGCAGACCCGGTCCTGGACCGTCTCGTAGGCCGCCAGCAACGACTGGGCGATCACCTGGCCGCCGAAGATCCGGCCCGGCCGGTTGTCCGGCGAGGTCCCTCGGAACAGGTTCTCCTCGATCCGCTCCAGCTGCAGGGTCTCGACCAGGGTCTCGTCCTGGCCTTCCGTCTCGGGACCCTCGGTCTCGGGGAGGTCGGCGTCGCTCATGGGGCGCCGCATACGCGCGCGGCGCGCGAGGGGCAAGGCGCTTGGCCGGGTGGCTGTGTCCGTGGCGCCCTTGCGGAACCTTGGGTTGCGCCCTCATCTTCGGACATGGGGAACGGGGCGGACACTTCCAGGCCGATCTGGCGCAGGCCGCTGGCGGCGGTCCTGGTGGCGTGGATGCTGCTGGTGGTCGGCGGCGCCCTGACCTCGGCGCGGCTGATGGAGATCCTGCCCGGCGAGACGGCCCTGGTCCTGGCGATTGCCGGCCTGGTCGCGCCGGTCCCGGTGCTGCTGGTCTGGGGGTTCTGGACCATGCTGCGTGAGCCGGTCACCGGCTGGATCGCCCCCACCGTGCTGCTGACCTTCGGCGGCAGCCTGATCCCGGCCTTGCAGCCGTTGCTCGACGCCGGCGTGCGGCTGAACTTCGAGGCGCATCGGCCGGTCTACGAGGCCGTGGTCGCCGACGTCAGCCTGCGCCCGCCCAGCGGCCACGACCACTGGGTGTCCGGGGTTCGCGAAGAGGTCCGCTATCGCTACCGCGCCGACCGGCCCGGCGAGATCGACTTCGCCTGGGCGGCCAACGGCGAGTTCCGCACGGGGGTCCGCTACGACGACAGCCCCTGCGTGCCGCGGCCCGGCCATCGGTGCATCGACCGCGGCCGGCCTCTGGGCGGGCACTACAACTACTACCAGATGTTGTTCTGAGGCTTGACGGGTGGGCCGCGGCCGGCGCTTTCAGCCGCCATGCCGTTCGACTGCGCCGTCCTGACCATGTTTCCCGAGGCCTTTCCGGGCCCGCTGGGCGTCTCGCTGATCGGCACGGCGTGGCGAGAGGCCGCGCTGTGGACCCTGGAAACGGTGGACATTCGGGCCTTTTCCAAAGATAAGCGCGGCTTCCTGGACGACACCCCGGCGGGTGGCGGTCCTGGACAGGTGATGCGAGCGGACGTCATCGCCTCTGCGCTGGACAGCGTGGAACGGCGGGGACGGCCGCTTTTGTACATGAGCGCCCGGGGCCGGCCCCTGACCCAGGCGCGCGTTCATGAGTGGGCCCAAGGGCCGGGGCTGATCGTGCTTTGCGGTCGGTTCGAGGGGGTGGACCAGCGAGTGCTCGACGCCCGCGGGTTCGAGGAGGTCGCGGTTGGCGACGCGGTCCTGGCCGGTGGCGAGGCGGCGGCGCTGGTGACGATCGAGGCGTGCGTACGGCTGGTCCCGGGGGTCCTGGGGCAGGCCGAGAGCTTGAGTGAAGAAAGCTTCGAGGACGGGCTCCTCGAGCATCCGCAGTACACCAGGCCGCGGACGTTCGAAGGGCTCGATATCCCCGAGGTCCTGCTGAGCGGGCACCACGCCGAGGTTCGGAAGTGGCGGCACGCGATGCGGGAACAGACCACGCGGCAACAGCGGCCCGACCTTTGGGACCGGCTGCCCGCCAATCAACAGGCAAAGGGCGATAAAGCCCAGTGAAGGACGAAGACCATGGCTGCCAACATCATTGAAACCCTGCGCAAGGAAGAAGCCGACCGCCTGCTGGCCGTGCGCAAGATCCCCGAGTTCCGCCCCGGCGACACGGTGCGCGTGAACGTGAAGATCAAGGAAGGCGAGCGCGAGCGCGTCCAGGCCTATGAGGGCGTCTGCATCGCCCGCGGCGGCCAGGGCATCGACGAGAGCTTCACCGTCCGCAAGATCTCCTTCGGCGAGGGCGTGGAGCGGGTGTTCCCGATCCTGTCGCCGAACATCGAAAGCATCGAAGTGAAGCGCCGCGGCGTCGTGCGGCGCGCCAAGCTCTATTACCTGCGCGACCGCCGCGGGAAGTCGGCCCGGATCGCCGAGCGCCAGATGAGCGCCAAGCCGACGGCCGAGGCGCCGACGGAAGGCTGAGCCTTTCGCTAGCAACAGACTTCAGAGCGGCGGCCAGGGCGACCTGGCCGCCGTTTTGCTATTGAATCCATCCCTCCACTTCAGGGGAGGGACAGGCTGCGAAGCGGCCAGGGTGGGGAAGTCACGCCCAGACTCTGAACTCGAACGCGAGACCCCCACCCCGCCCGGCTTCGCCGAGTCGGCCCTCCCCTAAAGAGGAGGGATAGGAGCCGCACAGGCCGCCGCCGGCGTGGAACGCGCTCACCCGTCCTGGGCGGCGTAGGCGCCCAGTTCCTTGGCCAGGTGATCGAACATCAGCCGCATGCGCGGGCTGCCGCGCAGGGTCTCATGCATGCAGATCCAGAGGTCGAGCCGAAAACCGAAGGCCTCCGGCATGACCGGCGTCAGTCCGTACCGGCGGCCGATGTGGTTCTGACAGACTCCGATCCCGAACCCGGCGCGCAGGGTGGCCAGCTGGGCGATGTCGCTGTCGGTGCGGAGCGCGAAGGCGTCGCGGGTGACCGGCCGGCCGATGGCCAGGTCCTTGACCATCTCGGGGAACTCGCGGTCGAAGCCGATCAGGGTGTGCCCGGTCAGCTCGTCGAAGTCCTTGGGAACGCCGCAGCGCGCCAGGTAGTCCGGGGTGGCGTGGAAGCCCAGCACGACGTCGCCGACCTTCTTGGCCACCAGGCTGTTCTGGGTGGGCCGCGACATGCGCACGGCGACATCGGCGTCGCGCCGCGTCAGGTCCTCGTTCTTGTTGGACAGGATCAGCTCTACGTCGACGCCGGGGTGAGCGATGCGGAAGCTGGTGAGGATGGCCGGCAGCACCTCGACGCCGACCACCTCGCTGGCGGCGACGCGGACCACCCCGCCCTCGCCGCTGGCCACCCCGCTGGCGTCGCGGCTGGCGGCCTGGGCGGCGGCGGCCATGTCGGCCAGGTGGGGGCGGAAGGCCAGCGCCAGGTCGGTGGGCTGCAGGCCGCGCGGGCTGCGCAGAAACAGCGGCGCGCCCAGCAGGCGCTCCAGCTGGTCGATGTGCCGCCCCAGCGTGGGCTGGGTCAGCCGCCGCAGGCGGGCGGCGGCCGAGAAGCTGCCGGCTTGCAGCACGGCGTGCAGGCTTTGCAGCAGATCCCAGTCGGGCATTCCAGGCATACGCTATTGAATAGCCGTTCTATCATCGAAGGCAATTCCGTTTGACCGGCGGTCGGGCCACATCTGGGGCCTCAGCGATGGAGGTCTCGATGACCCAAGCGAACAAACCCCTGGCCCTGGTGATCGGCGCGACCGGCGGCGTCGGCGGCGCCCTGGCCGAGCGACTGCTGGCCGACGGCTGGCGGGTCCGGGCCCTGAACCGCGATCCCGCCAAGGCGCGCCAGTCGCAAGCGGTGGCGGGCCGTCCGGCCTACGACTGGGTCAAGGGCGACGCCATGGTGGAGACCGAGGTTGTCGCCGCCGCCGAGGGCGCGCAGATCGTCGTCCATGGCGTCAACCCGCCCGGCTACAAGAACTGGGCGGGGCTGCAACTGCCGATGCTGGCCAGCACCATCGCCGCGGCCAACGCAAGCGGCGCCCGCATCCTGTTCCCCGGCACGGTCTACAACTATGGCCCGGACGCCTTCCCGACCCTGACCGAGGCCTCGCCCCAGACCCCGATCAGCCGCAAGGGCGCGATCCGGGTGCGGATGGAGCAGGCGTTGCGCGACTCCGGGGCGCGGGTCCTGATCGTCCGCGCCGGCGACTTCTTCGGCCCCAGGCAGAGCGGCAGCAGTTGGCTCTCCCAGGGCCTGGTCAAGCCCGGCCGTCCTGTCACCGCGGTGGCCTATCCCGGCCCCCTGGAGATCCCGCACGCCTGGGCCTACCTGCCCGACGTCGCCGAGACCTTCGTGCAACTGCTGGCCACTGAACTGGGCCGCTTCGAAGTGTTCCATATGCAAGGCCAGCAGGCCACCGGCCACGAATTGGTCGCCGCCCTCGAAACCGCCGCTGGCCGCAGGCTGGCGGTCCGCCGTCTGCCCTGGTTCGCGCTGACCGCCGCAGCGCCGTTCAACGAGACCCTGCGCGAGATGCAGGAGATGCGCTACCTCTGGACCCGCCCTGTGCTGATGGACAACGCCCGGCTGGTGGCCAAGCTGGGCGCCGAGCCCCGCACGCCTCTGGCGCAGGCCCTGAAGACGGCGCTGGTGGGGCAGGGGTCCCTGCCCGCCGAAACGCGGCGAGCCGCCTGATCCACGTCGTCATCCCGCGGCTTGTCCGCGGGATGACGACGCATGGGTGCGAGGCAAAAATACTTCGATGGCTCAGGAAATGCGGACCTGCAGCACTGGACGACCCAGTATGCGCAGACCTACATGCGGCCCATGTCCGGCAAGACCCTCTATGACAAGATCTGGGACGCACACGTCGTCGATAGGCAGGACGGCGAGGCGATCCTCTACATCGACCTGCACCTGATCCATGAGGTGACCACGCCGCAGGCCTTCGCGGGCCTTCGCGCCAATCGCCGCGCCGTGCGCCGGCCCGATCGCACGCTCGCGGTAGCCGACCACAACGTGCCGACCGAGGGTCAGGCCCTGGGCATTGACGCCGTTGCCGACCCGGAGGCGCGCCTGCAACTGCAGACCCTGGCGAAGAACGTCGCCGACTACGGGATCGAGTTCTTCCCGATGGGCGATATCAGGAACGGCATCGTCCATGTGGTCGGCCCCGAGCAGGGGCGCACCCAGCCGGGCATGACCATCGTCTGCGGCGACAGCCACACCTCGACCCACGGCGCGTTCGGCGCCCTGGCCCACGGCATCGGCACCTCCGAGGTCGAGCACGTGCTGGCCACCCAGACGCTGCGCCAGAAGAAGGCCAAGAACTTCCGCATCCGCATCGAGGGCGAACCCGGCCCCGGGGTCGGCGCCAAGGACTACGCCCTGGCCGTGATCGGCGAGATCGGCACCGCCGGCGGCACGGGGTCGGTCATCGAGTTCGCCGGCTCGGCCGTGCGCGCGCTGTCGATGGAAGGCCGCATGACGCTCTGCAACCTGACCATCGAGGGCGGCGCGAAGGCCGGGCTGATCGCGCCGGACGAGACCACTTTCGACTATCTCAGCGGCCGGCCGGCTGCGCCGAAGGGCGGCGCCTGGGAGATGGCGTTCGCCTGTTGGAAGAGCTTCTTCACCGACCAGGACGCGGTCTTCGACCGGGAACTGGTGCTGGACGCAGCGGCCATCGCGCCCACCGTCACCTGGGGCACCAGCCCCGAGGACGTGGTGGCGATCACCGGCAACGTCCCCAGGCCGGAGAGCTTCGACACCGCCGACAAGCGCGCCTCGGCGGTCCGCGCGCTGGAATACATGGGCCTCACCGCCGGCCAGCCGATCACCGAGGCGAAGATCGACATGGTGTTCATCGGCTCCTGCACCAACAGCCGGATCGAGGACCTGCGCTCGGCGGCCCAGGTGGTGCAGACCGCCTTCCTCAATGGCCGGCTGGTCGCGCCGCACGTGCGCGCCATGGTGGTGCCGGGCTCGGGCCTGGTCCGCGCCCACGCGGAGGACGAGGGCCTGGACGCCATCTTCAAGGCGGCCGGGTTCGAGTGGCGCGAGCCGGGCTGCTCCATGTGCCTGGCGATGAACCCCGACAAGCTGGGCGACGGCGAGCGCTGTGCGTCGACCTCCAACCGCAACTTCGAGGGCCGCCAGGGCCGCGGCGGCCGCACCCACCTGATGAGCCCCGCCATGGCCGCCGCCGCCGCCATCGCCGGGCATATCGTGGACGTCCGGGAGATGCTGTGACCTTGACCAACTTGGTCAAGCTGAGCATTTGCGAGTGATGAAACAGGTCAACCTCTACGAGGCGAAGACGCACCTGTCGGCGCTGGTGGACCAGGCGGCGGCGGGCGAAGAGTTGGTCATCGCCAAGAATGGCAAGCCGCGGGCGCGACTGCTGGCGCTGCCGGAAGCGGAGGTGAAGCCGCGTGGGAAGCGCCGGTTCGGGTATTGGGGCCGGAAGTATCCGGACTGGAGACCGCCCGAGGTGTTTCGGGAAACGACGGGGCAAGGGATCGCCCTTTGGGAGGACGGCCCGGTGTTCCCACCGGATGATCCGGAGTGACCAAGGGTCTGCTGATCGACAGCCATGTCCTCATTTGGTTGGCGCAGGAGCCGCCATCGCTGTCGGCTCACGTTCTGGCTGCGCTTGAAGACAGCGAGGCGCCGCTCTTCGTGAGCACGCGCGCGATCAAGGCCTGACCGTGCTATGGGCCTGACCCGATGATCAAAGGACTTCACCACGTCGCTGTCGCCATGCGCGACTTTGAGGCCGGGATGGACGGCTACCGCCGCCTGCTGGAGATCGAGCCCCAGATTGAGGACGCAGGCGGCGCGCGCCGCGCGTGGTTCTGGCTGGACAACATGGGGCTGGAGGTCGTCGCACCCCACGGCGACGGCACCTCCGGCGACCGCGTGCGGGGCCGCCTCGACGCCGCGGGCGAGGGCCAGTGGCTGGTGGCGCTGACCGCCTCCGACCTCGACGCGGAGACCCGCCTCTGCGAGCGCCGCGGCCTGGCGATCGCCGAGCGCACCGAGCGCGCCACGATGTTCGAACCCGCCTCCACCGGCGGCATTCAAGTCGCCCTGATGGGTTTCCCGCCCCTGCCCTCGCAGGCGACGGCCGGTCTCCCCGCTCTCGACCACGTCGTGGTCCGCACAGCCAACGTCGACCGGGCCGTCGCCAACTTCGGCGGCCGGCTCGGCCTGGACCTGCGGCTGGACCGCACGAACGAGGCGTGGGGCGCGCGCCAGCTGTTCTTCCGCTGCGGCGAGGGCGTGCTGGAGTTCGGCGCCAGCACCAAGCGGCCGCCATCCGACGAGCCGGACAGCTTCGGCGGCCTGGCCTGGCGGGTCACCGACCCCGACGCGCTCCACGCGCGCCTGGCCACCGATGGCTTCAACGTCTCGGAGTTGCGAACCGGCCGCAAGCCGGGCACCAAGGTCTTCACGGTCCGCGATGCGCCAAGTGGGACAACCTTGGGCGGCGTCCCCACCCTCATGATCCAGCAGACCGCAGCCCTGGAAACCGCCTGATGCAAGCCTTCACCCGCCTGGACGCCAAGTCGGCCCCGCTGCCGCTAGCCAATATCGACACCGACCAGATCATCCCCAAGCAGTTCCTGAAGACCGTGGACCGCGCCGGGCTGGCCAAGGGACTGTTCTACGACCTGCGCTTCGACCGGCAGGGGCGCGAGAAGCCCGACTTCGTGCTGAACCAGCCGGCCTACAAGGGCGCGGGGGTGCTGATCGCCGGCGATAACTTCGGCTGCGGCTCGTCGCGCGAGCATGCGCCCTGGGCGCTGATGGACTTCGGCATCAAGGCGGTGATCTCCACCAGCTTCGCCGACATCTTCTACAACAACTGCTTCCAGAACGGCCTGCTGCCGGTGGTGCTGAAGGCCGAGCAGGTGGCGCAGCTGATGGACGAGGCGCGGGGCGGCAACCACGTGGTCAGCGTCGACCTGGAGACCCAGACCGTCACCTCGCCGTCGGGCCAGGTGTTCGCCTTCGAGATCGACCCGCAGCGCAAGGCCAAGATGCTGCAGGGCCTGGACGCCATCGGCGAGACCCTGACGTCCGCCGCCTCGATCGACACCTATGAGACGAAGCGGGCCCTGTCGCAGCCCTGGCTGGAGCGCGCATGACGATCATCATCGCCGGCACGGTGCGCGTGCCGCCTGAGAACCTGCCGGCCTTCCGGCCGCATCAGGACGCCATGCTGGCCGCCAGCCGGGCCGAGGACGGCTGCCTGACCTATTCCTACGCCGTCGATGTGCAGGACCCGGGCCTGATCCGGGTGTTCGAGGCCTGGCGCGACCAGGCCGCCATCGACGCCCACTTCAAGGCCCCGCACATGGCGGCGTGGCGCGCCGCCGGGGCCGAGTTCGGGGTTTCGGACCGGAAGCTCAGCCTGTACGAGGTCGCCTCCGAACGCACTCTAGGCTGAGACCCGACCCATGACCGACCTGCTGCTCCTGCCCGGCGACGGGATCGGGCCGGAAGTGACCGCCCAGGTGCGCCGGGTGGCCGAGAAACTGACCCCGGACCTAACCCTGGAGGAGCGCCTGTTCGGCGGATGCAGCTACGACCGGTTCGGCACGCCGCTGGCCGACGAGACCCTGGCCGCCGCCAGGGCTGCCAAGGCCGTGCTGATGGGCGCGGTGGGCGGGCCGCAGTGGGTCGGCGTCGCCCGCGACAAGCGCCCCGAGGCCGGCCTCCTCAGCCTGCGCGCCGGCATGGGGGTGTTCGCCAACCTGCGGCCGGCGCTCTGTTTCCAGCCGCTCGCCGACGCCTCCAGCCTGAAGCGCGAGATCGTCGAGGGCCTGGACCTGATGATCGTGCGCGAACTGACCGGCGGCATCTATTTCGGCAGCCCGCGGTTCATCGAGGACCTGCCGGGCGGCGGCCGGCGCGCCGTCGACACCCAGGTCTATACGACCATGGAGATCGAGCGGGTGGCCCGCGTCGCCTTCGAACTGGCCCGCGGTCGTCGCAACAAGGTGGCCAGCGCCGAGAAGTCCAACGTGATGGATAGCGGCCTGCTATGGCGCGAGGTGGTGACCGACCTGCACCGGCGCGACTACGCCGACGTCGAGCTGACCCACATCCTGGCCGACAACGCCGCCATGCAGATCGTCAAGGCGCCCAAGCAGTTCGACGTCCTGGTCACCGACAACCTGTTCGGCGACATCCTGTCGGACGCCGCGGCCCAGTTGACCGGCTCGCTGGGCATGTTGCCCTCGGCGGCGCTCGGGGTTGAGGGTGCGCCCGGCCTCTACGAGCCGATCCACGGCTCGGCGCCCGACATCGCCGGCCAGAACCTGGCCAACCCGCTGGCCGCGATCCTGTCGTTCGAGATGGCCCTGCGCTGGTCCCTCGGCCGCCCCGCCGAGGCCGGCCGGCTGTTCGCCGCCGTGGAGCGCGCGCTGGAGAACGGCGCCCGCACCCGCGACCTGGGCGGCGCGCTGAGCACGACCCAGATGGGCGACGCGGTGCTGGCGGCGCTGTAGCGGCATCAGAGCCGCAGCCGCCAGGTCTCGCTGACCGCCGGCTTGCCGAAGTCCTCGTGGATGTGACTCTCCTCCAGCTGAAAGCCCACCGCCGCATAGATCGCCCGGGCCGCGGTCAGTTCGCCGTGGGTCCAGAGCACCATCTCGCGGTAACCGGCGGACCGCGCGAAGCCGAGGCATTCGTCGACCAGCCGCCGCCCCAGCCGCTCGCCCCGCGCCGCCGGCTCCAGCAGCAGCAGGCGCAGCCGCGACACCGTCTCGTCCTCCCTGACCAGGAACACGCAGCCCACGCGGTCGCCGCCGCGCTCGGCGATCCAGCACCGCTCGCGGTCCGGATCGAAGTTGTCCAGGAAGTCGGCGCAGATCCGCGCGGTGACGCTCTCGATCTTCGGGCCCCAGCCGTATTCGCGGCCGTAGAGCACCGCGTGCCGCGCCGTGACCCACCCCATGTCGCCGGGGCCATGCGGCCGCAGCACGATCGGCAGCCTGGCCGGGTCGGGTTCGAGCAGGGCCTGGGCGGTGTCCAGCGCCGCGGCCAGCCGCGCCTTGTCCGGGCCTGAGAGCCCGCCCACCAGCGCCTCGACCTGGGCCACGGTGCGGGTGTTGAGGGCCGCGAAGAATGCCCGGCCAGCCGGCGTCAGGGCCAGGTTGACGCTGCGCCCGTCCAGCCGCGAGCGGCGGCGCGCCACCAGGCCGTCGCGCTCCAGCCGCGCCAGCATCCGGCTCAGGTAGCCGCCGTCGAGGTCCAGCGCCGCGCAGATCTCCGAGGGGGTCGCCGCCTCGCCCTGAGCGATCTCATAAAGCACCCGGTTCTCCGCCAGGGTGTAGGGGCCGCCCAGATAGGCCCGGTCCAGCACCCCGATGGCGCGCGTGTAGAAGCGGTTGAAACGCCGCACGGCCGCGACGGTGTCGGTGAGGTCTGCCATCGGGGAATGGCGCCGAAGTTAATTGACGGAGTCAAGTATTTCAGCTGCACAACCGAAAGCTGCGCTGTCAGGTAGGGTGCCGTTAAGGTCTGGAGGGGAGACTCGACGCCGTGAGCGCCTGCAAGGGAAGGCCGGAGGTCCATGGCGAAGCCCGACGAAAAGCCGAAGCCGAGCCGTCGCGCCGGCGACGCCGACGTGCTGGCGCTCGCCGAAGGCCTGGTCGCCGCGCTCGGCAAGGCGCCCAGCGTCAGCGACCTGCAGATGCTACGCGACGTGGTGGACAGCTATCCGGACGACGGCCAGGACGGCGCGGGCGCCGTGGTGGCCAGCTTCATCGGCCTGCTCAAGGACATGATCGCCTCGAACCGGTTCGACCGCGAGGCCCTGGCCGTCCACACCCGCTCATGGCGCTTCATGGTCTCGCGCAAGCCCGACGCCAAGGAACGCGCGGCCATTCTCAAGGGCCTGCGCTCGGTGCGCGACCTCTACGCCGAGGCCAGGGCCGCCGCCTAGGCCACCACCGCCGCCAGCCCCTCGCGGCCCCATTCGCGCAGAGCGGCTGTGCAATCCCCCCGCGGTTTGCCATGCTCCGGCCACGCGAACCGGAGGCGGCGATGTCCTATTGGCTGGTGAAGTCGGAGCCCAATAAATACGCCTTCGCCGACCTGGAGCGCGATGGCCGCACGGTCTGGGACGGCGTACGCAACAACGCCGCGGCCCTGCACCTGAAGGCCATGAAGGTCGGCGACCCGGTGCTCTACTACCACTCCCAGGAAGGCTTGGCCGTCGTGGGGATCGCCGAGGTGGTGAAGGAGGCTTTTCCGGACGTCACCGACCCCGCCGGCCGCTTCGTCGCCGTCGAGCTGAAGCCGGTGCGGGCGCTGAAGCGCGCGGTCACGCTGCAGGAGATGAAGGCCAACCCCGCCCTCTCCGGCCTGGAGATGATCCGCCAGGGCCGCCTCTCCGTCTCCCCGGTCCGCCCCGAGGAATGGGCGACGATCCTGACGCTGGCCGGCGACTGAGCCGCTGTCGTGCAGGCGCTGGCCGCCTAGAGACAGCGCGCCAGTTTCGGCCGGACGCCCTGCCGCAGCGTGAATTCGCGGGCGGGCCGCCCGTCGGCGGACGGCAGCCTCAAGATCATCGTCTGGTCCTTCACCTGGCCGCTGTAGCGGACCGCCGGCGGCGAGGCGGCGTCTTCATCGGCGCGTTGCGGCCCGCCGGTCATGCCCTGGAAGGTCCCCTCGACGGAGAACCGTCCGAACCGGTCCAGGCGAATCGGCGCCGTCAGCGCACCGGTAGCGCAGTCGGTCTCGAGCCGGGCACCCTTGGCGGTGACGGTCAGGACGGCCCGGTCGCCGCCCCAGACGCCGGTCAGCCCGCCGCTGTCCGCAGGTGCGGCCAGGGCCGCGGCGGCGGCGAGCAGGATCCAGGGCGACGACATGGGGAAACCTTATCGGCCAGCGACGGCGGCTTTGCACGGCTCGCGACCGGTGCCGGGTAAAATCGGCCCGCCAAACACCTGTTGGCCGCTCAAAATATTACACACTCTCCCCTGAGGCGAGTACGCTTGCCGCCACGCGGGAAAATGTTAACGATATGTTATGGGGCCGTTGCGGCGGCATGTGGTGGGGATTGCGTTATGAAAATGTCCGGCGCGCTGGGTGCTGCGCTTCTACTTTCTTCGTTGATGGGGTCCACCGCGCTCGCGCAGACCAGCGCGAATGTGAAGGACGAGTACCAAGACTTCGAGCAGATGGAGCACGTGCCCTTCGCCGCCGGTGATGCCGGCGGGGCGGCGCGCGAGGCCACGGTGTTCGGCGGCTCCACGATGGTAGTCAAAGGCTTCCAGGGCGTCAGCCAGTACGACGTCGCCTCCTATGCGCGGAACTTCATCCCGCCGGACACCATGGGCGCCGTGGGCAAGACCCAGTTCACCGAGTTCGTGAACGGCGGCTTCGCGGTCTTCGACAAGGCCACCGGCAACACCACCAAGGCCACGTCCGACCTGGCCTTCTGGGCCGCCGCCGGCCAGACCGGCGCCAACGGCGACTCCCGCGTGATGTACAACAAGGCCGCGGACCGCTGGATCGCGCTGTCGTTCGGCGACAGCGTCTCCGACATCCAGATCGCGGTGTCCAACACCTCGGATGCAACCGGGATCTGGCAGTCGACCAAGTTCACCGGCTTCGCCGGCGGCACGGCGGACTATCCGACCCTCGCGCTGGACAACAACGCCGTCTACATCGGCACCAACAACTTCAATGCTGCGGGTAATTTCCGCGGCACAACGCTCAACGTCATTCCGCTGGCGAGCCTGATCGGCCCGGCCGCGCCGAGCGTGGCGGGCCTCCAGCAGCTGGTGGCGCCCTGCAACCCGGCCACCTGCACGGACGCGGGCTTCGCGATCCAGGGGGTCAATAGCACGGGGCCGGGCTCGACCGGCCACATCGTCGCCGCCTCCCTGTTGTTTGACGATGTGCTCCGCTACGACCTCGCCAACGCCGGCAGCGGCGCGGCCACCTACCAGAACGCCGCCTACGTCGGCATCCAGGACTACGGCTCCAACAACGCCGCCCGTCAGCCCAACCAGGTCCCGGACATCTTCACGAACGGCGACTTCCCGAGCAACGACCGGGTGGTTGACACCCTGGACCAGCGGATCGGGTCGTCCAGCTACGAGGTCAACGGCCGCATCTATTCGGTCTACACGGTCACCCCGCTGAACGGCGACCACACCTATGTGCGCTACGACGTGATCGACGCGGCGACCAACGCGCTGCTGGACGAAGGCGCGATCGGCGACGGCCTCCACGACTACTGGGAAGGTTCGCTGGCCGTGAACAAGTACGGCCAGGTGGTGATCGGCTATAACCGGTCCGGCTCCGATCCGTCGGACGGCAACATCAGCTTCCTCGCCCAGGCCTTCAGCACCGGCATCGGCGGCAAGCTGGCGAAGCGCGGCGACGAGCAACTGCTCAAGGTCAGCCTCGTGGACGATTACCACAACGGCAGCACCTTCGGTAAGATCGCCGCCGGCCGCCAGCGGTGGGGCGACTACAGCGCGGTATCGCTCGACCCCACCAACGACCGTGAGTTCTGGGTGATCGGCGAGTACGCCCGCGAATACAACAACGAAGCCAGCGGGCACCCGGGCGGCAGCGGCGGATCGCGCTGGAGCACCTGGATCTCGGAACTGAACGTCGGCACGGCGGTGCCCGAACCGGCGACCTGGACGCTGATGCTGGCCGGCTTCGGCCTGCTCGGCTCGGCGCTTCGTCGCCGCCGGGGCGCGCTGTCGGTCTGACGTCTTCTGGGGGGGACGTCTGCAACGCCGCCGGTCTCGCGATCGGCGGCGTTGTCGTGTCAGGTCCGGGCGACGGGCTTTGACCCAAGCGAACGCCCCCTGTTCGATCGAACGATCAGCTTCCCTCGCCTTGCCTTGGCGGAGCCGGGGGCGTAACGGGACGCTCCCTCATTCTAGGAGACGCCAATGGGTTACCGGGTCGCCGTCGTCGGCGCCACGGGCAACGTGGGCCGCGAGATGCTGAACATCCTCGAGGAAGTGAAATTCCCCGTGGACAAGATTCACGCGATCGCATCGCGGAACTCCATCGGCGTGGAAGTGGAGTTCGGTGACCGGATCCTGAAGTGCCAGGACATCGCCCAGTTCGACTTCTCCACCGTCGATGTGGTGCTGATGAGCGTGTCCGGCGCCTTCGCCAAGGAATGGGCGCCCAGGATCGGCGCCGCCGGCCCGATCGTGATCGACAACTCCTCGGCCTTCCGGATGGACCCGGACGTGCCGCTGATCGTGCCGGAGGTGAACCCGGACGACTGCGAGTGGGCCGACCGCAAGAACATCATCGCCAACCCCAACTGCTCGACCATCCAGCTGGTGGTGGCGCTGAAACCGCTGCACGACGCCGCGCGGATCAAGCGGGTGGTGGTCTCGACCTATCAGTCGGTCTCCGGGGCCGGCAAGGAAGGCATGGACGAGCTTTTCGACCAGACCAAGAACGTCTTCGTCCTGGGCGCCACCCCGCCGAAGAAGTTCCCCAAGCAGATCGCCTTCAACGTCATCCCGTTCATCGGCGAGTTCCAGGACGACGGCTACACCGACGAAGAGCACAAGATGTGGAACGAGACCCACAAGATGCTCGATCCGGACATCGCGCTCACCGTGACCTGCGTCCGCGTGCCGGTGATGGTGGGCCATTCGGAGGCGGTCAACATCGAGTTCCACGAACACCTGGACGAGGACGAGGCGCGCGACATCCTGCGCGAGGCCCCCGGCGTCATCGTGATCGATAAGCGCGACCCCACCGGCTACATGACCCCCAAGGAGGCCCAGGGCGACTTCTCGGTGTTCGTCTCGCGGATCCGCAACGACCCGACCCTGGAGCACGGCCTGAACATCTGGGTGGTCTCTGACAACCTGCGCAAGGGCGCGGCGCTGAACGCGGTGCAGATCGCCGAGCTGCTCCACCAGCGCGGCCTGATCCGCCAGAAAGCCCTGGCCTAGGCCCATGTCCTCGCCAACGGCGCCTGGGGCCGAGGCCCGCGTGGCGCTGATCGCCGGGATCGGCTGCTATCTGATCTGGGGTTTCGTGCCGCTGGTCTTCCAGGCCATCGGCCGCCAGGGCGTGAGCCCTTGGGAGATTCTCGCCCATCGCACCGTGTGGGGTACGCCGACGGCGCTGATCTTCGTCCTGCTGGCCGGCCAGTGGCGGCAGGTCCTGGCCGTCTTCCGCACACCCCGCACCCTGGCCTGGCTGATGCTCTCGGCAACGCTGATCGCATCGAACTGGAGCGTGTTCATCTGGGCCGTCACCACTGGCCGCGTGCTGGATTCCAGCCTCGGCTACTATATCACCCCGCTGCTCAACATGGCGGCCGGCGCCTTCCTGTTCCACGAGCGCATCGACCGCATCGGCGGCGTCGCCATCGGCCTGGCGGCGATTGGGGTGGCGGTGCAGACCGCCGCCATCGGCCATCTGCCGCTGATCTCCCTGGCGCTGGGGGTCTCCTTCGGGGCCTACGGCGTGGTGCGTAAACAGGTCAGGGCCGACGCCCAGACCGGCCTTTTCATCGAGTGCCTCCTGCTGGCGACCCCGGGCCTCGCCTTCGTGGCCTGGCTGGCGAGCCGCGGCCAGGGTCACTTCGGCGTCTCGGTCGCGACTACGGCGTGGCTGCTGGCGTCCGGACCGATCACGGCGGTGCCGCTGGTGCTGTTCTCCTGGTGCGCGCGCCGCCTGCCGCTCTCTGTGATGGGCTTCCTTCAGTTCATCGGCCCGACCATCGGCATCGTGATCGGCGTGACCGAGGGCGAGGCCTTCGGTCCTCTGCGGGCGCTGTCGTTCGTGTTCATCTGGGGCGGTGCGGCGGTGTTCGCATGGGGGGCGTGGCGCAGATCGCGGACGATCCTGCGGGCAGCGCGAGATACCGTGGAGGCGGCGGCAGAATAGCTCCTCTCCGGCGGCGAGGCCGAGGGGTAAAGGAGTCGCTCATGCACAAACGCATAGCGGGTCTGTGAAATTGCTGATCTGTGCAGTGTTCAGATGGTGCTATCTAAACGGTGTCCAGACGGACAGCCCCGCTCCCCCGGGGTTCCCTCACAAAGATCTCAAGGTGTGTGTCATGACCTTCGCCTCATTCGAACGCCAAGCCGACCGTTTCGCCCCCCTGGCCCTCCTGGTCATCGGCATGCTGACCGCCTTCGCCACCGCCGGCCTCGGCGTCTAAGCCCACGCCCAAGACCCAGCTTCTGATGAGGGCCCCTCGCGGGCCCTTTTTCGTTTGCGCACCTTCCCAAGAGGCGACCCCCTAGACGTACGACGCCGCGATCAGCCGCTTTGGCCGCGCGTCGCCCATCAGGGCCACGCCCTGCTTGTTCATCACGTAGGCGCCGCCCAGCTTGCGCTGCGGGTCGGCGAAGGCGCAGGAGCCGCCCCAGCCGGAGTGGCCGAAGGTCTGCGCGCCCGGCCCCCAGGGAAAGTTCGGCTCGTTGCGCATGAAGCCCGCCGCCCAGCTCATCACGAACGGCAGCACCAGGTCCTGGCCGCGGATGCGTTCGCGGGCCGCCTCGGCGATCAGCGCGGGCGCGAGGATCTCGCCGCCGTCCAGCCAGCCGTCGTTGGCGAGCGCGCCCATCACCTTGGCCAGGCCTTCGGCGGTGGCGTAGCCGTTGGTGGAGGGCACCTCCATCCGGCGGTAGTCGGTCCCCGCTTTGCCGGCGGCCGACGACCACGGGGCGAGGAAGGCGGCGCGGGTGGCGGCGTTGATCTCGCCGAACTCCGGCAGCGCGCTGGGACGCTGCAGTTCGGCCAGCCGGCCTTCGACGTCGGCCGGCAGGCCGACCCACACATCCAGGCCGAACGGCGCGGCGATATCCTCGCGAAACGCGGCGCCGATGGTTCGCCCGTCGACCCGGCGGAAGATCTCGCCGGCGATATAGCCCACGGTCACGGGATGGTAGCCACTGGCCGAGCCCGGCGGCCACATCGGGGCCATGGCCGCGAGCTTCGCGCAGATCGCGTCCCAGTCGACCCAGAGCCCGGGGTCCATCGGCTCGGGAAACCCAGGCAGCCCCGCCTGGTGCGAGATCGCCTGCTCGACGGTCACGGCGGCCTTGCCGGCCTGGGCGAACGCGGGCCAGACGCTGGCGACGGTCTGCCCGTAGTCCAGCTTCGCCTGGTCAACCAGGCGGGCGATCATCAGGGCCGCGACCGCCTTGGTGCTGGAGAACACCGGGGCCAGCGTCGTCTCGCCGAACGGGACGGTGCGCCTGCGGTCGGCCCAGCCGGCCATCAGGTCCAGCACCACCTCGCCGGCCTCGACCAGGGTGAAGCGCGCGCCCAGCTCCTCGCCGGCGGCGAAATTGGCGGCGAAGGCGTCCTTCACCGCGGCGAACCGGTTCGGCGCGAAGCCTGCGATCTCGACAGAAGTCCCGACGCTCATAGCGCCTCTATACGCACCTGAGCCGTGGGATTCACGATCCGATCGGCCAGCGCCACGATCGGCAGGTCGAGCGACTTCCAGGCCTGCGCCACCAGCAGGGTCTCGGCCACGGCGCGGGCCGTCCGCTCGGCCGCGTCGCGCGGGTCGCGACCTTCCACGAGGCCGGCGCCGAAGCTGGCGGTGACCAGGTCGCCGGTGCCGTTGGGCGCCCGCTCGCGGCGCGGATGGGCGAACAGCACCGCCTCCTCCTTGTCCACGTAGAGCAGGCCGATCTCGTCCTCCCTCGCCGGCACCGAGGTCACCAGGGCGGGCCGGCCCAGCGACCGCGCCGCGTCGCGGGCGTCGGCGGCCGAATTGATCTGGCGGTCGGCGAGGAACGCCAGTTCCCAGAGGTTGGGGGTGATCCAGTCGGCCAGGGGCACCAGCCGGCTCTCGACCGCGGCGGCCACCTCATAGGACACGTAGAGACCCTTGGGAGAGTCGCCCAGCACTGGGTCGACCAGCACCAGCGGCCGCGCGCCCCAGGCGTCGCTGCGCTCGGTGGTGCGTACCCGCTCGATCACCCCGGCGGCGATCTCCACCTGCTCGGGATCGGAGAAGTGGCCGGTGATGATCAGATCGACCATGCCGAACAGGGCGTCGGCCTCGATGTCGACCAGCATGCGCCGGAAGACTTCGGGCGAGGTGACTTCGCCGCGACCCCCGCGGGCCGGCGTGCGGCCGAACATCACCGTCGGCGCCAGCACCGGGTCGATCTTGTGCGCCGCCAGCACATATTGCTGCGCGGCCCCGCCGATGCGGCTCGCGGCAACGAATGAGGAGAGGATCAGGGCTAGCGGCACCGTTCGGCCCTAGCCCAGATACTTTCAAGTAACCAGCGTTTTTCTACTAGAAATAGCGTGGCGGCCGAATTTAACCATCTCTGGTAGTATTCGGCTAACCTTGACGCGCACCGCAGGCGGCGCTTGCCGAGGCAGCGCCGCCGCGGCGGGGGGCCGGACCCCCAAAGGGTTAACGGCGGGCCGCCCTAGTAGCGATAGTGCTCCGGCTTGAACGGGCCCTCGGTCGTCACGCCGATGTAATCGGCCTGTTCCTTGGAGAGTTTGGTCAGTTTGGCGCCAAGCTTTTCCAAGTGGAGCATGGCCACCTTCTCATCCAGATGCTTGGGCAGGGTGTAGACCCGGGTCTCGTACTTGGCGCCGTTCTGCCAGAGCTCGATCTGGGCCAGGGTCTGGTTGGTGAAGCTGGCGCTCATCACGAAGCTGGGGTGGCCGGTGGCGTTGCCCAGGTTCACCAGGCGGCCTTCCGACAGCACGATGATCTTCTTGCCGTCCGGGAATTCCACGTGGTGGACCTGCGGCTTGATCTCGTCCCACTTGAAGTTGCGCAGGCCGGCGATCTGAATTTCCGAGTCGAAGTGGCCGATGTTGCAGACGATGGCGTTGTTCTTCATCGCCCGCATGTGATCGACGGTCAGCACGTCCTTGTTGCCGGTGCAGGTGACGAAGATGTCGCCCCGGCCCGCCACGTCTTCCACGGTCTGGACGTCATAGCCTTCCATCGCCGCCTGCAGGGCGCAGATCGGATCGACTTCGGTGACGATGACGCGGGCGCCGCCGTTGCGCAGGCTGGCGGCCGAGCCCTTGCCGACGTCGCCATAGCCCAGCACCACGGCGACCTTGCCGGAGAGCATCACGTCGGTGCCGCGGCGGATGGCGTCTACCAGGCTCTCGCGGCAGCCGTAGAGGTTGTCGAACTTCGACTTGGTGACGCTGTCGTTGACGTTGATGGCGGTGAACGGCAGTTCGCCGCGCTCATGCATCTGGTAGAGGCGGTGGACGCCGGTGGTGGTCTCTTCCGACACGCCCTTGATGGAATCGCGGATCGCCGAATAGAAGCCGGGCTTCTCCTGCAGGTAGCGCTTCATCACCGCGTAGAGGGCTTCTTCCTCCTCGTTCTCCGGCTTGTTGAGGATCGAGGGATCCTGCTCGGCTTTGGGGCCCAGCACGCAGAGCAGGGTGGCGTCGCCGCCGTCGTCGAGGATCAGGTTCGGGTAGCCGCCGTCCGACCACTCGAAGATCTTGTGGGCGTACTCCCAGTACTCGACCAGGGTCTCGCCCTTGATCGCGAACACCGGGGTGCCCTGGGCCGCGATGGCGGCAGCGGCGTGGTCCTGGGTCGAGAAGATGTTGCAGGACGCCCAGCGCACGTCGGCGCCCAGCGCCTGCAGGGTCTCGATCAGCACCGCGGTCTGGATGGTCATGTGCAGCGATCCGGCGATCCGGGCGCCCTTCAGTGGCTGGCTCTTGCCGAACTCGGCGCGCGTGGCCATCAGGCCCGGCATCTCGGTCTCGGCGATGTTGATTTCCTTTCGGCCGAAGGCGGCCAGCGAAAGGTCTTTCACGATGTAGTCGGTCATGGTCGTCCCTGAGGCGGAATTTCGGCGTTGATCGCCCCTATAGCGGGACCGCCGCCGGGTATCAACAAGCATATAAGGAAATCTTTATGCGACCTTTCCCTCCCTGAATGGGGAGGGACAGACCGCGCAGCGGTCAGGGTGGGGGAGTCGGGATCACCCACGCCCCGTCCGGCCCATACTTCCCCACACTGCCTGCTTCGCAGGCTGTCCCTCCCCATTAAGGGAGGGAAGTCTGCCTAGCTCAGCCGCGCCCTGCGCCCTATGTGGGGACGGCTGAAGGAGCGCTCGTGCCGATCATATCCATCGAAGGCCTGTCGAAGACCTATGCCGGCGGGTTCCAGGCGTTGAAGTCCGTCGACCTCAGCATCGAGAAGGGCGAGATCTTCGCCCTGCTGGGCCCCAACGGCGCGGGCAAGACCACCCTGATCGGCATCACCTGTGGCCTGGTCCGGATGACGGCTGGGACGGTCACTGCTGACGGCCATGACATCCAGAAGGACTTCCGCGCCGCGCGCGCCAAGATCGGACTGGTGCCGCAGGAGATCTCCACCGACGCCTTCGAGACGGTCTGGGACACCGTGAAATTCAGCCGCGGCCTGTTCGGCAAGCCGCCGAACCCGGCTCACCTGGAGAAGGTGCTCAAGGAGCTCAGCCTCTGGGACAAGAAGGACGCCAAGATCCAGACGCTGTCCGGGGGCATGAAGCGGCGGGTGATGATCGCCAAGGCGCTCAGCCACGAGCCGACCATCCTGTTCCTGGACGAGCCCACCGCCGGCGTCGACGTCGAGCTGCGCCGCGACATGTGGCAGATGGTCCGGTCCTTACGCGCCAACGGCGTCACCATCATCCTGACCACCCACTACATCGAGGAGGCCGAGGAGATGGCCGACCGGATCGGGGTGATCTCCAGGGGCGAACTGATCCTGGTGGAGGACAAGCAGGTCCTGATGCGCAAGCTGGGCAAGAAGCAGCTGACGCTGCACCTGCAGGAACCGCTGGCCGCCGTGCCGGCCGGGCTCGGCGACTACCAGCTGGACCTCGCCGCCGGCGGGACCGAGCTGGTCTACAGCTTCGACGCCCAGGCCGAGAGCACGGGGATCGCCGAGCTGATGAAGCGGCTGGCCGAACGCGGCATCGACTTCAAGGACCTGCAGACCAAGGAGAGCTCGCTGGAGGACATCTTCGTCAGCCTGGTGCGAGCGCGCGCATGAACATCCACGCGGTGAGAGCGATCTATTTTTTCGAAATGCACAGATGGGTGCGGACCATCGTGCAGAGCGTGGCCGCCCCGGTGATCACCACCTCGCTCTATTTCATCGTGTTCGGCGCGGCGATCGGCAGCCGCATGCCCAGCGTCGGCGGGGTCAGCTACGGCGCCTTCATCGTGCCCGGCCTGCTGATGCTGTCGATCCTGACCGAGAGCATCTCCAACGGCTCGTTCGGCATCTACATGCCGAAGTTCGCCGGCACGATCTACGAGGTGCTGTCGGCCCCGGTCTCCGCCGCCGAGGTGGTGGTGGGCTATGTCGGCGCGGCGGCCAGCAAGTCGGTGGTCCTGGGCCTGGTGATCCTGGCGACGGCGCGGATCTTCGTGCCCTACGAGATCATCCACCCCGTCTGGGTGGCCGCTTTCCTGGTGCTGACCTCGGTGACCTTCAGCCTGTTCGGCTTCCTGACCGGCATCTGGGCTGACGGCTGGGAGAAGCTGTCGATCATCCCGACCCTGGTGATCACGCCGCTGACGTTCCTGGGCGGCAGCTTCTACTCGATCGACATGCTGCCCGGCGTCTGGAAGACGATCGCCCTGTTCAACCCGGTGGTCTATCTGGTCAGCGGCTTCCGCTGGAGCTTCTACGGGGTCTCCGACGTCGGCGTCGGCGTGAGCCTGGTGGCGACGCTGGGGTTCCTGACGGTCTGCCTGGGGCTGGTGACCGTGATCTTCAGGACCGGGTGGAAACTGAAGACGTGATGCGCAAAGTTGCTCCCCCCTTGGGGGAGCTGTCGGCGAATGCCGACTCAGGGGGTCCGCTCAGAAGGTTCGACGGGGCGCCTCGGAGGCGCCGAGCGGGCCGCGGCGGCGCCAGCCGGGAGGACCCCTTCCGTCGCCTTTGGCGACACCTGCCCCAGCGGGGGAGGACCCTGCGCCTTCGCTACTCGTCCTCTTCGAACCGCGCCGCGACCAGTTCCGCGAGCGCCGCCACCGCTTCCGTCGCCTGTTCGCCCTCGGCCTCGATGTCGATGCAGCAGCCGGGGGCGGCGGCCAGCATCATCAGGCCCATGATCGAGCGGGCGTCGACGGTCTGGCCGTCCTTGGAGACCCGGACCTCGGCGTCGAAGGAGGCCGCCAGCTTGACGAACTTCGCCGAGGCGCGGGCGTGAAGCCCCCGCTTGTTGACGATCTCGACGGTGCGGCCCGCGTCGCTCACTTCTCTCCGGCCAGGACATATGAGGCGACGGAGATGTACTTGCGCCCGGCTTCCTGCGCCGCGGCGACCGCGTCTTCCAGGCTGACCCGGCCGCGCAGCGACGCCAGCTTGATCAGCATCGGCAGGTTGAGGCCGGCGATCACCTCGGCCTTGGTCTGTTCCATTACCGAGATCGCCAGGTTCGAGGGCGTGCCGCCGAACATGTCGGTCAGCAGGATCACCCCCTGGCCCTGTTCGACCCGCCCGCAGGCGGCCAGGATGTCCTGGCGGCGGCGCTCCATGTCGTCCTCGGGGCCGATGCAGATAGCCTCGACGGCCTGCTGCGGCCCGACCACATGCTCCATGGCGTGAATGAACTCTTGCGCCAGCCCCCCGTGAGTCACGATCACGAGGCCGATCATGCCTGGAAATCCAAGGGGTATCCCCACACCCGAACACGGCGCCCGAGGAGGGGCGCGAGCCGAGCTAAATACGCCTCTTGTGCGCCGCGTCAAAGGCCGTCAGCGCGCGGCTTAGTTTCGCAGGCGCCGAGAGTTCGAAGGGGTCTGCCGCCAGAAGTGGAACCGCCACGCCAAGGATCGTCTCGGTTGCAGGGTCCGGCAGGCGTTCGGGGGGTTCCAGGCGCACGACCAGGACCACGTCGCAGAACGCCACCGCGCCCAGCCTGAGCACATCGACCCCGCGGACCTCGATGAGGCCGCCCAGCGCGTCGGGCGCGCGGCCATAGAGGCGGCCGTCCACCGCCCACAGCAGCACCCGGTCGTCGGCCACCAGCCGGAACCCATGGTCCAGGGCCCGCAGCGCCAGGTCGCTCTTGCCGGCCCCCGAGGGCCCCTGGATCAGCACGCCGCGCCAGCGGCCCTGCATCCGCCGGGCGATCAGCCCCGCGTGCAGGATCACGGCAGGCCTTCCGGCAGGGTCAGGATGAACAGCGCGCCCAGCACCTGGCCGTCGGCGCCGGTGCGGTTCTCGGCCCGGAGGCCGCCGCCGTGCGCCTCGGCGATCTGGCGGGCGATGGAGAGGCCCAGGCCCGAGTTGCCGCCGAACGCCGCGCCCTTGGGCCGCGAGGTGTAGAAGCGCTCGAACACGGTCTCCAGGTTCTCGGGCGGTATGCCGGGGCCGTTGTCGGACACGGTGGCGATGGCCTCGCCCTTGACCCTTAGCAGGCCAACCGTGACCACGTCGCCGGGCGGGCTGAACGAGCGGGCGTTGTCGATCAGGTTGCGCAGGATCTGGCCCAGCGGGCCCTCGCGGCCCATCACCATCGCCGCCGCCATGCCGCCGTGCGGCACGAAGGCCACCCGCACGTCGCCCGCCCGCGTCGTCGCCTGGTAGAGGCTGACGATGTCGCCGATCAGCCGACCCAGGTCGACCAGCTTCGGCTGGTCCCTGGACAGCTCCGCGTCCAGCCGCGACGCGTTGGAAATGTCGGTGACCAGCCGGTCCAGCCGCTGGATGTCGTTCTTCAGGATGCCCAGCAGCCGGTCGCGCGCGGCCGGGTCCTGCACCAGATCCAGGGTTTCCACCGCCGAGCGCAGCGAGGTGAGCGGGTTCTTGATCTCGTGGGCCACGTCGGCGGCGAAGCTCTCGATGGCGTCCATCCGCTCGGACAGCGCGTGGGTCATGTCCTCGAGGCTGCGGGTCAGGTCGCCCACCTCGTCGTCGCGGCGGGCCAGGTCGGGCAGCGAGATCGCCCGCGACCGGGCCTGGCGCACCCGGTCGGCGGCCCGGGCCAGCCGCAGCACCGGCTGGGCCACCAGGTTGTTGAGCAGCAGGGACGAGGCCAGGGTCACGGCGATGGCGATCAGGATGAACGGGATCAGCGCCTTGCGCTCGCTGGCGATGATCGCGTCGACGTCATTGGCCTCCAGGGTCACCACGCCCAGCACCGCGCGCACGTGCTGGATGGGGATCGACACCGACACCACCCGCTCGCCGCCATCGCTCTGCCGCTTGCCGGCCACGTGGCGGCCCAGCAGGGCCTCGCCGACCTCGAGGGCGAGGGCGCGGCGCACGTCGCGCGCCGAGGGCCCGGCGCGGCGCGGCATCAGGTCCCGCTCGCCGCGCGCGCGCGCCGCCGGCAGCGCCTTGGACTCCACACGGTCGACCATCCAGTCGCTGTCGGCCACCAGCCGCCCGTGACTGTCGAACAGCCGCGCCCGCTGGGCGGCCGGATTGGACAGGGTCTGCAGCAGCTCGGTAGCCAGCACCGTATCCATCTGCGGCTCGGGCTCGCCGACCGTGGCGGCCTGGTCGAGGATCGAGGCGATCAACTCGCCCTGGGTGGTCAGGCTGTCGATGCGGGCGTTGACCAGCCCCTGGCGCAGCTCGTTCAGCACCAGGGCGCCGCCCACCAGGATCGCCAGGCCCAGCAGGTTCAGCGCCAGGATCAGCCGGCCGAGACGCGACCCCGGCAGCCAGCGGAACCGCGACGCGGCGGCCGCCAGGGCCTGGACGCGCCCCGGTCTCCCGGTCTCAGCTCTCCCGGTATCGGTAGCCGACGCCATAGAGGGTCTCGATCGCGTCGAAATCGGGGTCCACCTCGCGGAACTTCTTCCGCATCCGCTTGATGTGGCTGTCGATCGTGCGGTCATCCACATAGACCTGATCGTCGTAGGCCGCGTCCATCAGGTTGTCGCGGCTCTTCACGAACCCCGGCCGTTGCGCCAGCGACTGCAGCAGCAGGAACTCGGTGACGGTCAGCTTGACCGGCTTGCCCTCCCAGAGGCTCTCGTGGCGGGCCGGATCCAGGGTCAGCTTGCCGCGCTTCAGCGCCCGCGCATTGGTCTCCGCCGAGGCGGTGGGCCCGATGGCCTCCTCGCCCTCGGCGTGGCCCCGACGCAGAACCGCCTTCACGCGTTCGATCAGCAGGCGCTGGCTGAACGGCTTGTGCATGTAGTCGTCGGCGCCCAGGTTGAAGCCCAGGATCTCGTCGATCTCCTCGTCCTTGGACGTCAGGATGATCACCGGCACCTCGGAGGTCCGGCGCAGGCGCCGCAGCACCTCCATCCCGTCCATCCGCGGCATCTTCACGTCGAGAATGGCCAGGTCCGGCGGATCGTTCTCCAGCGCGGCCAGGCCGGAGGCGCCGTCGAAATAGGCCTTCACCGTATGGCCGTGGCTTTCCAACGCCAGGCTGACGGAAGTGACGATGTTCTCGTCGTCGTCCACCAGGGTGATTTTCGCCATCTGAGGTCGATCTCTCCTTTACCCGCGAGGTGGCAGGCTACTGAGCCTTCACCGTGGCCTCAATGGGGCCAGGACGATGGCGGCTGAAGTCAACATGACCTTAAGCTTGATAGGACAACGTCGTTCCCTTCCGGGGGGATGCCGTGGATGGACGGGTATAGCGTGCACTTCGAGGTCTACGTCCGAAAAGTGCCGGGCGCGCCCTGGACGCTTGACCTCGCCACCGAGAACCGCGCCGCCGCCATCGACTCGGCCAACGCGCTGATGGCCGAGGGCCGGGTGGCCGCGGCCAAGGTCACCAAGGAAACCTACGACGAGCAGACCCGCGAATACCGCGCCGTCGTCATCCTGAAGCTGGGCGCCGCCGACGTGGCCGGCAAGTCCAGGCCCCAGGCCGAGGCCCAGCCGCTCTGCGTCACCCCGCAGGACCTCTATACCGTCCACGCCCGCGAACGGATCGGCCGCCTGCTGGAGGCCTGGCTGGAGCGCAACAACGCCACCCCGTTCGAACTGCTGCACCGTCCCGACCTGGTGGAGGCGCTGGAAGCCTCCGGCGCCGACCTGCAGCACGCCATCCAGAAGATCGCCATCCCGGAGGCTCACGCCCGTTCGATGTCGATCCACGAGATGATCCGGATTTTCCACACCCTGATCGAGCGGACGGTGGAGCGGCTGCTGAAGGACGCCAAGCGCGGCGCGCTGGTGAACCTGAAGAAGGAGAGCTTCGCCGCCGCCTGCGACCGGCTGGCCACCGACCCGGAGCGCGGCTACCTGCTGGGCGCGGGCGTCGCCGGGGCCATCTCCGGGGCCGCCAGCTGGGGCGAGAAGGTCACCATGCTGCTGGACCTCGCCGACGAATGGCCCGAACGCGGCCAGGGCCGCGGCCTGGCGCTGGCGACCATCCAGCAGCCGCTGGCCGAGATCCTCGAGTGCAAGCCCGGCATCAACGAGGTGCTCGGCCGAGGCCACGATCTGGGCGCCAACCTCGCCGCCATGACCCGCCTGGCCGCCTTCGACACCGTCGACAAGCTGATCCAGGTCGAGCCGGCGGTCGGCAAGGTGATGCCGCAACTCCCGGCCCTGGCGATGCGGCTGGCTGTCTGGCTCAGCAACGCCACCTTCCAGGACACCCGCGCCGCCATCGGCCGGCGGATCCTGCGCGAGCTGATGGGCCAGCGGCGGCTGCGGCCCGGCGATGCGGCCGGCGAGATCGACGTGCTGCGTGCGCTCGGCATGTCGCTCACCGCCTCGGCGGGCAAGCTGCTGCCGCTCGAAGACGTCCAGGCCGCCTTCACCGCCCGCTCCAAGATGCTGGTGACCGGCGACTTCGTGGAGGCCTACCTGGGCCAGGACATGACCTCCAGGGCAGAGGTCGAGGCCCTGATCTGGCTGACCGAGAACGTCATCGGGCCCGCCAACAAGCGCCAGGCCGGCGGCTGGCTGAAGGCGGTGATCACCTCGCTCCGCTTCGAGAAGGACGTGACGATGGGCGATGAGAGCCCGGCCGCCAAGCTGGCGGTCCTGGCCGCCCTGCAGCGCGCCGTCGCCCGCTGCGGCCTTGTGGCCGAGGACTTCCAGCCGCTGCAGGAGAAGCTGGGCGAGATCGGCGGCGACGTCGAGGCCCGCGCCAAGGTCGCCCAGGGCGTCGCCCGGGCCGACGCGCCCGCCGTGCACCGTCTGACCGTGCTGCTGAAGCTGGCGGTCGGCGAATCCGCCCCCCTGGGCCCCGCCGCCAACCGCGCCCGCGCCGAGGCGCTCAAGCTGGTGAAACTGGACGCAACCCGCGCCGCCCTGGCCGCCGCGCCCGACCAGGTGCAACAGGTCCGCGACCTGATCCAGCAGGCGGGCCTGGCGGCGTAAGGCCGGCGGTTCTCCCCATGGGGGGAGGTGGCGGCGAAGCCGACGGAGGGGGTCCTCCACGACGGCGACGTAGATGCACGGTCGGCCCTCCGAGGCGCCCGGTCGGAGCTTCCGGGCGGACCCCCTCACCCGCTCTGCGGGAGCTCCCCCAAGAGGGGGAGCAACTATGGCCTCTACAGCCCCAGCACGTCCTTCAGCGCCCCGACCACCCGCGCCACGTCCCCGTCCGCCATCCCCGGATAGAGCGGCAGCGACAGGCACCGCGCGTACCAGGCCTCCGCGCCCGGCAGCTCGAGGTCGCCATAGAGGCCGCGGTAGTAGGGCTGGCGGTGGACCGGAATGTAGTGGACCTGGGTTCCGACGCCCCGCGCCCGGAGCGCGTCGACCACCGCGCGCCGCGAGCGGCCGGCGGCCTCGAAGTCGATTAGCACGGTCATCAGGTGCAGCACCGGATCGCTCCAGGCCGGCCGCGCGGCGGTCCGCACCAGCGGCGCGAGCGGCGCCAGCGCCTCGCCATAGGCCGCCGCCAGCGCGCGGCGCCGCGCGGCGAACCGTGGCAGCTTCTTCAGCTGCGACAGGCCCAGCGCGCAGAGGATGTCCGGCAGCCGGTAGTTGAAGCCCGGCTCGACCATCTCGTACCACCAGGGGTCCGCCCCATCCGGGCGCACCATGCCGTGGCTGCGCAGCACCCGCAGCCGCTCGGCCAGGGCGGGGTCGTTGGTGGTGACCATGCCCCCCTCGCCGGTGGCGATGGTCTTGACCGGGTGAAACGAGAAGGTGGCCATGGCCGAATGGCGCACATCGCCGACCGCTTCGGCCACATTGCCGAATTTCATCGTCGTCCCGACGGCGTGGGGCGCATCTTCCACCAGGACGGCGCCGGCGGCGTGCGCGAGGTCCGCCATCGCCGGAAGCTCGCAGGCGTCGCCGCGCAGGTGGACCGGCAGCACCGCGCGCAGCCTGCGCCCGCCGACCCGGTCGATCGCCGCGGCCAGGGTCGCCGGCGTCATCAGCCCGCTGTCCGGATCGACGTCGGCGAACACCACGTCGGCGCCGACGTAGCGGGCGCAGTTGGCGGTGGCCAGGAAGGTGATGCTGGGGGCGATCACGACCTCGCCCGGCTTCACGTCCAGGGCCAGCATGGCCAGGTGCAGAGCTGCCGTGCCGTTGGCGCAGGCGACCGCGTGGCGCGCGCCCACCGTCTCGGCGAAGGCGCGCTCGAAGGCTTCGACGGTCGGCCCAGTCGTCAGGAAGTCGCCGCGCAGGGCCTGCGCTACCGCGGCGATATCGTCGTCCTCGATGGTCTGGCGGCCGTAGGGGAGAACGGCGTCCATGCTGGCTCGCCCCCTCCTAGTCGGCCGCGCGCCGGCGGCGCTGCGCGGGCGCTTCCTCGTGCAGCATCGCCATCAGCCCGGGCCCGTCCAGCCACTCGGCATTGGTGTCGCTGGCGTAGCTGAACTCTTCGGCCAAGGCCCCGCCCATCAGCGGCTCGCGGGTATATTCCACGAAGGCCGGCTCGATGGCATAGCGGTCGCCGAGGTCCACGGTGTTCCGCGCGTCGTCCGCCGAGATCATCATCTCATGCAGCTTCTCGCCCGGTCGGATGCCTACCGTCTTGGTGGCCATCCCCGGAGCCATGGCGGCGGCCATGTCGGTGATCTTCATCGACGGGATCTTCGGCACGAACACCTCGCCGCCGTGCATCACGTCCAGGGAGGAGAGCACGAATTCGACGCCCTGGTTCAAGGTGATCAGGAACCGGGTCATCCGGGGGTCGGTGATCGGCAGCTCGTTGGCGCCGCGGTCGATCAGCCGCTGGAAGAAGGGCGCCACGGATCCTCTGCTGCCGACCACGTTGCCGTAGCGCACCACCGAGAACCGCGTCCCGATGTCGCCCGACAGGTTGTTGGCCGCCACGAAGGTCTTGTCCGACGCCAGCTTGGTCGCGCCGTAGAGGTTGATCGGGTTGCAGGCCTTGTCGGTGGAAAGCGCGATCACCTGTTTCACATGGTTGGCCAGGCAGGCGCGCACCACGTTCTCGGCCCCCATGATGTTGGTGTGGATGCACTCGGACGGGTTGTACTCGGCCGCCGGAACCTGTTTCAGGGCCGCGGCGTGGATCACGATATCGACACCGCGGAAGGCCAGGCTGAGCCGCTCGCGGTCGCGCACGTCGCCCAGGAAGAAGCGCATGGCGGCCATCTTCTCCGGGCCGAAGCGTTCGGCGTAGTCGATCTGCATCTCGCTCTGCTTCAGCTCGTCGCGGGAATAGACGATCAGTTTTCGGGGCCTACCCCGCTGCAGGACGGTCTCGATGAAGCGGCGTCCGAACGAGCCGGTGCCCCCGGTCACCAGGATGACCTTGCCGTCGAGGTCGAGTTGGGTCGGTGCGAATCGGGCCAAGCGGCGCTCCAGGGGGCGTGGGTCGGCGCAGTCTTCGCAAGCCCGCGTAAAGAGACCGCTAACCATGATCGCCGAATGTCCGCGGCATGGCAGACAAGAAGAAGACCGGCGGCGAAACCTATCTGCCGATGAACACCCTGCTGGGCACCACCATCCGCGCCAACGGCCAACGCGGGGTGCTGTCGGTGGACTGCGGCCTGGACGTGCCCGACCCGACGCTCCGCACCCTGGCCGACCAGTCCGTGCCGCGCCTGCGCGCCGCCTATCTGCAGACCGTCCAGTCCTACGCCGCGAGCCTGACCTACGGCGCCCTGCCCAACGCCGACTACATCGCCCAGACCCTGCAGCGCCAGACCGACACCCTGCTCGGCCGCCCGGGCGCGAAGATCCTCCTGGGCGCGATCATCGCGAACTAGTAGGGGGAGGCCGGACGACGTTGTGGAGTTGCTCCCCCGAGGACCCCCTCCGGCGCCCCCCTCGCTTCGCCACCTCCCCCAACGGGGGAGGAATTGCGCCTATCCGCCCGCCACTTCGTCCATGAACGCCGCCAGCGTCACGTCCAGCTCGGTCACGCCGTCCGCGTCATGCGTCGCGAGCGTCACCTCGACCTTGTTGTAGACGTTGAACCATTCCGGATGGTGGTCGAGCTTGTCGGCCATCAGGCCCGCACGGGTCATGAAGCCGAACGCTTCGTTGAAGTCCTTGAACTTGAAGGTGCGGGTGATCGCGTCGCGGTCGCTGTCGACCTTCGCCCATGCCGGCAGCCGCTTGAGCGCCGCCGCGGCCCCGATCTTCGCCGGACGGGTCACGCGACCGGCTCGGCGTCGAACGTCAGGCCTGTGAGCGCCGAGAGCTCGGCCAGGGTCTGGTCCACGTCCACCACCTTGATCGCCTTCATGCCCAGGCCCGCGGCCGGCTTGCAGTTGATGCCCAGGTCGTCGAGGTAGATGCAGTTGGCCGGCTCCACCGCCAGCAGCTCGCACATCATCCGGTAGATCCTGGGGTCCGGCTTGCGGACGCCCGCCTTGCTGCTCTCGATGATGGCGTCGAACAGCGGCATCACCTGGGACATGGCGCCCGCCGCCCGCTGGCCTTCGTCCTGGCCGGGGCTGTGCGTCGAGACGACGTTATTGGTGATGCAGCCCACCTTGAAGTGCGCCTTGCAGGCCTTGAGCGCCGCCACCATCCGCGGCCGCAGTTCGCCCGACAGCTTCGGCAGCACGTCCGCGCCCCGGATCGGGAAGCCGAGCGCGGTCGACTCCTCCAGGAACAGCTGGTCGAAGCGGCCGGTGTCGATCTCGTTGCGCTCGAACAAGGCCCAGGCGTTCTCGTGGTGGTTCGTCGCGTTCACGCGGCGGATGTGATCCTTCGGCGCCCCCATCTCAGCCTCCAGGCGGTTGAAGGCCTCGAACGGCGAGGAGGTGAACACCCCGCCGAAATCCCAGATCACCGCCTCGACCGCCACACACCGCTCCTGCACAGAAACCACGCGGCGCGGACGCTAGAGACGCACGCCCGGACGTGCAAGTAAGGGGCGATGTTCCCATCCCGCTTTCCCCGCCCGGTTCGCCTCGGCCTCTATGGCCTGGCGACCGCCATCCTGCTGGTGCTGTGCGTGCTGCCGACCCGCGACCTGCCGGATCCCGGCACCGGCGACAAGTTCGAGCATGCCGTCTCCTGGTTCATCCTGACGCTCACCGGCTACGTCCTGGCGCCCAACCGCCGGCTGGCGATTCCGCTGTTCGCGGTGGGGTTCGGGGCCGTCATCGAGGTGCTGCAGGCCAATATGGGCCTGGGCCGTCACGGCGACTGGGCCGACCTGGCGACCGATTGCGTCGGCGTGGCGACGGCGGTGCTGCTGTTCCTGGCGGTGCAGTGGGTCTCGCGCCAGCGCCGCCAGCCAGCCTGATCCCACCACCAATCGACGCCGAAAGCGCGCGCCGGTATGGTCGGGCCCATGTCGCAAGCGCCCGGGGCCAAGCCCTTCATCTACCTGGCGGTCCCCTGCTACGGCGGCCAGCTGAACCTCTATTTCGTGGACTCGATGCTGAAGCTGCAGGACGCCTGCCGCGAGCGCGGCATCGGCCTGCACATCGACATGATGGGCGGCGAGGCGCTGATCACCCGGGGCCGCTCGCGCCTGGCCGCCGCCTTCCTGGCGCACCCGCAGGCCACCCACATCCTCTACATCGACGCCGACATCGGCTTTCCGGCCGCGACCGTGTTCCGGCTGCTGGACTCCGGCCGCGACGTGATCGCCGCCGTCTGCCCGCTGAAGAAGATCGACTGGGCCAAGGTGCGCGCCGCCGCCAAGGCCGACGTGGCCGACCTGCAGGCCGCGTCCATCGGCTACGTGGTCCGTTTCCTGCCGACCGCCGACAAGAGCGTCGAGGTCAACGACGGTTTCGCCCAGGTGGCCTATGGCGGCACCGGCTTCCTGATGATCCGGCGCGAGGCCATGCAGCGGCTGGTCGACGCCCACCCCGAGCTGCGCGCCAAGATGGGCGACATGGGCGACGCCCTGGCGCCGGAGGCGGTGATGGTGTTCGAGACCATGATCGAACCGGAGACCGGCCAGTACCTCTCCGAGGACTACGCCTTCTGCCGCCGCTGGCGCGACCTGGGCGGCGAGATCTGGGCGGACTTCGAGGCCCGCCTGACCCACGTGGGCCACGCCGCCTACACCGGCAGCCTGATGCAGGCGCTCAGGCCCGGCGGCTGAGGGCCTTCGCGCGGGGGGTAACGTCCGCCCCAACCCACCGGTGTCATCCCGGTCTTCGCCTGCGGCGAAACCGGGATGACACTGGGAGGTGAGGCCGAAGGTCGATCCGACCCTATTGCGCCGCCGCCAGCGCGCGGCGCTCGGCCAGGGCCGCCCGCGTCAGCGCATAGCTGGCGTGGTTGATCCGGTAGCGGCCATAGCAGACGGCCGCCAGCACACCGGGGACGATCGAGATCGCCCCGTCCCAGAGCGCCAGGTTGAACAGCACCTCGTCGGGCACATGGCCGGGCCGCGCCTTCTGCGGGAAGGCGATGAAGGAGACGACCGCCCCGGCGAGCGCGGAGCCGACGGCCTGGTCGAGCTTCCCGGCGAAGGCGCGGGTCGAATAGAGGATCCCCTCCTGGCGGATGCCATGCTTCAGCTCGTTCTCGTCGGCCACGTCGGCCAGGGCAGAGGTGATGCTGATCGTGAGGAAGGCCACCGACATATACGACACCGCCCCGAAGGCGATGAGGATCGGCAGCAGCATTGGCATGCCCGGCTTCAGGATTCCGAGTTGCCCCAGGATCGGGGTGATCGCGGGCAGGATCGCATAGGCCAGCGCCGAGACGATCATGGTCGCCTTCTTGTCGAACCGCGCATGCACGCGGGCCGCAAAGACGAAGCTCAGCGCATAGCCGACGAAGCTGCCGATGATGAAGTAGCGCAGGTCGCTGGAGGAGATCTGCCAGTAGAAGCTGGCCACATAGAGCCTCAGGCCCTCGCGCAGGCCCACCATCATCGACAGGAAGAAGTAGCCCGCCAGCAGCCAGACATAGCTGCGGTTGCCCAGCGCCTTGACGATGTCCCGGAAGAACTCGGCCAGGGTGAACGTCGGCGTGCCCGGCGCGGTCTTCGGCAGCAAGGGAATGCGGTCCATCGTGAAGATGGCCGAGGTGAACAGGATCATGATGATGGCGATGGCGCCCGTCAGGGCGAAGCCCGCCCACGGCTCCGGGTTCAGCAAGCCGTTGTGGTACTGCGCGGTCTTGGGGAAGAAGAAGGTCAGCGCGATCCAGGCGGTGGCCGAGCCGCCGACCCACTGGAAGAAGGTGTTGTAGGCCATCACCTTTGACCGCTCGGTGTAGTGCGGCGACAGCTCCCCACCCAGGGCCAGGTGCGGGGTATGGAACAGGGTCATCACCTGCCGCAGCACGCCCACGCTGACCCCGCACCAAATGGTGAGGCCCAGGGGCGACAGGTGCGGCGGGTTGAAGATGCAGTAGAAGGAGGCGGCGATCGGGATCGGCGCCACCAGCATCCAGCCATGGCGGCGGCCCCACTTCTTCGAGAACGTACGGTCCGACCAGGCGCCCACCAGCGGCTCGGTAATCGCGTCGAACACCAGGCTGACCGACAGCGCCAGCCCCACCCAGACCGGGTTCACGCCCAGCACCTGATTGTAGAACAGCATGGCGTAGGTCACGACCGTGTAGAGCGCGATCATCTCGGCGGCGCTGCCGACGCCGAAGGCCAGCTTGGTCTTGAGCGGCAGACGCTCGACCGTCGCCCGGGCAGGGCCACCCGCGGCGGCGGCGGTCATGTCGAGCGGCGTGACCGTCATACGTCATCCTCCCGCGCGCGCTCGAGGGCGCGCCTGGAGGCCAGCAAGCCTGATGCCCTGCGGAGCGTCAATCGAACCTGTGTTTCGGCCCGGACACCTGGGACAACATGTTACGCCAGAGCCTGCTCCAGGTCGGCGATCAGGTCCTGGGCGTTCTCGATGCCTACCGAGAGGCGGATCAGGCCGTCGACGATGCCGATGCGGGCGCGGGTCTCGGCCGGGATCGAGGCGTGGGTCATGATCGCCGGGTGCTCGATCAGGCTCTCCACCCCGCCAAGGCTTTCGGCGAGCGTGAACAGCCGCGTGCGCTCCAGCATGCGGCGGGTCCCGGCCAGGTCGCGGTCGAGCACGGCGGTGATCATCCCGCCGAAGCCGTTCATCTGCTTCCTGGCCAGCGCATGCTGCGGATGGCTGGGCAGGCCGGGGTAGATCACCTTGGCCACGTCGGCGCGGCCCGCCAGCCATTCGGCGATGACCTGGCCGTTCTCGCAGTGCCGCTGCATGCGGATCGCCAGCGTCTTCATGCCGCGCAGGGTCAGGAAGCTGTCGAACGGCGAGGCGATGGACCCGATGGCGTTCTGCAGAAAGGTGAGCTTGTCGCGCAGGTCCGCGTTCTCGCCCACCACCAGCGCGCCGCCGACGATGTCGGAGTGGCCGTTGATGTACTTGGTGGTCGAATGCATCACCACGACGATGCCCAGTTCCAGCGGGCGCTGGACGTAGGGGCTGGCGAAGGTGTTGTCGGCCGCGGTCATCACGCCGCGCCGCTTCGCCAGGGCGGCGATGGCCTCCAGGTCGCACAGCCGAAGCAGCGGGTTGGTCGGCGTCTCCACCCAGATAAGCTTCGTGCGCGGCGTGATCGCCGCCTCGATGGCGGCCAGGTCCGCCAGGTCCACGAAGCTGAACCCGATCCCGGCCGAGCGCCGCCGCACCTTGTCGAACAGCCGGAACGAGCCGCCGTAAAGGTCCTCGCTGGCGATCACCTGGTCGCCGGCGTCCAGGGTCTCCAGCAGGGTGGCGATGGCCGCCAGGCCGGAGGCGAAGGCGTAGCCCTTGGTCCCGCTCTCCATGTCAGCCAGGCCGCGCTCCAGGGCGAAGCGGGTCGGGTTCTGGCTGCGCGAATATTCAAACCCCTGGTGCACGCCCGGCGAGGACTGCGCATAGGTCGAGGTGGCGTAGATCGGCGGCATGACCGCGCCGGTCGAGGGATCGTGCTGCTGGCCGCCGTGGATCGCGCGGGTGGCGAAATCCAGCCGGTTCCTGCCGTGCCCCCCATGGTCGTCGCCGTCGTCTTCGATATCGTCTGTCACGCCGCGCGCCTCAGATAGTTGATCAGGTCGATGCGGGTGATCAGGCCCAGGAAGTCCCGGCCCTCGAGCACGATCGCCACCTCGTCACGCTCGAATATGGGGATCAACCTGTCCAGGGGCTCGGCGGCCTGCAGCGTATGCAGCTTGGCGGTCATGGCGGTCGAGACAGGCTGCCGGAAGCGGGCGTCCTGGCGACGGTCCTCGACGGCCTCCAGCAGGTCGCTCTCGTCGATCAGCCCGATCAGCCGACCGTCGTCCAGCACCGGCAGCTGGCTGACATCGGCCTGACGCATGCGGTTGTAGGCGGTGAGCAGGGTGTCCTGCGGCCCCACGGTGACGGCGTCGCCGGGCGTCCGCGCGATCAGGTCGCGCAGGTCGCCGTGCAGCTCGCGATGCATCAGCCCCTGCTCGGCCACCCAGCTGTCGTTGTAGACCTTCGACAGGTAGCGCGAGCCCGTGTCACAGACGAGGGTGACGACCCGCTTGGGCTCGGTCTGGTCGCGGCAGTATCGCAGGGCGGCGGCCAGCAGGGTGCCCGAAGACGAGCCCGCCAGGATGCCGGCCTTGGTCAGCAGCAGGCGCGCGGTGGCGATGCTCTCGGTGTCGGAGATCTCATAGGCCTTGGCCACCAGGGTGAGGTCGCAGTTGTCGGGGATGAAATCCTCGCCGATCCCCTCGACGACCCAGGATCCCGGCTCCACCGTCTCGCCGCGCTCCACCAGCGGCGCCAGGATCGATCCCACCGGATCGGCCAGCACCATCTTCGTCTTTGGCGAGGCTCTGGCGAAGAAGCGGCCGAGGCCGGTCAAGGTGCCGCCAGACCCCACGCCCACCACCACCGCGTCCAGGTCGCCGGCCATCTGCTCGAGGATCTCCGGGCCGGTGGTCTCCTCGTGCGCCCTCGGGTTGGCCGGATTCGAGAACTGGTTGATGAAGACGGCGTTGTTCAGCTTGGCGGCGATCGCCGCGGCCAGGTCCTGGTAGTACTCGGGATGACCCTTTCCGACGTCGGAGCGGGTGATCCGCACATCGACGCCCATGGCGCGCAGATGCTGGATCTTCTCCCGCGCCATCTTGTCGGGCACCACCAGCAGCAGCTTGTAACCCTTGAGGATGCCCACCTGGGCCAGGCCCAGGCCGGTGTTGCCGGCGGTGGCCTCGACGATGGTGCCGCCGGGCTTGAGCGTTCCGTCCTGCTCCGCCGCCTCGATCATCGAGCGCGCGATGCGGTCCTTGATCGAGCCGCCGGGATTGGCGCTCTCCAGCTTCACGAACAGCCGGCAGGGGCCGGTGTCGAACCCCACGAGCTCCAGCATCGGCGTGCGGCCGATCAGGTCGAGGGCGGAGGCCGCGGGCGGCGGCAGGGGCTGGGCGGTCAAGGGATATCCTGGTCGAGGCGCGCTGGCGCGGTGGGCGCATAATTGCGCAACGCGCTCATGAAGGGAAACGCACAACCCGCAAACCCCCGCCCGTCGGCAAGAACGGTTCCGCTTCGCTGGCCTGCGGACCAAACGCGAAGCGTCCGGCGCCGGTCGGACTTCACACCCGCAGGCTGGCGGGGGTCAGATCGCCAGGCGCCGGCGGCTGCGCAGGGCCGCGCCCGCCAGGCCGAAGCCCGCGATCATCAGCGCCCAGCTGGCCGGCTCCGGGACCGCGGCGAAGTCGTGGTCGGCGCAGGCGGTCGTTCCCTTGTCGACGCAGATGGTCAGCGCCCCGCCGTTGTCGGCGAAGATGTCGTCGTTGACCCCGAACTGCAGGCGCGTGGCGCCGGCCGCGCGCGTCCCGAAGTACTCGATCTGCTGCACGCCGCCGGCCAGGACCGAGCCGACGGAGAAGACGCTCTGCACTTCCCCAAGGTCGTTGGCGGTGGCCCCGATCAGGGCGTTCAGAAACAGGCCCTCATTCGGATCGGCGCTCCATTCGCCGGGCAGGTAGTGGCCGGGGAAATGATTGCCGCTGCTGCCTGGGTCGTCGTCCTTGAAGGGCGATGCGACATAACCGGTGTTCGTGGCGATGCTGCAGGCGCCGCCGCAGAACGCGTCGGTCGTCCCCTTGATGTAGAGCACGTGGAAGGTGTCGCCGACCCCGATCCCCAGGTCGGCGAAATTGAACACCGCCGGACCGGCGCCGTCGTTCACCCCAAACATGTAGGCGTCGTTCAGCCCGCCGGTCGCCCACTGCCAGGGCTGGGCCTTGCCCGATACCGTAAGGCCTTCGAAATCCGCCGCGCTCGCTGCGCCCGCCAGGGTCAGGGCCGCAAACGCCCCCAGGATCAACCGTCGCATCTGTGGCACTCCCGTTGGGTCGCCAGCCTCATGTCAGCGGGCGATATTATGGTTAACCAGATATTGCTCAGGTTTTTTCACTTTCGAAAACAATGTTCTCTCTAGAGGCGATTTCCACTTCAAAGGGGCGGCGATCCCGTCGCGGGCGGCGCCCCGAACTGTAACCCTTCTGCTACCGTTCAGTACGCGAATAGGGTGGGTCGCGGCGCCAGGTTGACGGTGGTTGCGCGGCGCTTGCCCGCTGGCGGCCAAGTCGGAGACAGATGTTGAAGAAACTCGTTCCCCTGGTGGCCCCCCTGGCGGCCGTGGCCGCGTTGCTGGCCGGCTGCCAACCGACCAAGCCCGCCGCGCCCAAGGCCGAGGCGTCCGCGACGCCGAAGTTCAACGTCGACCTGCCGATGACCGAGTTCATGGGCCACGTCGTGGACCCGGCGTCGTTCATGTACTGGAAGGGCTCCGGGACCGAGGAGACGGCGAACGGCACGAAGGACCTGTCCCCGACCACCGACGAAGGCTGGGACGTGCTGGTCAGCGGCGCCAGCATCCTGATGGCCGCCGGCAACGAGCTGCAGCTGGACGGGCGCCGCCGGGCGCCGGAGGCCGACTGGAACAAGTGGGCCCAGATGCTCACCGACCGCGCCGTCATCGCCCGCGCCGCCGCGGAGAAGCACGACAAGACGGCGGTCTTCGAGGAGGGCGCCAAACTCTATGAGGTGTGCGTCTCCTGCCACGAGGAGTATGTGATCCAGCCGATGATCAAGGCCAACGGCCCCGCCAAGGGCAACCCCCTGCCCCAATGGCCCGCCGACATGGCCGCCAAGATGAAGGCCTACAATGACAAGGGCGGGAAGTAGAACCGGTCCAGCTACCCACCCAAGCCGCCGGCCCCGCTCCTCACCCGTGGGGGAAGGGCTTCAGCGTGGCGACAGGGTATGGCGGCGTCAGATCAACACCGCTTCGGCGAGCAGCCGGCCCACGTTCCTGCCATCTCGACCTCCAGGACTACGGCGCGAGTCTGGGCGACCGGCCCGCGCGTCCATCAAGAGCCGCCATAGCGCGTGACCGATCCGATCCGAGGCGCCTATGGTGCCGCCCAAGACGCGGGGCGACGGGCGTACGAGGGAGCGGGGTTCCGGTGACGGTTGACACATTCACGGCGAACCCGGCGAAGGCGGACCTCGAGCCGTCCGCGGCCCAGCGCCTGTCGACGTGGCTGAGGAACTACCGGCCGCTGGTTGGCGTGCCCGACGAGCTGTTCGACGCCGGCGGCCGGCCGCGCGACCACTGGCTGAGTTTCCTGGGCGACTTCGCCGAATATCCGGAAGCCGACTTCAAGATCCGCTTCGACCTGGCCAACCGCCACATCCGCGACTCGGGCGCCTCCTACCGCATCTATGGCGAGGAGAACGAGCGCAGCTGGCCGCTCAACCCCCTGCCGCTGATCCTGGGCCAGCGCGAGTGGAACGAGATCGCCGCCGGGGTGGCCCAGCGCGCCCATCTGGTCGAGGCCCTGTTGCAGGACATCTACGGCGAGGGGCGGCTGGTGGCCGAGGGCGCGCTGCCGGCCGCGGCGCTCACCGGCAGCACCGACTTCCTGCGGGCCATGCGCCGCGTGAAGCCGGTGGGCGGCCGCTACACCCAGATCTACGCCGCCGACCTGGGCCGGGGGCCCGACGGCCGCTGGTGGGTGCTGGACGACCGCACCCAGGCGCCCTCGGGCTCGGGCTATGCGCTGGAGAACCGGCTGGTGCTCTCCCGAGCCTATCCGAACCTCTACAACGCCATGAACGTGCAGCGCCTGGCGCCCTTCTTCGACGGCCTGCGCCAGGGGCTGTCGAGCGCCGCCGACCGCAGCGATCCGCGCATCTGCCTGCTGACCCCGGGGCGCTTCAGCGAAAGCTATTTCGAACAGGCGCACCTGGCCCGCTACCTGGGCTTCCTGCTGGTCGAGGGCGACGACCTGGTGGCGCGCGACGGCAAGGTCTACGTGCGCACCATCGCCGGGCTGAAGCGCGCCGACGTGATCCTGCGCCGCGTCGACGCCGACTTCATCGACCCGCTCGAGCTCAACAGCGCCTCGCGCCTTGGCACGCCCGGCATGCTGGAGGCGATCCGCGCCGGCGGGGTGGCGGTGCTGAACCTGCCCGGGAGCGGGGTGATCGAGAGCAAGTCCCTGATGGGCTTCCTGCCGCGCCTCTGCCGCCGCCTGCTGGGCGAGGACCTGAAGATGCCCAACATCGCCACCTGGTGGTGCGGCCAGCCGCGCGAACAGGAGCTGGTGGAGAGCAACTTCAACACCCTGGCCATCGGGCCGGCCTTCAACGGCGCGGTCGGCGGGGAGGGCCTACTGAGCGCGCCTAGCCTGACTTCGGACATGTCGGAGGTCGAGCGCCGTTCGCTGCGGGCGCGGATGGCCGACCGGCCGATCGACTTCGTCGGCCAGGAGGTGGTGCAGCTCTCCACCATGCCCGTCCTGCGCGACGGCCGGCTGGAGCCGGCGCCCTTCGTGCTGCGGGTGTTCGCCGCCTGGACGCCGGACGGGATCAAGATCATGCCCGGCGGCTTCTGCCGCACCTCCGACCGTACCGACGCGCGCGCCATCTCGATGGGCGAGGGGGCCAACACCGCCGACGTCTGGATCATCGATGACAAGCCGGTGGAGCGGATCAGTCTGATGGCCAGCCGCGACGACGTGAAGGTCCGCCGCATCCTGGGCCACCTGCCCAGCCGCGCCGCCGACAACCTGTTCTGGCTGGGCCGCTACGTGGAACGCGCCGAGGGGACGCTGCGCCTGGTCCGCGCGCTGTGCACCAGCCTGATGGACACCGAGTCCGCGGCGCGCACCGAGGGCGACGCCCTGGACAGCCTGCAGCACCTGCTGGTCAATTGGGGCGCCCTCAGCCCTTCGGCGGTCGGCAGCCGGGCGCTGGACGTGGCGCGCTCCAGCCTGCACGACACCAATGCCTTCGGCTCGGTGATCAACCTGGTCCGCTCGGCGCAGCGCACCGCCTCCAGCATGCGCGAACGGCTCTCCGCCGACTTCTGGGCCCTGCTGCTGGACCTGGAGGCCGAGATGGCCAGCGGCGCGGACGGCATCTTCTCCGAGGCCCAGGCGCTCCGGCAGGCCGAGGACGCCCTGCAGATCCTGGCCGGCCTTTCGGGCCTCGCGTCGGAGAACATGAATCGGGTGGCCGGCTGGCGCTTCCTGGACATGGGCCGTCGGATCGAGCGGGCGGTGAACACCTGTGCGCTCGCCCGCATCCTGGCCCACGACGAGGCCACCACCGACGACCTGGACCTGCTGCTGGACCTGGTCGACAGCCAGATCAGCTACCGCGCCCGCTACCTGGTCGGCCTGGCCCTGGTCCCGGTGCGCGACATGGTCATGCTGGACCCGTACAACACCCGCTCTCTGGCCTTCCAGGTCGCGGTCCTGAAGGAGCACCTGGCGGTGCTGCCTTCGTTGCAGGAGGACGGGATGCTCGAGGAGCCGGGCCGCGTCCTGCTGCCGCTGGCCGCCCAGGTGGAAACCGAGGACGCCGCCCACCTGGGCCCCGCCAAGGTGCAGGAATTCGAGCGGGAGCTGATGCGGTTCTCCGCCGCCATCGCCGACCGCTTCTTCCTGCAGGGCGCCAGCGCCGTGCCGACCGTCAAGCTGATGGGGCTCGCGTGATCTACGGCCTGCGCCACCGCACGACCTATGCCTACGGCAACTCTGTCAGTTTCGCCCGCTGCGTCCTGCGCCTGATCCCGAACTCGTCACCGGGCCAGACGGTGCTGAAGACGGCGCTCACGGTCACGCCGGAGCCGTCGGTCCGCGAGGAGCGTATCGGGCCGTTCGGCGAGACCGTGGTCACCGTGATCATCGACAAGCCGCACACGTCCCTGGTCATCGAGGCCAATTCCCGTGTCGACGTCCACGCCCCGCCGCTGCCCAACGCCTCGGCCAGCCTGCAGTGGGAGGTGGTCCGCGGCGCCGCCTTCTCCTCCAGCGGCCTGGAGGCCAACGGGCCGGCCGCCTTCCTCTACCCGACCCGGCGCACGCCCAAGCTGGCGATGATCACCGACTATGCCCGGCAGAGCTTCCCGCCCGGCCGCCCGATCGTCGAGGCGACGTCGGAGCTGATGCGGCGCATCCACGCCGACTTCAAATACGACCCCGGCGCCACCGAGGTCTCGACCCCGGTGCTGGAGGCTTTCAACGCCCGCCACGGGGTCTGCCAGGATTTCTCCCACATCATGATCACCGGCCTGCGGGGCCTGGGCCTGCCGACCAGCTACATCTCCGGCTACCTGCGCACCATCCCGCCGCCCGGCCAGCAACGCCTGGAAGGCGCCGACGCCACCCACGCCTGGGTCACCGTCTGGTGCGGCGAGGGCGTCGGCTGGATCGGCTTCGACCCCACCAACGCCATCCTCGCCCAGAACGATCACATCGAGCTGGGCGTCGGGCGCGACTATTCCGACGTGGCGCCCATCGACGGCATCATCCTGGCGTCGGGCAAGCAGGACCTGACCGTTGAGGTGGACGTGATCCCGGAGGGTGAGGACTGAGCCGCTACCTCCCGACCAGCCCGGCGATGGCCTGAGCCGCGCGGCGCGACGGGCGCTCGTCGGTCACCGAGAAGGTCTGCGCGAACCCCTCTTCCTGGGCGGGCCGGAAGGCCGGGTGCGAGGCCGCCGCGTCGTCCAACGCCAGGAACAGCGCGTCCAGCCGATCGACCACCGGCCCGAACCGCCAGTGCCGGAAGCTCTCGTCGTCCCGCCACGGGGTCTGCCGTGGGTTCAGGAACAGGCAGGGGCGCGGCTGGCGGAGGAACTCGTAGATCTGGCTGGAGACGTCGCCGAGGTAGAGATCGGCCGCCTGCACATAGGTCATGTCGATGGCCGCCGGGGTGTCGCCCAGGTCGATGTGGATGCCGGGGTGGCCGACATAGGCCGCCAGCGCCTGGACGTCGCGGGCTGGCCGGCTGCCGAACAGGCGCAGGTGCGGGGCGAAGATCAAGTTGTAGCGGTCCTGGCTCGCGAACCGCTCCAGGATCCCGCGGCCCCAGGCCGGCCACGACCCGAGGGTCGCCGAGAAGTGGGGGTTGTAGAGCACCGTCGGGCGGGCCCGGGCAAACAGCCGGGGCGGGGCCGGCTGCAGCCGGTCGATGAAGTCGAATTTCGGATAACCGACCACCGCGCAGCGCTGCGGCTCGACCAGGCCTTCGGCGACCATCCGGTCGCGCTGCTTAGGGCCGGCGGCGAACACCAAGTCGAACCGGCGCAGCCGGGGCTCGAACGGCCCGGCGCGGTCACCCGCGCCGTGCTGGGTGTAGACCAGCCGGGCCCGCAGCCCCAGCCGCCGCAGCAGGGCGGTGGTGCGCTCCGGCGCGACGATGACATCGTAGCCGGCCAGGGTGGGCGCGTTGGCCGCCAGCATCGGGACCTTCATCGGCACCCCGTCCGACCCGTGCAGCGCCCGCAGCCAGGCCGGGCCCAGCAGCCGCCAGCCAAGCTCGGCGGCCCCTAGGCGCCCGGCCGCCTCACGCGCATAGGCCAGCACCTCGGCGCTGGTCACGGCGACATCCACGGCGATGTCCGGCCGCGCGCGGGCCAGCTCCATGGCCACCGAGAGGCTGTGCGGCACATGGTGCGCCTGGGCGATGTAGAGGAAGCAGACCCGCGGCCTCGCCGTGGCGGCGTCGCGCGTTTGCATCCCCGGACCTCCGCCGATGTTTCCCCAGGGGGCACGCCGCCCAGGTCTAGCGTACCGGCCGGGATCTTGAACTTCGCTGGCGCACCCGACACGATTCGAACGTGTGACCTTTGCCTTCGGAGGGCAACGCTCTATCCAGCTGAGCTACGGGTGCGTCTTCAGCGGAGGGTGTCTCTAGCCGAAAGGACGCGCCGCCGCAAATGGTCAGGCCGTCCCGGTGATCCCGTCCCAGAACTTCTTGGCCTTGCCGGTGAAACCCGCGGACTTGGGATGCTGCTGCTCGCCGCAGAGGCCGGCGAATTCGCGGATCAGCTCCTGCTGGCGGGCGGTCAGGCGGGTGGGGGTCTCGACGAACAACTCAACCACCAGATCGCCGCGTTCGCGCGACCGCAGCGAGGGCATGCCGCGGCCCTTCACGCGCACGGTCTTGCCGGTCTGGGCGCCGTCCGGGACCCTGACCGACAGCTTGCACTGGCCGTCGCAGGTCTCGCCGCCCATGAGGCACGGCGCGTCGATCTCGCCGCCCAGCACGGCGGTGGCCATCGGCACCGGCACGGTGCACAGCAGGTCCAGGCCGTCGCGTTCGAACAGCTCGTGCGGCTTCACCGAGATGAAGATGTAGAGGTCGCCGCGCGGCCCGCCGCGCTGGCCCGCGTCGCCCTCGCCGGCGAGGCGGATGCGGGCGCCGTCGTCGACGCCGGCCGGGATGCGGACGGCCAGCGTGCGCTGCTTGCGGATCTGGCCCGCGCCGCGGCACTCGACGCAGGGGTCCATGACCATCCGGCCCGAGCCGCCGCAGCGGGGGCAGGCGCGCTCGATGGAGAAGAAGCCCTGGCTGGCCCGCACGCGGCCCTGGCCGTGGCAGGTGGTGCATTGGGTGGGACTGGTGCCAGGCTTGGCGCCGGAGCCGTCGCAGGCTTCGCAGAGCAGCGTCGCCGGGACCGTGATCTCCACCTCGGCGGAGGCGTAGGCCTGCTCCAGGGTGATCTCCAGGTCGTAGCGCAGGTCGTTGCCGCGGGCCGGGCCGCCGCGCTGGCGACCGCCGCCGCGCCCGCCGAACATGTCGCCGAAGACGTCGCCGAACACCTCGTTGAAGATGTCGTGCACGTCGTGGAACTGGCCGCCGCCGGCGCCGCCCTGGCCGTTCACGCCCGCATGGCCGAAGCGGTCGTAGGCCGCGCGCTTCTGCGGATCGCTCAGGATCGAATAGGCTTCGTTGACTTCCTTGAAGCGGCCCGAGGCCTCTTCGCAACCGCCGTTGCGGTCGGGATGGTGTTCCATCGCCTGCTTGCGAAAGGCGGCCTTCAAGGCGCCGTCATCGCAGCCGCGATCCACGCCCAGGATTTCGTAATAGTCCCGCATGAGACGTCAGACGCTCGGATCTGTTTGAAGGAGGATGGATAGACCCTCGCTCGACTGCAAGGCCTTAACCGAGCGAGCGAGGGTCCCGTTGTCCCGCGAAGGCGACGTCCCCAGAGCCCGCTCATAACATGGGGTGCTCAGAGGGGCCATGGAGTGCGTTGTCACGCCGACTTCTTCTCGTCGCCGCCGGACCCGTGGGTTCCCCCATGGGCTCCATCGACTTCCTCGAACTCCGCATCGACCACGTCGTCCACGGCATGCCCTTCGGCCGAGGCTTCGGCGCCGTCGCCGGCCTCGCCCTGCTGGGCCTTGTACATGGCCTCGCCCAGCTTCATCGAAGCCTGGATGAGGGTCTGGGTCTTGGCCGAGATGGTCTCGGCGTCGCTATCGTCCAGGTTGGCCTTCAGGTCGTCGAGCGCCGTCTGGATGGCCTGCTTCTCATCGGCCGAGACCTTATCGCCGTGTTCGGCGAGCGCCTTCTCGGACGAGTGGATGACCGCGTCGGCCTGGTTCTTGGCCTCGACGGCCGCCTTGCGCTTCTCGTCGTCGACCTTGTTGGACTCGGCTTCCTTGACCATGGCGTCGATGTCCGCGTCCGAAAGGCCGCCGTTGGCCTGGATGCGGATCGACTGTTCCTTGGAGGTGGCCTTGTCGCGGGCCTGGACGTTGACGATGCCGTTGGCGTCGATGTCGAACGTGACCTCGACCTGCGGGATGCCGCGCGGCGCCGGCGGGATGCCGACCAGGTCGAACTGGCCCAGCATCTTGTTGTCGGCGGCCATCGGGCGTTCGCCCTGGAAGACCCGGATGGTCACGGCCGACTGGTTGTCGTCAGCCGTCGAGAAGGTCTGGCTGCGCTTGGTCGGGATCGTGGTGTTGCGCTCGATCAGCGGGGTGAACACGCCGCCCAGCGTCTCGATGCCGAGCGTCAGCGGGGTGACGTCCAGCAGGAGGACGTCCTTGACCTCGCCGCCCAGCACGCCGGCCTGGATCGCCGCGCCCAGCGCCACGACCTCGTCGGGGTTCACGCCGGTGTGCGGCTCGCGGCCGAAGAAGGCCTTCACCGTCTCAACCACCGCGGGCATGCGGGTCATGCCGCCGACCAGGATCACCTCGTCGATGTCGCTCTTTTTCAGACCGGCGTCCTTCAGTGCCTGTTCGCAGGGACCGATGGTGCGCTTGATCAGGTCCTCGACCAGGCCTTCCAGCTTGGCGCGGGAGATCTTGATGTTCAGGTGCAGCGGACCCGACGCGTTCATCGAGATGAAGGGCAGGTTCACCTCGTACTGGGTGGTGAAGGAGAGCTCCTTCTTGGCCTTTTCGCCCTCTTCCTTGAGGCGCTGCAGGGCCAGCTTATCCTTGCGCAGGTCGACCGAGTTTTCCTTTTTGAACTCGTCGGCCAGGAAGTCGACGATGCGCATGTCGAAGTCCTCGCCGCCCAGGAACGTGTCCCCGTTCGTCGACTTGACCTCGAACACGCCGTCGCCGATCTCCAGCACCGACACGTCGAAGGTGCCGCCGCCCAGGTCGTAGACCGCGATCTTCTTGCCGTCGTTCTTGTCGAGGCCGTAGGCCAGCGCGGCGGCCGTCGGCTCGTTGATGATCCGCAGGACTTCGAGGCCGGCGATCTTGCCGGCGTCCTTGGTGGCCTGGCGCTGAGCGTCGTTGAAATAGGCCGGGACGGTGATCACCGCCTTCTCGACCTTCTCGCCCAGGAACGCCTCGGCGTCCTGTTTGATCTTCTGCAGGATGAAGGCGCTGATCTGCTGGGGCGAATAGTCCTTGCCGTGGGCGCGCACCCAGGCGTCGCCGGTGGAGCCCTTGACGATCTGGTAGGGCACCATGTGGCGGTCCTTCTCGACCACCGGGTCGTCGTAGGGCCGGCCGATCAGGCGCTTGATGGCGAACAGGGTGTTTTCCGGATTGGTGACGGCCTGGCGCTTGGCGGGCTGGCCAACCAGGCGCTCACCGTCTTCCAGAATGCCGACCACCGAGGGGGTGGTGCGGACGCCCTCGGCGTTCTCGATCACCTTGGGGGCTTTGCCGTCCATGATGGCGACGCAGGAATTGGTCGTGCCAAGGTCAATACCGATAATCTTGCTCATGAGATCTCTGTCTCGCTCCTCAAATGG
>NZ_JANXWD010000066.1 GCF_025351295.1 Phenylobacterium sp.
GCGCGGCGGCTTCGGCGGCCCGGCCATGGTCTCGGTCTCGGTGATCCGGCCCCACGCCTTCGAGGACACCATCGAGGTGCTGGGCGTGGCCAAGGGCCGTCAGTCGGTGACCCTGACCGCCGCGGCCACCCAGTTGATCGACCGCATCCGCTTCACCGACGGCCAGCACGTCAAGAAGGGCGCGATCCTGGTCGAGCTGAAGAACACCGAGCAGGACGCCGGCACGGCGCAGGCGCAGGCGCGCCTGGTCGAGGCCCAGCGCGCCTATGACCGCTACAAGACCCTGGGCGAGAAAGGCTTCGCCTCGAAGGCGTCCATCGAACAGTACGAGGCGGCCTGGCGCTCGGCCCAGGCCGATGTCGCCGCGGCCCAGGCGCGGCAGAACGACCGCATGATCCGCGCGCCGTTCGCCGGCGTGGTGGGCCTGTCCGACGTGGCGCCGGGGGCCCTGGTGAACCCGGGCGCGCCGATCGTCACCCTGGACGACGTCTCCGTGATGCGCGTCGATTTCCAGGTGCCGGAGCGCTACCTGGCCCAACTCCGCGAGGGTCAGGCCGTGCTGGCGACGGCCGACGCCTATCCGGGCGAGACGATCAGCGGCCGGATCTCGCGGCTGGACACCCGGGTGGACGAGCGCACACGCGCCATCATCGCCCGCGCCGAATTCGCCAACGCCGGCGGCAAACTGAAGCCCGGCATGATGATCCGGGTCGGCATCTCGCGCGGCCAGCGCACCAGCCCCAGCGCGCCGGAATCGGCGGTCTCGATCCAGGGCGAGGGGTCCTTCGTCTACATGATCCATCAGCGTGGGAAGGCCGCGATGGTCGAACAGCGTCCCATCGTGACCGGCGTGCGCCAGTCCGGCTTCGTCGAAATCGTCGACGGCGTGAAGCTGGGCGACCGGATCGTGGCCGACGGCCTCAACAAGCTGCAGCCCGGCATTCCGGTGCGCCTGGCCCAGGCCGGCGGCGGCGAGCCTGGCGCACCGGCCGGCGGCCCTGGCCGCCCGGGCATGGCTCCAGGCGGGCCGAACCCTGGCGCGCCCCCGCCGGGCGGCGGGGCGACGTCCTCCTCTCCGACCGGAGCGCGGCCGATGGGCCCGCGGCCCGCGGCATGATGCTCTCCGACATCTCCGTCCGCCGCCCGGTGTTCGCGGCGGTCGCGGCCATCATGCTGTGCGTGGTGGGCTTCGCGGCCTTCAGCTCGCTGACCGTGCGCGAGCTGCCCAGCGTCGACCCGCCTGTGGTCGGCATCTCCACCACCTACCGCGGCGCCTCGGCCGAAGTGATCGAGGAACGGATCACCGAGCTGATCGAGCGCCAGGTGGCCGGGATCGAGGGCATCGACCGGGTGACCTCGTCGTCGCGCGACGGGGCCTCGCGGATCAGCATCTCGTTCAAGCTCAGCCGCAACCTCGACGACGCCGCCAACGACGTCCGCGACGCGGTCAGCCGGGTCACCGCCCAGCTGCCCGAACAAGCCGATCCGCCGCAGATCCAGAAGGCCAACGCCGACGCCGCGCCGATCATGTTCATCAGCTTCACCTCGAAGACCATGAACCGGCTGCAGCTGTCGGACTATGCCCAGCGCTATCTGGTCGAGCGGCTCTCCACCGTGCCTGGCGTGGCGACGGTCGGGGTCGGCGGCGCCCAGTTCTACACCATGCGCATCTGGCTCGATCCGGACGCCATGGCGTCCCGCGGGATCACCGTCGAGGACGTCGAGACCGCGCTGACCACCCAGAACGCCGAGCTGCCGGCCGGCTCGCTGGAGGCGCCCACCAAGGACTTCACCATCCGCGTCCGGCGCGGCTATTCCACGCCGGCCGACTTCGCGCGCCTGCCCGTGACACCGGCCCGCCAGACCGCCCAGACCCAGGCCTCGGCCGCGGTCGGCGGCGCGGCCACCGGCGCGGGGGCCGCGCAGGGCGTCACCCGGTCGGTCGCCAGCGCCTCGGCCTCGCAGGGCTACGTCACCCGGCTGGGCGACATCGCCCGCGTCGAGGAAGGGCCGGACGAGCGGCGGCGCCTGTTCCGGTCCAATGGGCAGGACCAGGTGGGCATCGCCATCACCCGCCAGAGCCAGGCCAACGACCTGGAAATCTCGGACGGCGTCCGCCGGACCATCGACGAGGTCAACAAGGCCCTGCCCAAGGGCACCAAGCTTACGGTGGCGGTCGACTACACCGCGTTCACCCGCAACGCGATCCACGAGGTCTGGATCACCATGGCCTTCTCGCTGGGTATGGTGGCGCTGGTGAACTTCTTGTTCCTGGGCACGGCGCGGGCGGCGATCATCCCGACGGTGGTCGCGCCGATCTGCATCCTGTCGACCTTCATCGTGCTGGCCGCATTCGGATTCTCGATCAACCTGCTGACCCTGCTGGCGCTCGTCCTGGCCATCGGGCTGGTGGTCGACGACGCCATCGTGGTCGTGGAAAACATCCAGAGACGGATCGACGAGGGCGAGCCGCCCGTGGTGGCGGCACAGCGCGGCGCGCGGCAGGTGTTCTTCGCGGTGGTCGCCACCACCATCGTGCTGATTTCGGTGTTCGCCCCGCTGATGTTCCTGCCCGGCTTCATCGGCCGCCTGTTCGTGGAGCTGGCGGTCTCCGTGGCCGCCGCGGTGGCCTTCTCCGCCCTGCTGGCTCTGTCGCTGTCGCCGATGCTGGCCTCCAAGCTGCTGCGGCCGGCCAACAGCGAGGGCTGGCTGGCGCGCAATATCGACAGCGGGATGCACAAGCTGAAGACCTCGTACCACGCCTCGCTGGAGAGCCTGCTCGGGCGCCGCGTGGTGTCGTTCGGGGCCTTCGGGCTGGTGGCGTTCCTGGCCCTGGGCGCCTTCGTGATCTTCACCGCCTTGCCACGCGAACTGACGCCGGAGGAGGACCGCCGGCGCGTGCAGATCAGCATCTCCGGGCCGGAAGGCTCCGGCTACGACTACACCCTGGCCGCGACCAAGAAGGTCGAGGCGGTGCTGATGCGCCACGTCCGCGACGGCACCCTGGACCGCTACATCTTCGCCCTGCCGAGGTTCGGCGGCGGCGGCGGCGGCGCGTTGTCGTTCAACTCCGGGGGCGGCAACAGCATCCTGTCGGACAAGGCCAAGATCACCGCGCCGGAGTTCGCCGCCAAGCTGAACCGCGAGCTTTCGTCGGTGACCTCCGTGCGGGCGATCATCTCGCCCGAGGGCGGCCTGCAGCGGGGCGGCCCAGGCGGCGGCGGGGGCACCTCCATGCAGCTGATCGCCACCGGGCCCGACTTCCCCGAGATCGCACGCGCGATGCAGCCGATCCTGGCCGCGGCCAACACCACCCCCGGCCTGGCGCGGCCGCGCCTGGACTATGAGCCCACCAGCCCGCGGGTGGTGGTGGACATCGACCGGGAGAAGGCCGCGTCGCTGGGCGTCTCGGCCCAGACCATCGGCGAGGCCCTGGAGACCATGTTCGGCTCGAAGCGGGTCACCACCTACATCAAGAACGGCCAGGAATACGACGTGCTGCTGCAGGCCGACCGGTCGAAGCGCCAGACCGAGGCCGATCTCAACAAGCTCTATGTCCGCTCCGGCACGGGCGAGGCCATCCCGCTGGCCTCGGTGGTGAGCAGCCATGTGCGCGGCGACACCCCGGACCGGCCGCGCGTCGACCGCCTGCGGGCGATCACCCTCTCCGCCCAGCTCAACCCGGGCTATTCGATGGGCGAGGCGATCGCCTTCTTCAAGGCCGAGGCGGCCAAGTATCCCGGCCTCACGGTCAAGTGGGGCGGTGGCGCGCGCGACTACCTCGAGGCCTCGGGCTCCATCGGGCTGGCGTTCGGCATGGCGTTGCTGCTGGTGTTCCTGGTGCTCGCCGCGCAGTTCGAAAGCTGGATCCACCCGGCGGTGATCATGCTGACGGTGCCGGTGGCGGCGGTGGGGGGGCTGTTCGGGCTATTGATGGCCGGGTCGTCGATCAACACCTACAGCCAGATCGGACTTATCATCCTGGTGGGGATCGCGGCCAAGAACGGCATCCTGATCGTCGAGTTCGCCAACCAGCTGCGCGACGAGGGCCTGTCGATCCGCGAGGCGGTGATCGAGAGCGCCTCGCTGCGCCTGCGGCCGATCATCATGACCTCGATCTCGGCGGCGGCGGGGGCGATCCCGCTGATCGTGCAGGGCGGCGCGGGCGGCGAATCGCGCCGCACCATCGGGGTGACCATCTTCTTCGGGGCGATCTTCGCGACGCTGGTGACCCTGTTCATCGTGCCGGTGTTCTACAACGTCTTCGCCCGCTTCACGAAGTCGCCGTTGGCCACCGCCCGGCGGATCGAGGCGTTCGAGGACGCTGAAAAGTCGCGGGTCGCCAACGCCGCCGAGTAGTGAACTCCCCACGATCCAGGGCGGCGCCGGCCGGCGCCAGGGATCTGGATATAAGGGGGGGTGTCAGATCCCTGGGCCCGGCCGGCGGCGGGGGGCGCCGCCCTTCGGATTGGGGTGTCGAGTGACAGATGCTCGTCGTCGACAGACTCACCATGACGCGTGTGCTTCTGCGCGTCAAGGTTGACTGATGTCGATTAATTGCGCTTTTCGAGCGAGCCGCTACTTGGGCTTGTAGCCGGTGGACACCATCAGGTAGGCGATGACGTCGGTCCGGTCCTTGGGGTCGCTGAGGCCGGCGAAGGTCATCTTTGTGCCGGGCACCAGGTCCGACGGCTTGGTGAGCCAGGCGTCGAGCTTGTCGGGCGTCCAGACGATGTTCGAGGCCTTCAGCGCATCCGAGAACTTGAAATCGGCATGGCCCTCGCCGGCTTTGGCGCCGATCACCCCCTGGAGGTTCGGCCCGGTCATGTTGGCGCCGCCGGGGGGCAGGGTGTGGCAGGCTTGGCAGAGCGCGAACTTGCTCTCGCCGTTTGCCAGGTCGGCGGTCTTGTAGGGGGCGGGCAGGGCGGCCAGCGCCGCCTGCTTGTCGGCGTCGCTCATGGGCGGGGCAGGCGCGGCGGCGGAACCCGCCTGATCGCCGCCCACCGGCGCGGCCGGCTGGGACTGGCCGCAGGCCGAAACCAGGGTGGCGAGGGCGGCGGCGGCGAGGATCGGTCCCAGGCGCATGGAAGACTCCGGTGGCGAAAATCGCCGGCAAACTAGCGTGGCGCTTGGCCGATGCAAGCGGGCTCGCTCAGCGCCCCTTGCGGCGCTCGCGGTTCACCGCCTCGTCCAGCGCCTGCAGAAAGCGCGAGCGGTCATTGACCCCGAACGGCCGGGGCCCGCCGGTGATCTCCCCGGTCGAGCGGATGTGCTCCATGATCGAGCGCTGGGCCAGCGCCGCGCCGATGGAATCGGCCGTGAACGGCCGCCCGTTCGGCGCGATCGCCGCGCCGCCGGCCTTCAGCACCCGGTCGGCCAGGGGGATGTCGTTGGTGACGCAGATGTCGCCGGGCTCGGTCTGCTCGGCGATCCAGTCGTCGGCCACGTCGGGCCCGGCGTCGACGATCTGGCGCTTGATCAGCGGCGACGGCGGAATCTGCATGAAGCTGTTGGAGACCACGAAGGTGGTCAGGCCATAGCGGGCGGCGACCTTGTAGGTCTCGTCCTTCACGGGACAGGCGTCGGCGTCGATGAAGATGCGCATCGCGCCCGCCCCTACAGGAAATCGCGCGCCGCCTCACCCCTCTTGGCGCCGCCCGCGCTGGCCAGCATAGGCCGCCCCGCGTAGGCGTTGACGCACCATCACAAGAGCTAGCCCGCAGCGATCGCCACAGCTTCCCCGGTTCGGGTCGCATGGACAACCTATCGAGAGCTCACACCTAGCCCGTCAACGCCGCGATCACCGCCTCCAGGACGGCGCGGGCCTTGCCGCGCATCTCGTCATCGGTGGCGTCCTGGATCGGGTGATCCACGAGGACATAGCGCGCGCCCTCCATGCCCAGCATCTTGCGCTGGGCCTCGGCGGCCTCAGCGAATTCGCTCGACGCTATGGAAACGGCCGGCAGCCCCTGGATCTCGAACCACACAGTGTCGTGCAGACTGCACGTCGTGCATGATCCTCAATCGGCGAGGGCTTCGACCAGGACTTGGCATTCCGACTTGATCTGCAGCCGCAGGTCCGACGGACAGGGCTTGGCGAAGGTGGGCTTGGCGTAGCGCCGGGTCTCGACCCCGGGGTAGCGCGCCGCCAGCAGGCGCTCCAGCTCGTCCAGCAGGACGTTGCCGCGCGGCTTGCTGATATCCAGCAGGCCGATCACGCCCGAGATATGCCCGGTGCGCGGGGTGATCTGGCGCGCGACGGGCACCCGCTCGTCAGTGGGGTCCAGGATTGTCGTCATCGACGTCCTCCGAAGGTCTGTGGCCAGTTTATCAGCATTCGATTTTCCGCGAAACGACGGCCGAGCCCGCGGCGCCGGTGAGCCAGCCGTGGAAGGCGGCGGAGAACTTGCCGGCCTCGGAGCCGGCGACGACGATGTGGATGAACTTGCCATCGGCGAACTTCGGCGACGGCGTCGCCAATTGGGTCTCGGTCATCTTGGCGGCGGACGCGAGGGAGATTCCCGCGCCGGAGACCTCGTTGGCCACCATCTCGCGCAGTGGACGCGTGGTCACCGCCTGGATGCGGTCGCGCAATCGCGCCTTCGGGTAGGGGCCGCCGCTGGTCAGGGTATTGACGTGCTCGGGGCAGACCACCAGCAGGGCGTCCACGGGCATGCGATGGATCTTCGAAAGAAACACGCCCTCTAGGCCCAGGCCCAGGGTGCCGGCGATCTGATCGGGCCCGCGCGACTCCTGGTCGACGATCTGTACCGGGCCGCTGGTCATGGCGAACGCGGTGACCACCGAGTCGTCCTTCTCGAACCCGCGCTCGACATGCAGCGGCTCCCAGGGCGAGCCTTCCTCCCATTCCGCGAAGCACATCGTGAACTTCATCGGGCTCGATAGAGTCGAGCGATCGGTGCCGCCGGGCCGGGCCCCCCCGACGTTGCGGACCACCAGCCGGACCGCGCGGCCAATGGTGGCGTTGGCGCGGTTGCCGTTGCCGAGCGCGGCCTGCTTCATGTTCATGCCGATGCGGCGCCGGATCGGGCCGTTGACCACCAGAACCGGCGAGGCGCCCATGGTGGTGGCGTTGACGCCATGGATGTTGAACTCGTCCGTGCAGACCGCCTCGATCGCGGCGATCACCACCGGCAGGTACTCCGGCCGGCAGCCGGCCATGACCGCGTTGATGGCGATCTTTTCCACCGTCACAGGGGCCATGCTGGGCGGTACGACGGCCACGATGTCCTGGGCGTCGCGCGCCGTTCCGGACAGCATCCGCAGCACGCGCTCCGGCGTCGGCGCCACCACGGGCAGGCCGTCGCTGAAGCCCTGGTCGAACATGAATTCGTCGATGTCGTCGGCCGGCGCGATCTCGATCCGGCGCGCCCGGATCGGGCTGCCCTCGGCCTCGGCCAGCAGGCGGGCGTGGATGTCGGGGTCCAGGTGCTTCGAGCCGCAGCCCGGCCGCCAGTCCGGAAGGTCCGACCAGGCCACGGCGGCGGCGGGGGCGGCAAGCTCGGCGGCGATCTGCCTGGCGAGGGTCTCCCACTCTTCCCGGACGAACCCTTCGAGCGGCGCGCGCTGCTCGCCATGAGCCCCGATCCAGTAGGCCGCCGGCACGATCTCGAAGTCCCACGCCAGGGAGGTCCGCAGCGCGCCGTCATCCAGGATCGGCAGGGTCAGGCCGTGGCGGTCCTTCAGGATGGCGTTGCCGTCGGCGGTCTGCCCGACCAGCCAGATGTCGGCCACATCGCCCCAGGCCTGGTGGAACGCCTCCAGCACCGGCGCCGCCAGGTTGCAGGTGTTGCAATCCTCCTTGACGAAGCAGATCAGGCTGGGCCGCCCTGTCGGGAATTGCCGGGGCTCGCCGGCCATGTCGCGCAGGGAGAACGGCGTCGCGGTCATCGGGCGGTCCTTGTCTCTGCGCCTGGGCCTGGGCGCGGTCGTTGGCGGAGGTGGATGGGAATCGAACCCACCACACGCCTTTGGGACGTGTCACCGGTTTTGAAGACCAGGGAAGCCACCAGACTCCAGTCACCTCCATCGCGTCGACCCTAAAGCGGCTTACGTGGAACGCCGAAGCGGTTTTATGCGCCGACCACCTGGCGGATATCGCCGCGCCGGACCGTGCCGCCCCGGGCGTCGAGGAATTCCAGCGCCGGCACGATGAACTTCCGGGATGTGCCCAGCGCCGCACGGGCCTCGCCGGTCGTGAACTCGGTCGGCGGCGGGAAGGCGGCGCGCAGAGCCTCGAGGGCGGCGTCGAACGCTTCGACGTGGAAGGTCAGGGTCTGCCTGAGCGCGACATTGCGGAGTTGCACGAGGCGACCGGACTCGATGAGCAAGGCGACCAGCGCCGCGTCGTCCGCTCCGGGGTCGGCGAGCGCGGCCGGGTCCGGCGGCGTCATCCCGCCGTCCCGCAACGCCGCCTCGATCCGGCGGAGGCGGGCCACGGCGGCGGGCGGGAGCGCGGCCAGGGGTTCATGGCCCTGGAGTGCGACCTGAGCACCCTGCAGACGGATTTCGCCGGCGGCCGCCAGGCGCTTCTCGACGTGGGCGACGAGGTCGCGGGACGCCGTGCGCGCCAGGCCGGCGCGGATCGCGTTGACCGGCGTCCAGGCGCGGGTCGGCGCGTCCCGGTGCGCCTCGGCGACGCGCACGAGGTAGGCCTGCCGGGCCCGGACGACTCCGGCGCCCGTGGCCAGGACGTCGTCGTCCAGCCTGTCGAAGGTCTCGCCCAGGTGATCGCGGACCTCGGCGGGCGACCGCCGCGACAGCCGCGCGGCCTCACCGATGGACAGGATGCCGCCATCCCGGTGCGCGAGCTCGGCCGCGATCTGGTCGAGGTTCTGCGCGATGACGGCGTCCAGCAGACAGCGCCGCGCATCGACGCGCCCGCGAAGCCGCGGCGCCACCGGGTCCAGCACCACCACCCCCCCGATGGTTTCGGCCGGGGATGGCCGGCGCAGAATGCCCCGCTGGCCGGCATAGGCGACCACCGGAGCCGAAAACCGCAGTTGGGCCAGACCCCGTTCGCCGGGCACGATCATGTTCGCCCCGATCAGGCGCGCCTTGCCGATATCCTGGCGAGCGCCCCACATCACCCGCACCTCGTCCGTGCTCTTCAGCGGCCGGGCGCTGGTGGGCGCGAGGCTGACCTCGACATCGACCAGCAGGCTGGCCTGGTAGGCGCCCGGCGCGCACAGCACCTCTCCGGCCTCGATCTCGTCCGCGGACACCCCGCGCAGCCCCACCGCGACCCGGCCGCCCGGCGGGCCGTGCTCGACTGCGCGGCCATGGATCTGGACCTGTCGCAGGCTGGTGCTTCGCCCTGACGGTTCGAGCACGGCGTCCTGACCGGTCGTCAGCACCCCGCCCTGCAACGTCCCAGTGGCGACCGTGCCGGCCCCGGCGACGCTGAAGACTCGGTCGAGCGGCAGGTAGGCGCCGGGCAGCCGATCGGGGGCGGGGCTGCGGACCGCGAGCGCCTGCAGCTGGACGTGCAGCCCGTCCAGCCCGTCGCCGGTCACAGACGAACAGAGCACCACCGGTTCGGCCGCCAGGAAGGTCCCATCGAGCTCGGCCGCAATGCGCGCGCGCACCGCCGGCCAACTGCCGTCCGGCAGCAGATCCGCCTTGGTCACGGCGACGATCCCGGCCCGCAGGCCCAGGAGCCCGGCGATGCGCAGATGCTCGTGCGTCTGGCGTCCGAACCCTTCGGTGGCGGAGACCACCAGCAGGGCCGCCCGCGCGCCCGTGGCGCCCATCACCATGGCCCGGATGAAGTCCTCGTGGCCGGGCGCATCGATGAAGTCGACGCCGGTCGCCGGATAGTCGCGCCAGGCGAAGCCCAGGGTGATCGAGAGCCCGCGCGCGATCTCTTCCTTCAGCCGGTCGGTCTCCATGCCGGTCAGCGCCCGAACGAGCGCGGTCTTGCCGTGATTGACGTGGCCGACCACCGCCAGGCTGAGGGAGCGCATGCACAGTCCCTACGTCGAACCGCCGCGTCCGTCATCCGTGCGGCCGAGCCGCTTGCCGCCGTTCTCCGCGGCCCTGTACGGTCGCGGCTCGTACAGGGAGAACGGTCGTCGCGCGCGAGGCCTCCAAAGTTGGCAATCCGGATCCACGCCGCCGCCTGCCGGCGGTGGGTGCGATCTGTGATGACCCTGCCGCGCGGCCGCTTAACGCCCGGTTCGGCGCGGCGGCGCTCGCCGGGGCGCTGCGGACGGTCCTGGCCGAGGCAAGGGCGCAGCTTGCGCTCGACCCGCGCGCGGTTCCGTCGGTCGCCGGGCTGCTGGACGCCGCCGAGGCGCGGCTCGCCGACGGTGCGCGTGACACGCTGTTTCCGGTGATCAACGCCACCGGCGTGGTGATCCACACGAACCTGGGGCGAGCGCCGCTGGCGGTGGAAGCCGTCGCCGCGATGCAGGCGGCCATGGGCTACGGCAATCTGGAGATCAACCTGGAGACCGGCCGTCGCGCGTCACGCCACGACCATCTGGACGGGCTCATCGCCGAGATCACCGGCGCCGAGGCCGGGCTGGCGGTCAACAACTGCGCCGGCGCCGTGCTGCTCGCGTTGGCGGCATTGGCGGCGGGGACGCCGGTCATCGTGTCTCGCGGTGAGCTGGTCGAGATCGGCGGCGGCTTCCGGGTGCCCGACGTCGTGGCCCAGAGCGGCTCCGCCCTCGTCGAGGTGGGCGCGACCAACCGCACCCATCTGCGGGACTACGAGCAGGCCCTGCGCGACCACCCCGATGCGCGCGTGATCCTGCGCACCCATCCCAGCAACTTTCGCATGACCGGGTTCACCAGCGCGCCGGCCCTGGACACCCTGGCCCACTTCGCCCACGCCCATGGCCTGCTGCTGGTCGAGGACCTGGGCGGCGGGGCGCTGATCGACCTGTCGCCGTACGGCATCGCCGACGAGCCGATGGTGCAGGCCAGCCTCCAGGCCGGGGCGGATCTCGTGCTGTTCAGCGGCGACAAGCTGCTCGGCGGGCCGCAGGCCGGGATCGCTGCCGGGCGTCGCGACCTGGTTGATCGCCTGGCGCGCCATCCGCTGGCCCGGGCGCTGCGCCTCGACAAGCTGTCTCTCGCGGCGCTGGTCGCCACGCTCCGTCTCTATCGCCCGCCCGCGGATCCGACCCGACGGGTGCCGGTCCTGCGGATGCTCACCGAGCCGGCGCAGGTCGTGGCGGCGCGTGCGCAAGCGCTCGGCGTCCTGATAGCCGGGCTTCCGATGCTTGAGGCGCAGACCGTCGAGACCCAGGGGTATGCGGGCGGCGGCGCCATGCCGATGCACGCGCTCCCCAGCCGCGCCACCGCCCTGCGCAGCGCCCGCTTCGGCGCCGAGGACCTGGCCCGACGCCTCCGCACCGGCGCCACCCACGTGCTGGGCCGCATCGAGCGCGACGTCGTCCTGCTCGACCTGCGCACCGTCGCGGATGCCGAGCTTCCGCTCCTCGCCGAGGCGATCCGCGACGCCTCGTGACGCGTCCACGCCCGAGTCACGGCGGCCTACACTCCTGCGCGAACTCACCGATCCGAGCCCGCTTGGCGCCGTGCGATCCGCGTATCGCCCCGCGGCCATCGCCACTGCTCTGGAATGGTTCAGAAGGCACGTTTGGTGTACGGCAGGAGGGTGAATCGTATGCGCCCTCGGCGTCGCCGCTATGTTGCCGGCGTGATCGTCACGCGAATCAGAATGCAGGAGACCGATGGCCCGGCAGGCGGATCATAACGAGCGGCGCAAGGTCTTCGCGGCCGCGGCGCTGAAGGTCATCACCCGGCTGGGACTGGAAGGCCTGACGGTGCGAGAAGTCGCCCGCGAGGCGGGATTCACCACCGGGGCGCTCACCCACTATTTCCAGTCGAAGGACCAGGTGCTCATCGCGGCGTCGGAGTACGCCGCCGAGGAAGTGCGCGGCCAGATGGAAGAGATCGCCCTGGAGACCTCCGGCCGCGAGGCGCTGCGCCACCTGATCCACTCGGCGCTGCCGACCACGGCGATAAAGCGGGGCCGCTGGCGGTTCTGGGTCGCGTTCTGGGAGCGCGCCGCCTACAGCCCGGAGGTGGGCCGGGTGATGCGCGAGCGCTATCGCGAGTGGACGAACCGGCTGACCAGCCTGATCCGCCGCGCCCAGGCCGAGGGCGATGCGCCGGCCGACCTAGACGCCGAGCACGCTGGTCGCGAACTGGTCGCGCTGGTCGACGGCATCGGGGTCCAGGTCCTGATCGGCGCCGGCAAGTTCACGACGCCGGCGCAGAAGCAGTATGTGGACTCGCTGATCGAGCTCAGGCTGGGCCCGGTCGGCGCCGGAGCCGCGACCGCGCGCAAGCCCGCCACGCCGCCGGCCAAGGTCCGCCGCGCCGCCCGGACGCCGGCCTGATCGGGCGCCCCCGCGGTGTGGGCCGCACGAGGTGGGGCTGGATCCGCTCGTCGATCTGCTGATGGACCTCTTGGTCACTGAATTCATCGCCCGCCACCTGGGGATGAGCCGCAAACGCGGGGGCGGCTGCTGCGGCTTCGTGGCCGCCGGCTGCACGAACCAAACGAGCGTTATATTATTCCTTTGCCCTTCGAACAGAACCAGCGTTATGTTCTTGGCCTAGGCGGTTCGGAGGTGAGCTTCCGGTGCGCTCAGGCGCGCCGCGGAGGCTGAACGGCGGGGTCGGGAACGTCGTCAGACGCACCGGCGCACCGCTCTCCCCGAGCGCCGCGGAGGGAGGGCGTACATCGTGAGCGAAGCCGGCTGGGCGCTGACCAACTTCTACCACACGGTGGTCAACTGCCGTGACCTCGACGAGTCCGTCGCCTTCTACCGGCTGCTGGGCTTCGAGGTGCTGAACGACCGCCGCAACGTGAAGTGGCCGCCGTTCGTGGCCGGGCTGTTCGGCCTGACGCGAGCCTCCGGCCGCGGCGTGCTGATGGTCCTGCCGGCCGACCCGAATGGCCCGATGATCGACCTGCTGGAATGGCTGGAGCCCCAGGCCGAATTCCCGGACCCGGCGCGGGCGGCGGAGACAGTGCCGCGGATCTTGGCCTTCAAGACCCGTAACGTGCACGAGGCCTACATGGCGCTGTCGGCGCAGGGCGTGCGCTTTGCCCAGGCCGTCCATTCGCCAGACCAGGCGCTCGGCGTCGTCGGCACGGTGTGCTGCTACGACCCCAACGGCAATATCATCGAGATGATCGAACTCGCCCCCGGCGTCCGCCACTCTCGCGCCAACGAGGCGCTGGGGGAGGCCGGCTGACGCCGATCGGTTCACGACCACGGAGGAGCCTGAAGGCTCCCCGACCACAGCACTCGGGGAAGGACAACCACATGGCCACCTTGCGCACTTCACGAGCCGCACGCCTGTTTTCGGGCGTCGCCGCGGCCGGCCTGCTGAACGCGGCCGGCGCTGCCCGCGCCGCCGATCCCGCGCCGCACGACACCGCCATCAGCGAGGTGGTGGTCACCGCCCAGCACCGCGAGGAGAACATCCAGCAGGTCTCGATCGCGATCAGCGCCGTGGATGGCAAGGCGCTGGAGGCGCAGGGTGTCACCGGCTTCAAGGAACTGGGCACCCGGGTGCCGTCCCTGCGCTTCGGCGCCGGCGTGACCGGCGGCGAGAACGTCATCACCATGCGCGGCCTGGGCAGCCAGAACACCACGCCGGGCGGCGATTCGCCGGTGGCCTACAACATCGACGGCGTCTACGTGCAGCGCACGACCTCGATCGACCCGGAGTTCTATGACATCGCGCGGGTCGAGGTGCTGCGCGGTCCGCAGGGCACCCTCTACGGCCGCAACTCGGTGGGCGGCTCGATCAACGTCATCACCAACAAGCCGTCGGCGACCTTCGGGGCCGGGGTCGACGCCATGATCGGCAACTATGATGCGCGCACCTTCCGCGGCTTCGTCACCGGCCCGCTGATCGACAACGGCGACTTCAAGGTGCTGGGCCGGCTGACCGCGGTCTCCGCCGAGCACGACCCCTATACGAGGAACCTCTCGACCAAACCGACCGCCACCCACGACCTGGATTCCCAGGACTATCAGATGGTCCGCGGCCAGCTGGATTTCGAGCTGGGCGCGCGGGCGCGGCTGCTGCTGGCCGCCAGCGCCAGCCGGAACGACGGCGCCGCGGGCACGACCACGGCCTGGTACGAGACCCCCGCGCGGTTCATCGCCCCGCCGCTGGGCATCCCCATCGGCTCGCCCTGCGATTTCAGCACGGCAGCCAAGTTCAGGGCCCGCACCGTCTGCCACGACGCCCCCGACAAGGCCAAGAACGACACCCAGCTGTACTCCGGGACCTTCGACTGGACCCTGCCGTTCGCCCAGTTCACCTCGGTGACCGCCTACGGCCGCAGCAAGGTCCGCCAGGTCAGCGACGGCGACGGCTCCGACCTGCCGATCGCGCTGGGGACCAGCTGGGTGCTCGACAGCAAACAGTTCTCGGAAGAGGCGCGGTTCGCCTCCAAGGACGAGACCTCGCCGCTGAAGTGGGTGGTGGGCGGCATCTATTTCTACGGCCGCAACTTCCAGGACTTCGGCTACCGCGACCTGGGCTACAACGACCTGGGCCCCACGGCGCCGTTCGACACCTTCAACTTCTTCTCCACCGGGCTAAGCAAGACCAAGTCCTGGGCGCCGTTCGCCCAGGTGGACTACGACTTGGCGAAGACCTCGGCGGGCATCCCGCTGACCCTGACGGTCGGCATCCGCTACACCCACGACAAGAAGTTCGGCTACAATTCCCTCGACTACCAGCTCCCCCGGGTCTGCGGCGGCAGCTGCGGGGTGACCGCCGGGCCGTTCAGCAAGACCTGGGACCAGGTCACGGGCAAGGTGGGGGCCAGCTATCAGGTGAACGACGCCACCATGGTCTATGCCTCGGTGTCCCGCGGCTACCTGGCCGGCGGCAACATCACGGGTCTGCCCAACCTCTATAACCCCGAGAAGCTCACCTCGTACGACGCCGGCTTCAAGTCGCGCTTCCTCCACAACCGCGTGCAGCTGAACCTCGCCGCATACCACGAGGAGATCAAGGGGCTGCAGGTGTTCATCCAGAGCTCGACGCAGTCCGGGATCAACAACGTCAACGGCACGACGGACGTGAATGGCCTGGAGGGCGAACTGACGGTCGTGCCGGTCGACAACCTGCGCTTCAACGCCTCGATGACCCTGACCGACGCCAAGTACGGGCGCTACATCACCACCGACACCCGGTTCAGCGCCCCCGGGCCTGGCTGCGCCGCGGTCACCCTGGCCTGCAACTTCAAGGGCCAGCGGCTCAACCAGACCCCGCCCTATTCCTTCAACCTGGGCGGCGAGTATCGGTTCGAGACCGCCTTCGGTTCGGTCACCCCGCGGGTCGACACCTTCTTCTCGGGCAAGGTCGACTTCCTGCCCGACAACTACGTCACCTCGCGGCAGAAGGCCTACCACGCCACCAATGCGCGGGTGACCTGGGTCAGCCTCGACGCCCGCTACCGGGTCGACGCCTTCGTCAACAACATCGAGAACGACGCCATCATCTCCAACGACGGCCTGCAGTCGATCTCGCTGGGCCATCAGGTGCAGGAGCCGGACAACTTCGTCTACTACCCGCCGCGCACCTACGGCCTCCGCATCGCGGTGAACTTCTAGCCGGCCGTCCGCCACGACTGGAGCGCTGGCGTAACACTTGTTACGCTCGGCGCGGCATCGTCTTGCTCTGGCCTGGGAACGCGTCGACATGTCCATGGAATGGCCCGTGCGGACCGAGTGGCTGGACCAGGTCTGGGAGCCGATCCTGGAGCCCGGGCTGCCCATCGTCGACGCGCACCACCACCTGTGGAAGCTGCCGCACGACACCTACCTGCTGCCCGAGCTACTGGCCGATATCGGCGGGTCGGGCGCGGGGCACAATATCGTGGCGACCGTCTTCGCCGAGTGTGGCGCGATGTACCGGCCGGACGGTCCCCGGCGCTTTCGCTCCCTGGGCGAGATCGAGTTCGCCAACGGGATCGCGGCCCAGTCGGCCAGCGGCGTGTTCGGCGAGGCGCGCATCTGCGCGGCGATCACCGGTTCCGTCGACCTCACCCTGGGCGAGGTCGTGGGCGAGGTGGTGGACGCACACGCCGCCCGCGCGCCGGACCGCTATCGCGGCGTCCGGCCGATCGTCGCCGCCGACCCCCAGGGGGTGTTGGATCCCTGGCCCAATCCGCCCTTCGACCTCATGGAACAGGCTAGCTTCCGGGCCGGCGCTCGCGAGCTGGCGCGTCGTGGCCTGGTGCTGGACCTGTGGGTCTTTCACCACCAGATCGACCAGGTGGCCGCGCTGGCCCGCGCGGTGCCGGACCTCACCATCGTGCTGGACCACATCGGCACCCCGATCGGCATGGGCTACTACGCCGGCCGGCGCGCGGCGGTGTTCGCCGCCTGGAAGGCTGGCCTGGCGACCCTCGCCACCTGCCCCAACGTGGTCGTGAAGCTGGGCGGGTTAAACATGCATTTCAACGGCTTCGGCTGGAACGAGCGCCCATTGCCGCCGACGTCGGACGAGCTCGTCGCCGCCAACCGCGACTACTACCTGACCGCCATCGACCTGTTCGGACCCGACCGCTGCCTGTTCGAAAGCAACTTCCCTATGGACAAGCGGGCCTGCAGCTACGACGTCCTGTGGAACGCCCACAAGAAGATCGTCCAGGGGTTCAGCGCCGCCGAGAAAGCGGCGATGTTCCAAGGCGTGGCGACGCGGGTCTACCGCATCGGGGCTCAGTAAACGCAACAGGGTGTAGGCGTCGGCCATTATCGCCGACGTCGCCGCGGCCGTGGTGTTCCTGGCCTCGGAGCAGGCCCGGTTTCATCACCGCGACCGAGCTCGTGGTCAACGGCGGCGCCTTCGCGGGCTGACACAGACGCGGCGGTCTCGTCCGTGCTCCGATCCTTGACATGACACGGCGCGCGCCCATACGTAACGTACGTTATGTAACAAGACTCTGGGGAGCGGACGGAAATGAAGTTCGATGTTTTCTGCGAAATCCAGCGCGCGTTCCCCTGGAGCGGCGCCCAGGACGAGGCCAGCCTGTTCCGCGAGATCATCGCCCAGGCGAAGGCGGCGGAAGCGGCCGGCTTCGAGACCTGGTGGCAGGTCGAACACCATGGCGCCCCGGAGTTCAGCTATTCCTCGGCGCCGGAGATCGTGCTGACCGCCATCGCCATGGCGACCGAACGCCTGCGCGTCGGCCACGCCGGCGTCCTGGCCCCCTTCAACATCAATTCGCCGCTGCGGGTGGCCGAGCGCGCCGCGACGCTGGATGTGCTGTCCGGCGGGCGCTTCGAACTGGGGCTGGCCAAGTCGGGCGGCAAAGAGTGGGAGACCTTCGGGGTCAATCCCGAGAGCGCCCGCGACCAGGTGCGCGACGCCATGCACATGATCCCGCGCATGTGGACGGAGAAGGAATTCTCCTGGGACGGCCCCGACTACAAGGTCCCCCCGCGCGAGGTGGTGCCCAAGCCGGTCCAGCAGCCGCACCCGCGCCTGTGGCAGACCTGCGGCTCGCCGGAGAGCTTCTTCATGGCCGGCGAGATGGGCGTGGGCGCGCTGGGCACCACCCTGCTGAGCCCGGTGGCGTTCCTGGGCCAGATGCTGCGCGAGCACGACCGCGGCCTGGCCGCCTGCAAGACGCCGGCCGGCAAGCTGGTGAACCCGCAGAAGGGCTGCTTCACCTTCGTGCACCTGGCCGAGAGCCGCGCCCAGGCGATCGCCAACGGCGCGGCCTGGTCGGCGCTCTGGTACGTCAACGCGGCGCCCGTGGTGTTCAAGGTGCCGCGCAGCGTCTGGTACGACATGATCAAGGCCGGCCTGCACCCCAACTCGGCGCGCGACACCGCGGCGCTGCAGCAACTGGACCCGAACGAGACGGTCATCCAGGACGACGACCCCGAGGTCGTGCGCGTGCTGAAGCGCATGGCCACCGGCGAGACCATCGGCAAGCAGGAGGCCCACGAGGTGCTGGAGGCGCTGGATTGCGTCGTCATCGGCGACCCGGATCATTGTGCGAAGAAGATCGCGGGCTATGAAGGCATCGGCGCCGACCGCATGATGTGCATGATGCAGTTCGGTTCGATCCCGCACGCGGCGGTGCTGAAGAGCATGGAGTTGGCCGGCCGCCACCTCCTGCCGGCTTTCGCGGGCGCCAAGGCGGAGGCGATGGCCTGACGTTCAAGACAGTCCTGATCGCCAACCGCGGCGAGATCGCCATTCGCATCGCCCGGGCGGCGGCGGATCTGGGCCTCCGCTCGGTGGCGGTCTTCTCCGAGGACGACGCCTCGGCTCTGCATCGCAGCCGAGCGGACTCGGCCGTGGCCCTGACCGGCGTCGGGCCACGGGCCTATCTGGACGCCGAAGCCCTGGTGGTGGCGGCGCTGGGCGCCGGGTGCGAGGCGGTGCACCCGGGTTACGGCTTCCTGTCGGAGAGTGCGGCCTTTGCGCGGCTGTGCGCGGCGGCCGGGCTGACCTTCGTCGGCCCGTCGCCCGAGACGCTGGACCTGTTCGGCGACAAGGCGCAGGCCCGCGCCTTCGCCGCGAGCCTGGGCGTTCCGCTCGTCGCCGGGACGCAGGGCGGTGCGAGCCTCGACGACATCCGCGCCTTCCAGTCCGGCCTGCCGGCCGGTGCGGCGGTGATGCTGAAGGCGGTGGCGGGCGGCGGCGGCCGCGGAATGCGCCGCCTCACGCCGGGCGAGGATCCCGCCGCGGCCTATGCGGCCTGCGCCCAGGAGGCCCAGGCGGCCTTCGGCGACGGCCGGCTATATGCTGAGCGGCTGATCCTGCGGGCGCGGCATATCGAGGTCCAGGTCTGCGGCGACGGCCGCGCCGCCGTGGCCGTCCACGACCGCGAATGCTCCATCCAGCGACGCCACCAGAAGCTCATCGAGATCGCCCCGGCGATCGGATTGCAGCCCCAGGTGCGCCAGGCCCTGCAGGATGCCTCCGTCCGGATGGCGCAGGCGGCGGGGCTGGTCGGGCTGGCGACGTTCGAATTCCTGCTCGACGCCGCGGACGGCGAGACCGCGGTCTTCATGGAGGCCAACCCGCGCCTGCAGGTGGAGCACACCGTCACCGAGGCGGTGACCGGGCTCGATCTGGTGCAGGTGCAGTTCCGCCTCGCCGCCGGCGAAAGCCTGGCCGACGTCGGCCTGGGCGCCGGACCGCCGCCGGTGCGCGGCCACGCCCTTGAACTGCGGATCAATCTGGAACGGCTGTCGGCGGAGGGCGCGGTCACCGGCGCCGGCGGGGCGATCGGCCGCTACGAGCCGCCCAGTGGTCCGGGGGTGCGCATCGATGGCGCGGGGTACGGCGGCTATCGCCCCAGCCCGGCCTTCGATTCGATGATCGCCAAGCTGATCGTCCATAGCCCCGCACCTGATTTGGCATCTGCCATCGCCCGGGCCGCGCGCGCCGCCGCCGAGTTCCGCATCGACGGCGCGGAAAGCAACCTGGCCCTGCTGCGCGCCATCCTGGAGGCGCCGGAGGTGGCCGCCGGGACCGCCGACACCCACTTCCTGGAGGCGAACCTGCCCCGCTTCGTCGCCCGCGCCGCGGAGCTGGAACCCCCGAAGGCGGAGGCCGCCGCCACGGCCGAGACCCCTTGGGCCGAGGCCCCGGCCGGCACGCAGGCGCTCGCCGCGCCGCTTCGCGCCACCATCGTCAGCTTCGAGGTCGCCGAGGGCGCCATCGTACGCGCCGGCCAGCCGGTCGCCGTGCTGGAGGCGATGAAGATGCAGCATGTCGTCACCGCCACGCTCGGCGGCGTGCTGCGCGGCCTGGCGGCCGGGGTCGGCGTCACGGTGGACGAGGGCCAGCCGCTGGCCTTCATCGAGGCCGGCGACCAGGCCGACCACGCCGAGGTGGTCGAGGCCGTCGATCTGGAGCGGATCCGCCCGGACCTGGCCGAGGTGCGCGCGCGATACGCCCTGACCCTGGATGCGAACCGGCCCGACGCCGTCGCGCGCCGCCGCCGGACGGGCCAGCGGACCGCACGCGAGAACCTGGCGCACCTGTTCGACGACGGCAGCTTCCGCGAGTTCGGCGCCCTGGCCATCGCCGCCCAGCGACGGCGGCGCACGATCGAGGACCTGCAGGTCAACACGCCGGCCGACGGCATCATCACCGGGGTCGGCGAGGTGAACGGCGAGCTGTTCGGCGCGGAGACCTCGCGCTGCGTCGCCCTGGCCTACGACTTCACCGTGCTGGCGGGGACGCAGGGGCACTTCAGCCACAAGAAGACCGACCGCATCCTGGAGTTCGCCGAGCACTGGAAGCTGCCGGTGGTCTGGTACACAGAGGGCGGCGGCGGCCGGCCGGGCGACGTCGACGTGGGCGGCCTGTCGGCCTCATCGCTGGACACCACCAGCTTCACCACCTTCGCCCGCATGTCAGGCATCGCGCCGCGCATCGCCATCAACTCCGGCCGCTGCTTCGCCGGCAACGCGGTGTTCTTCGGCTGCGCCGACATCACCATCGCCACCCGCTATTCCAACATCGGCCTGGGCGGGCCGGCGATGATCGAGGGCGGCGGGCTGGGGGTCTTCACCCCCGACCAGATCGGCCCGGCCGAGGTGCAGTGGGCCAATGGCGCCCTGGACCTGCTGGTCGAGGACGAGGCCGCCGCGACGGACGCCGCGCGCCAGCTGCTGGGCATCTTCCAGGGGCCGGTGAAGGACTGGCGCTGCGCCGACCAGCGGGCGCTGCGCCACATGATCCCGGAAAACCGGGTGCGGGCCTACGACATCCGCGCGGTGATCGAGGGCATGGCGGACGAAGCCAGCTTCCTGGAACTGCGCGGCGGCTACGGCCGCGGCATGATCACCGGCTTCCTGCGCATCGCGGGCCTGCCGCTGGGCGTGATCGCCAACGACCCGCGGCGCCTGGGCGGGGCGATCGATTCCGAGGGCGCCGAGAAGGGCGCGCGGTTCATGCAGCTGTGCGAGGCCTTCGGGGTGCCGATCCTGTCGCTGTGCGACACCCCCGGCTTCATGGTCGGGCCCGACAGCGAGAAGACTGCCGCGGTGCGTCGCGGCTCGCGCCTGTTCGTCACCTCGGCCAGCCTGACCGTGCCGCTGTTCGCCGTGGTCCTGCGCAAGGGCTACGGCCTGGGCGCCCAGGCGATGACCGGCGGCGATTTCTCCGCGGCGGCCTTTACAATCGCCTGGCCGACCGCCGAGTTCGGGCCCATGGGCCTGGAGGGCGCGGTGCGGCTGGGCTACCGCAAGGAACTGGAGGCGGAGCTCGACCCGGCCGTGCGCCAGGCGCTGTTCGAGAAGCTGGTCGGGCGCATGTACCAGACCGGCAAGGCCATCTCGGTGGCGCAGGTGGGAGAGATCGACGCGGTCATCGACCCGTCGGAGACGCGGGACTGGATCCTGCGCGGCCTCAGCGCCTGCGGCCAGGCCCTGCACACGCCCCGCGAGACCCGCCGCTTCGTCGACGTCTGGTGACAGCGGGTCCTGCCGGGGCCGCACACCGAGCCAGCCTAAGCGCCGCATAAGTGGTCGCTCGCGCCGGCCATCGGCCTCGACCTCGGCGCCTCATGAAGCGTGCTCGACGCGACGGGCGCGACGGAAAGGAACGGGAACGGGGTTCGCGACTATTCCGGGACTTCTGGTCCGATCTGTCCCGGCGTTTCCCATCCGTTCCGCTATGGACGACGGCCCGACTGGCGGCTAAAGCCCCATTTCCCCTCGGCAGCGTGCCCTGGGCCGGATTAGCTCAGCTGGTAGAGCAGCGGTTTTGTAAACCGAAGGTCGCGGGTTCGAGTCCTGCATCCGGCACCATGACGCCCCCGCCGTCTGGCGCCGTCCGGCTTCCGCGCTATGGTTCCGGAAAGAGGGAGCTTCGCCATGCGGTTCGACGAGTACAGATCTCACGACGCGGTGGGCCTGGCGCAGCTGGTGGCCCGGCGGGAAGTGACCGCGGGCGAGGTGCTGGACGTGGCCGCCGCTCGGATGGCCGAGGTCAATCCGAAGATCAACGCCGTGGTGCTGGACCTGACCGACCGGGCCCGCGCGGCGCCGCCGGTCCCCGGGCCGCTGTCGGGTGTGCCGTTCCTGCTGAAGGACCTGGCCGCGGGGTATGAGGGCGTCCCGACGACGCGGGGCTCGCGGCTGTTCTCGACGCGGCCGGCGCCGGCCGACGCGGCCATCACCTCGCTCTACAAGGGTGCGGGCCTGGCGATCTTCGGCAAGACCAACACGCCGGAGTTCGGCCTGTGGCCGGTGACCGAGTCGGACCTGCTGGGCCCGGCGCGCAATCCGTGGGACCTCACCCGGACGCCGGGGGGATCGTCCGGCGGCGCGTCGGCGGCGGTGGCCGCGGGTATCGTCCCGGCGGCCCACGCCAGCGACGGCGGCGGTTCGATCCGCATCCCCGCCGCCTGCTGCGGCCTGTTCGGACTGAAGCCCTCGCGCGGGCGCGTCTCGTTCTCGCCGGCCGGCGAGGGCTGGGCCGGCGCGTCGATCATGCACGCGGTCACCCGCTCCGTCCGCGACAGCGCGGTGCTGCTGGACATCGCCTGCGTGCCGCAGCCCGGCGATCCCTACTTCCTGCCGGCCCCCGACCGGCCGTTCGCCCAGGAGGTGGACCGCGAGCCCGGCAAGCTGCGGATCGCGGTGTTCGACGGGTCGCTGACCGAGGGCGGGGCTATCGACCCGGAGGTCGCCGCCGCCGTCCAGGACGCCGCGCGGCTGTGCGAGAGCCTGGGGCATACGGTGGAGGCGGCGACCCTGCCGGGCGACCACTCGGCCATGCAGGCGGCGGCACGCCTGGCGATGAGCGCCAGCGTAGTGGCTGGCATCGACGCCGAACTGGAGCGCCAGGGGCGTCAGCTGGAAGACGGGGATATCGAGGCGATGACCCTGGATATCTATCGGCGGGGCCGCCAGGCGTCCGCCTCGGAGTATGTTCGCGCGGTGGAGACCCTGCACGCTTACGGCCGCGCCGCGGCCGGGCTGTTCGAGCGCTACGACGTCATGCTGCTGGCCACCCTCGGCAGCCCGGCGATCCCCATCGGCTGGTTGTTCGAGGACCCGCGCAAGATCGTCGAGCGGCTGTTCGCCTACATGCCCAACACCCAAGCCTTCAACAATTCGGGACAGCCGGCGATGACCGTGCCTCTGGCCTGGAGCCGGGGCGGCCTGCCGATCGGCATCCAGTTCGCGGCGAGGACGGGCGAGGAGGCGCTGCTGTTCCGCCTGGCCGGCCAGCTGGAACAGGCCCGGCCCTGGTTCGACCGGGTGGCGCCCCTGTAGCGCGCCCCTGTAGCGCGCCCGTGTAGCCCGCCGTTTGCAAGGACTGGGGCGCAAGCCTGGAGCGCGTTTCAGTACGGGACGCTTAGCGCTCCAGGCGGTCCGGCCACCCGGGGGGTGGCCGGACCCCGACGTCCGGGGGACGTTGGTCACAGGCGGCTCGGCCAACGGCCGATGGGTCTCGAAGCCCTGGTCGAGCCGCTTGTGACGCATTCAGGCCGGCGCGCGCCGCTGCCGCAGCAGGTAGACCGCGATCACGCCTGTCGCCACGACCCCGATCAGCAAGGTCGAGACCGCATTGATCTTCGGGTCCACCCCCAGCCGCACCTGGCTGTAGAGCCGCATGGGCAGCGTCGTGGCTCCCGGCCCAGAGGTGAAGCTGGCGATCACCAGATCGTCCAGGCTGAGGGTGAAGGCTAGCATCCAGGCGGCGGCGACGGCGGGGGCGATCACCGGCAGGGTGATCAGGGCGAACGCCTTCCAGGGCGGGCAGCCGAGGTCCTGGGCCGCTTCCTCAAGGCTGATGTCGAAACTGCCCAGCCGGGCCTGGATCACCATGGTCGTGTAGGCCAGCGTCAGGGTCGCGTGGCTGAGGGTGACGGTCCAGAAGCCGCGGGGCAGGCCGGCGGCCACGAACAGCAGCAGCAGCGACAGGCCCAGGATCACCTCGGGCATCACCAGGGTGGCATAGATGCCGCCGGCCAGGATCGTGCGCCCGCGGAACCCGCCGCCGCGCACCAGCGCCACGGCGGCCAGGACGCCCAGGAGGGTGGCCAGGGTGGCCGACAGCACGCCGACCCGCGCGGTCACCCAGATGGCGTCCAGCATCTGCTGGTCCTGGAACAGGGCCGCGTACCACCGCGTCGAGAACCCGCCCCAGACCGTGACCAGCCGGCTGGCGTTGAACGAATAGACCACCAGGATGACGATCGGCGCATAGAGGAACGCCATCCCCAAGACCACCGAGGCGATGTTGAAGGTCGAGGGGCCGCGCCTCACGTCCGCGGTCTCACGACAGCACCTTCGCCTGTTCGCGCTCGAACAGCACGATGGGGACGACCAGGGTGGCCAGGAGCACGATGGCGACGGCCGAGGCGGCGGGCCAGTCGCGGTTGGCGAAGAATTCGGTCCAGATGACCCGGCCCAGCATCAGGGTCTCGGAGCCACCCAGCAGGTCGGGTATCACGAACTCGCCGGCCATGGGGATGAAGCAGAGCAGTGCGCCCGCCGCCGCGCCCGGCAGGGACAGCGGGAAGGTGACCCGCCAGAAGGCCGACAGCGGCGTCGCGCCCAGGTCCTGCGCCGCCTCGATCAGGCTCTCGTCCTCGCGGTCGAGCACGGCGTAGAGCGGCAGCACCATGAACGGCAGGTAGGCGTAGACTAGGCCGATCAGCACGGCGGTCTCGGTGTTGAGGATCTCCACCGGCCCCAGGCCGACCAGCCCCAGCGCGGCGTTGAGCACGCCCGCCGGCTTCAGGATGGCGATCCAGGCGTAGATGCGGATCAGGAAGCTGGTCCAGAACGGCAGGATCACCGCCATCACCAGCGCCTGGCGCGCCTTTGGCGGGCAGCGGGCGATGCCGTAGGCGATCGGATAGCCGATCAGCAACAGCAGGCCGGCGGCCAGGCCCGCGATCCGCAGGCTGGAGAGGTAGGCGTCCAGGTAGAGGCGGTCCTGGGTCAGCCGCGCATAGGTCTCGCCGCTGAGGCCGGCCAGGAAGGTCCTGAAGCCCGGGAGGCCCTGCGACAGGTGCAGTTGCGGCGCATAGGGCGGTATCGCCAGCACGGTGTGGGACAGCGACAGCTTGCCGACCAGCAGGAACGGGAAGGCGAAGAACACCGCCAACCACAGGAAGGGCAGGATCGCCGCAAGGCCGGAGCGGCTGCGCTTCACCGGGTCAGCACCACGGCGCTGGAGGGGGCGAAGGTGAGCCAGACCGGGTCGTCGCAGCCCAGCGGCCGCTCGACCGTACGGGTGGCGTTGGCGCGGGCGGCGCGCACCGTGCGGCCCGGGGCGATCTCCACCACATAGGTGGTCCAGTCGCCCAGGTAGCCATAGTCGAGGATCGTGCCGGCCAGGCGGTTGCGCGGGTCGGCCGGAGGCTCGGCGTGGACGGCGATCTTCTCGGGGCGCACCGCCAGCCAGGCCCGTTCGCCGACTGCGCCGGACCCTTCGGCGTCGAACGCGCCGTCCTCGGTGACCAGGCGGATCAGCGGGCCCTCGGTCGCCGCCACCCGGCCCTCGAACAGGTTCACGTCGCCGATGAACCCGGCCACATAGCGGTCGGCCGGCGCCTCATACACCTCTGCCGGGCGGCCCACCTGGACGATCTCGCCGGCCCGCATCACCGCGATCCGGTCGGCGACCACCATGGCCTCGTCCTGGTCGTGGGTGACGATCATGAAAGTCATGCCGAGGCGCTGCTGCAGGGCCATCAGCTCGAACTGGGTCTCCTCGCGCAGCTTGCGGTCCAGGGCGGCCATGGGCTCGTCCAGCAGCAGGATGCGCGGGCGCGGGGCCAGGGCGCGGGCCAGGGCCACCCGCTGGCGCTGGCCGCCGGAGAGCTGGTCGGGGCGGCGCTTGCCCAGCCCCTCCAGCTTGACCATCGCCAGCATCTCCTCGACCCGCGGGCCGATCTCGGCCTTGGCCACCCCCTGGCGGCGCAGGCCGAAGGCCACGTTCTGGGCGACGCTGAGGTGCGGGAACAGGGCGTAGGCCTGGAACATCATGTGCACCGGCCGGCGGTGCGGCGGATCGGCGCCGATGTCGCGGCCTTCCAGCAGCATGCGCCCGGCGTCGGGGCTCTCGAACCCGGCCAGCAGCCGCATCAGGGTGGTCTTGCCGCAGCCGGACGGGCCCAGCAGGGCGAAGAACTCCCGCTCATAGATTTCGAGGTCGACGCCCTTCACGGCCGGGGTGTCGGCGAAGGCCTTGGACACCCCCTCGAACCGCACCAGCGGCTTCGCGGCGGGGTCCTCCCAAGGCGCGAACGTGGACCGGATCGCGCCGATCTGTCGTGAGGCCATTTGGGGCCGGCCGCTCAATGCCCGGTCAGGACCTTCGTCCACTGGCGGTTCACCTCGCGCAGCAGCGCCTGGTCCTTGGTTGTGGTGACGAACAGGCGCTTGTTGAGCTCCGGCGTCGGATAGGCGTTGGGGTCGTCGCGGATCGCCGGGTCGACCAGCGCCGTCGCGGCCGAGTTGGCGTTGGCGTACTGCGTGAAGTTCGACGCCTTGGCGATGATCTCCGGCCGCAGCATGAAGGCGATGAAGCGGTGCGCCGCCACCGGGTTGGGCGCGTCCTTGGGGATGGTGAACAGGTCGAACCAGACCTGGCTGCCCTCCTTGGGGATGGAATAGGCGATCCTGACCTTGTTCTTGGCTTCGACCGCGCGGGCCTTGGCCTGCAACACGTCGCCGGAATAGCCGATGGCGACGCAGATATCGCCGTTGGCCAGGGCATCGATGTACTCCGAAGAATGGAACTTCCGCACATAGGGCCGGGCCTTCATCAGCAGCGCGGTGGCCGCGTCGTAGTCGGCCGCGACGTGGCTGTTGGGGTCCTTGCCCAGGTCGTTCAGGGCGACGGCGTACATGTCCTCCGAGGCGTCCAGGAAATAGACGCCGCAGTCCTTGAGCTTGGCCAGGGTCTTGGGATCGAACACCACCGCCCAGCTGTCGATCTTCACGCCCGGGAGGCGCTTGGCGACGGCGTCGATATTGTAGCCGATGCCGATGGTGCCCTGCATGTAGGGCACCGCGTACTTCGCGCCCGGATCGAAGGGCGCCATATGGGCCATGACATCGGGGGCCAGCTTGTCGAGGCCGGGCAACTGGGACTTGTCCAGCGGCTGGATGGCGCCGGCCGCGATGTAGCGGGGGACATTATGGTTCGACGGAACCACCAGGTCGTAGCCGGTATTGCCCTGCAGGACCTTGGTCTCCAGCACCTCATTGGAATCGAAGGTGTCATAGGTGACCTTGATCCCGGTCTCCTTGGTGAACTGAGTCAGCAGCGCCGGGTCGATGTAGTCGGACCAGTTGTAGATGTGCAGCTCGCCGCCGGCCTTGGGCGCCGCCGCCGGGGCGGCCGCCGTCTCGGTCTTCTTCGGGCTGCAGGCCGCCAGCGCCAGCGCCGCGGCGATCCCCAGGGCCTTGAACAATCCGCGCATGCCGCCGGCCCCCCACGTTAGCCCGCACGTTATAGGTCGCTTCCAATCCTCGTTAAGCGGGAAATGCCGATGACGCCTGCCTGGACCGCGATCACGCCGATCCTGCTGCTGATCGCCTCGAACGTGTTCATGACCTTCGCCTGGTACGGCCAGCTGAAGGTGGAGAACCGGCCGCTGTGGCTCATGGTGCTGATCAGCTGGGGGATCGCGTTCTTCGAATACTGGCTGGCGGTCCCGGCCAATCGGATCGGGCGGCAGGTCTACGATCCGGCCGCGCTGAAGGCGATGCAGGAAGTCATCACCCTGGCGGTGTTCGCGGTTTTCTCGGTCACTTACCTAGGGGAACGCTTGACGCTGAACCACGGGATAGGGTTCGGGTTCATCGCCTTGGGCGCATGGTTCGTCTTCAAGGGTCCGTTCTAGGCGGCAGAGGAAGAAACGATGAGCAGGTTCGCGACAATAGCCATGACGGCCAGCCTGGTGGCGGGTGCGGCGTGGGCCCAGCCGCCGGCGGCGGGGCCGATGGTGGTGCGCGGCGTGGTGACCGCGATGGCCGCCGACTCGCTCACCGTGAAAGGCGAGAAGGGCGCGATGACCACCGTCATGCTGCCGGCGTCGTGGTCGGTGGCGGTGATGAAGCCGGTGACCCCGGAGGCCATCCAGCCCGGCAGCTTCATCGGCACCGCCGAGATGCCGCAGAAGGACGGAACCGGCAAGTCGCTGGAAGTCCACGTCTTCCCGCCCGGCGTGAAGCTGGGCGAGGGCCACTATGGCTGGGACAAGAAACCGGGCTCGATGATGACCAACGGCACGGTCGGCACGGTGGTCGCCGGCAAGAAGGGCAGCCGCCAGCTGGAGGTCAACTACACCTACGGCAAGCGAACCATCACCGTGCCGAAGAACGTGCCGATCGTGCAGATCACCGGCGGGACTCGCGCCCTGGTGAAGGTGGGCACGCCCGTCTTCATGGTCGTACAGAAGAACCCGGCCGGCCAGCTGATGGCCGGCTCGGTCTCGGTCGGCGAGAACGGCGCGAAACCGCCGATGTAACGGCGCGCGTCTCCCCGGCGCGAGGCGCCGGGGAGAACGGGTCCCGCTATTTTCCCAGCATCGCCACGACGTCATTGGTCTTGGAGATGAACTTCACGCCCTTGACCCGGCCATCGGTGTACTTTGCCCAGTCGCCCTTGACCTCGATCGGGGTCGGCGTCGCCGCGCCGGCGGCCGCGGGTTTCTGGGCGACCACGTCGATCTCGTAGATCCCGTCCGGCGGGCTGCCGGCATAGATGCGCGGCAGGAAGCCGGCCTGGGTGTAGCCCGGACCGGCGGCGGTCGCGGAGGCCGTCAGGTTGACCCCACCCCCCGGTGCGGCCGTCACGGCGCCGGACTGCACCGACTGGACCTGTTCCTGGCCGGCGTAGAGTGGCGCCTCGCGGGCCTGCGACTTCCTGGGCGCGGCGGCCGTGGCGTCGGCGGCCGGCGCCGCCGGCTTGCTGTCGCAAGCGGCCAGCGACAGGCAGGCGAGCATGCCCGCGGCGAGGATGACTTTGCGCATGAGTGTTCCCGTCTCCCGGCGGCTTTGCTCTTGTCGACTCACGGGCCGCCGCCTTCACCCTGTGGGCGGACTTTGCGCCGTTGGTCACGCTTGGCGAGCTTTTCTTGCGGGGCCATCTTTGGCGAACCACTTGAGCGGCCTATAACCCCCGGTTCCTCGAAAACCCTGCCCCTAGGCCCATGTCGCGCATCCTCATCACCTCGGCACTGCCGTACATCAACGGGATCAAGCACCTGGGGACCCTGGCGGGCTCGATGCTGCCGGCCGACGTCTATGCGCGGTTCCAGCGGGCCCGCGGGCGCGAGACCCTCTACATCTGCGCCACCGACGAGCACGGCACGCCGACCGAGCTGGCGGCGGCCGAGGCAGGGCTGGACCCGGCGACCTTCTGCGCCCTGGCCCATGCCGTGCAGGCGGACCTCGGCGAGAAGTTCGGCCTCAGATGGGACCACTTCGGCCGCTCGTCCTCGCCGCAGAACCACCGCCTGACCCAGCGCTTCGCGCAGCAACTGTGGGAGGCCGGCTTCATCGAGGAGCGGATCACCCAGCAGGTCTATTCCAACGCCGACCGTCGCTTCCTGCCCGACCGCTATGTGATCGGCACCTGCCCGCACTGCGGCTACGAGAGCGCGCGCGGCGACCAGTGCGAGAACTGCACCCGGGTGCTGGACCCGGCCGACCTACTGCATCCGCGCTCTGCGGTCTCCGGCTCGACCGACATCGAGATTCGCGATTCCAAGCACCTGTTCCTGCGCCAGAGCCTGTTCGCCGACCGGCTTCGCGTGTGGATCGACAGCAAGAAGGGTGAGTGGCCGTTGCTGGTCACCTCCATCGCGCTGAAGTGGCTGGACGAGGGCCTGCAGGACCGCGGCATCACGCGCGACCTCGCGTGGGGCGTGCCGGTCAACGCATCCGAATGGGGTCCGAACCCCGACGGCGCGACGCCGGACATCGAGGGCCTGGCGGGCAAGGTGTTCTACGTCTGGTTCGACGCGCCGATCGAATATATCGCCGCCACCGCGGAATGGGCGGACGCCCGCGCCGTCGAGGCGGGAACAGGCCCCGCGCCGGACGCAGACTGGGAGCGCTGGTGGCGCCAGCCCGAGGCCCACGACGTCAAATATGTGGAGTTCATGGGCAAGGACAACGTGCCCTTCCACACCGTGGGTTTCCCCTGCACCCTGATGGGCGCGAACGAACGGCTAGACGCCGCGGGGCGCTGGTCGGTGGTCAACACTGCGCCGTGGAAGGTGGTCGACGAGCTCAAGGGCTTCAACTGGCTGGACTACTACGGCGGCCGCTTCTCCACTTCGCAGAACCGCGGCGTGTTCATGGACCAGGCGCTGGAGCTGTTGGCGCCCGACTACTGGCGCTGGTGGATCGTCGCCAACGCCCCGGAGACCTCCGACGCCAGCTTCGTCTGGGAACAGTTCCAGATGCAGGTCAACGCCGACCTCGCCGACGTGCTGGGCAACTTCGTCAACCGCATCTGCAAGTTCGCCGAGACCCGGTTCGAGGGGATCGTGCCGCCGCGCGGTGAGATTACCGCGCTGGAATCGCGCCTCTCCGGCGACCTGGCGCTGCGGCTGGCGGAGCTGACGCAGCACCTCGAGGATCGCGAATTCCGCAAGGCGACGACTGCGCTGCGGCAGATCTGGGTGCTGGGGAACGGCTACCTGACCGAGGCTGCACCCTGGACGGCGATCAAGACGGACGTGGCGCGTGCCGGGACGGTCGTGAACATCGGCCTGAACTTGGTGGCCCTGTTCGCCCGCCTATCCAGCCCCTTCATCCCGTTCGCGGCCGCGCGGATCGCCGACGCGATCGGAGAGGCAAGCCCTGGCCCCTGGCCTGCGCCAGGCGTGGGGAGCCTCGGGCTGCCGGACGACCTCGAACCGGGCCGCCCGATCCACGCGCCCGAGGTGCTGTTCCGCAAGGTCGAGAACGACCAGGTCGCCGAATGGCGCGCCCGCTTCGGCGGGCCGGAGAGCGCGTAGTCATCCCTCCTCTTCAGGGGAGGGACAGACGGCGAAGCCGTCAGGGTGGGGAAGTCGCGATCAGGCTCAGCGCCTGAACGTAAGACCCCCACCCCGCTCGCCTTCGGCGAGTCGGCCCTCCCCTGAAGAGGAGGGATAGGCGCCGCTACTTCTTCTTCGCGTGCGCGGCGATGTCGGCGGGGGTGATCGCCAGCCTCTGCGGGACCACGCGGTTGTAGGCCGCGACCTTGTGCATATCGATCGCCACGTTGCGCCCGCCCTCCCAGATCATGTGCAGGGAGACGTAGACCACCATCGCCAGGCCCAGGTAGCCGATCCAGCGGAAGCGGTGCAGCAGCTTGGCGATCCAGCTGGCGGCGAGGCCGGTCAAGGTGATCGACAGCATCAGGCCGCCGACCAGCACCCAGGGGTGTTCGCGCGCCGCCCCGGCCACCGCCAGCACGTTGTCCAGCGACATGGCCAGGTCGGCCAGCAGGATCTGGATCAGGGCCTGGCGCAGGGTCTTGGCCTTCGCCACGCCCCTGGGCATGCCGCCGATCGTCACGCCGGTGGCCGCCTCCAGGGCGGCCTCGCCCTCGGCGCTCTCCTCGCGGCCCTGTTCGCGCAGGTCGCGCCACATCTTCCAGCAGACCCACAGCAGCAGGCAGCCGCCGGCCAGCAGCAGGCCGACCACCTGCAGCAGCTGGGTGGTGATCAGGGCGAAGCTGATCAGCATCACCACCGCGGCGGCCAGGCCCAGCACGATGGCGCGGCGGCGCTGGTCGGGCGGCAGGCCCGCGGCCGCCATGCCCACGGCGACGGCGTTGTCTCCCGCCAGCGCCAGGTCGATCATCACGACCTGGAAAAAGGCGGCGACCGCGCCCGCGGTGAAGATGGATGAGTCCATCGATCCTCAATGCGGCAGCCCGCCGGGGGCTGCAACAGCGCAGGGTGGGCCCGCCCTGCGCCGGCGCTAGGCGCCGGTGGGATCGAAGCCCGGGCGCCAGCGCCTCACGCGCGCCACGGCTCCGACCGCGCCGAAGCCGAGGATCATCAGCGCCCAGCTGGCCGGCTCGGGCACGGAGCCACCGCAGTCCAGACCTTGGCAGGCCGTCGTGCCGAATATGACATCGGCCAGCCCCAGCCGGGTGTCTATGCCGTGCGACTGCAGTGTGAAACCGGTGAAGAAGTCTCCGGCCGGGGCGCGGAAGCCCTCGAACTGCAGGCCATGTTGGATCGGCGTGGACGCCACCACCGTGCTGTACGAGCCGCCGTTGGCGAACATCAGGGTGACGTCCGCCAGATCGGGCCCGACAAGGTTCCCGAAATGAAAGCCCAGGAGGTCGTAGGGGCCGGCGTGCACGACGTCGCCGACGAGCCCACTGATGGGGCCGTGGTTGTCGCTGGCGAAGGCGGCGCGGATCGGCATGAAGGGGGACGAACCCAGATCGAAGACCACGCTGTGGCCGCCCGTGCTGAGCGACAGGCTGCCGATCACGAAGGGGTCGGGGAGGGGACCGGCAGGGCTGAAGATGGTGTCGGCCTCGAGAAAGGTGGCCTGGCTGATGAAGACGGCCTGGTCGGTGGTGTGTGTCGGCACGGGGCCGGCGTCAGCGGAGGTCGCTTGCGCCAGTACGGCGGCGAAGGCGGCGGTCACGGCGAGGGTCGGGCGCAGGCGCAAGGTCGATCTCCATGTCAGGCGGCGCGCTGGGAAAAAGCCGCCGCTTCCTGTGGAGGATCATGCCTGGGGCAGAGGGCCCGGATAGACGCGACGGCCTTCGATCTGTTGCGAGTCGTTGCGGACCCTGGCGTCAGGCGTGGGCAGGGCCCAGGCGTTTGACCTCAGGTCCGGGGGCCGCGAGACAGCGACGTGGCGAACGGCATGGCCAGCATCGCCATGCCCCCGGCGACCAGCGCGCTCGGCCCGACGTCCGGCAGCAGGCGTTCGACGATCTCCGGTGGAATGGAGCCGTCCGGCGCCAGCGGATCCTCGCGCACCGAGGCCTCGAAGGTCGCGTCGTCGGCGGCCTCGTCGCCGGTCAGGAACCCGACCCGTTCCAGCAGGCAGGCGCCGGCGACCGGGGAGCCGCCGCCCACCCGCTGGATCGTCAGCGTCAGGCCGTCCAGCACCTCGGCCCGGTGGCGCATGACGGCGTTGAAGATGCAGAACAGGAAGATCCCTGTCCGCGCGTCTGCCAGCACGGCGAACAGCTGGGTCTGGGTCAGGAAGGCCCAGCCCTGGAACCGCATGTCCTCGACGCCCGAGCGGCAGGTGAGGAAGCCGTTGGGCGCCTTGCGGATCATCAGCGGGTCATGGACGAACTGGCCCGGCTGGCCGATGGCGGGGCGAGTCGTGCGCCAGAAGCCCTCATAGGCGTCGCCGCGCAGGCCGGTGAGCGTGTGGGCTTCCTGCAGCACCGGCTCCGGCAGCCATTGCCCGAGCTGCCCCCAGGGGGCGGTGGGCTCGGTCGCAACGCCCAGCTTGGCGCTCAGCGCCTCGATATCCGCCTCCCAGTCCAGCAGGGTGAACCCCGGGCGGCGGCCGGCGACAAGGGCGGTCAGGTTGGCCAGGTTCTCGCCGGTCGGCGCCTGGTGGCCGCTGAGCCAGCGGCTGATCACCGATTTGTCGACCGCCAGCTCCACGGCCAGCCGGCCGCGGCTGATGGACAGGGCCTTGAGCGCGAGCAGCAGTCGCGCGGGAAACTCGCCGTCCAGCACAGAAACCTCCCCGAACGGCCTATTGGTCGCAGGTTCGCGCGAAGATGTCAGCCGCAGGCGCTTCAGTCGCGGGGTCGCGAGGCCTCATAGAGCGCCACGGCGGCCGCGGCGGAGACGTTCAGGCTCTCGAAGCCGCCGGGCATGGCGATCTTCGCCAGCTCGTCGCAATGCTCGGCCACCAGGCGGCGCAGGCCCTCGCCCTCGGACCCCAGGACCAGGACCGTGGGGGCGCCGTCCAGCACCGCATGCAGCCCGCGCTCGGCCTCGCTGGCCAGACCCACGGTCCGCCAGCCGGCGCCGCTCAGTTCGTCCAGGGCGCGCGACAGATTGACCACGCGAGCCACCGGCACCTGCTCGATGGCGCCGGCGGCGGCCTTGGCGAGCGCGCCGGAGAGCTTGGGCGCATGGCGCTCCTGCAGCACCACGCCAGTGACGCCGAACGCCGCAGCCGAGCGCAGGATGGCGCCCACGTTCTGCGGGTCGGTGACCTGATCCAGCACCAGCACCACGGCGCCCGGCCTGGCCTCGAAATCGGCGAGGTCGGCGTCCTCCAGCGGGGCCGGGCGCAGCGCCACGCCCTGGTGCACCGCGCCCTGCGGCAGGCTGAGGCCGACCTGGTGCGCGTCGGCGACCTCGATGGCCTGACCGCGACCGAACTTCGCCTCGATCTGCTTGGCCCGGTCCGCGGTCGCCAGCAGCTTCAGCGGCGTGCCGCGCGCGGGGTTGGCCAGCGCCGCTTCCACCGCGTGCCAGCCCCAGATCCAGTCGTCGGAAACCCCCGCCGGACGGCGGTCCGAACGGCCGCCCGCCGGGCCTTTCGGCCTGAATTTCCGGCCCTTCCGGGCGTCGTTGCGTTCGTGAGGCGAGGCCACTATAAGACGCGCTCCGATTTGGGACCCCCTCTGTGGGCCGCCGCTTTTGGACCGTGAGACGGCCCGCTACAAGCCCCTCGCATCCTGCCGCGGAAGCCTTGGGGAAGGGTCCTGGAACGGGCTCCAGCGCGCGGGGGAATGTCCCGAGTGGCAAAGGGGGGGGACTGTAAATCCCCTGGCGTCAGCCTTCGTAGGTTCGAGTCCTACTTCCCCCACCACGCGCCGGAAGAGATTTAACGTAAGGAGTTGCGGCCACCCGCAAATGCTGTCGGCGGGTATAGCACAGTGGTAGTGCAGCAGCCTTCCAAGCTGAGGATGCGGGTTCGATTCCCGCTACCCGCTCCAGCTCCTTGAACGATTTGACTTAAACGCCCGCAGGATCCCATGGCCAAAGAGAAGTTCGAACGCAACAAGCCGCACTGCAACATTGGAACGATTGGTCACGTGGACCATGGGAAGACGACGTTGACGGCGGCGATTACGATGACGCTGGCGAAGAGCGGTGGTGCGAAGGCGATGGCCTAT
>NZ_JANXWD010000100.1 GCF_025351295.1 Phenylobacterium sp.
GAGCGATCTCCGGGGCGTTTCTTGTGGGGTCATCCCTCCTCTTCAGGGGAGGGTGGATCGCGCCGCAGGCGCGAGACGGGTGGGGGACCGACGATTAAGCTCAGCGCTTGAACCCGAGACCCCCACCCCGCTCGCCTGCGGCGAGTCGGCCCTCCCCTAAAGAGGTGGGATGCTTCTTTCTACCGCCGATCGCCGGGCCGGTTGCCGGGGACCCCTTGGTCGTCCTGCGGCAGCAGGCCGCCGCGGCCGACGCTGCCCAGCAGTTGTTCCAAGACGGTCATCTCGCGGCCACGGGTCGGGGTCTCGTGGGTGTTGTAGGCAATCACCTTGCCGTCCTTCAGGGTGTAGACGTTCACCGTCTCCACCAGCTCGCTGTCCTTGTTGAAGACGATGGCGGTGACGTTGCGGTTGACCACCGTCGGCTTGCGGAAGGCCACCCGCTGCTTGATCTGGTTCACGTAGAACCAGACGTTCGGGTCGAAGGTCGACTGGACCGAGGGCGAGCCCAGCCGGGCGCGGACCGTGGACTTGGTGTCCGTGCCGATCTTCACGTCCTTCGGATCGCTGTCGATCGCCTGGAAGCCGGAGTAGCTGGTGATCGGCGTGCAGGCGCCGAGTGCACCGAGGCCGATGGTGGCGATGGCGAGGGCGGCGAAGGTTGAGCGTCTGAACATCGGACCCGTTTCTGGCTGCCAGGCGGCAAGAGGCTTTGACCTATCGCCGGCCGCCCCTTAGTTCAATGCCGCCTTTAGTCACGTCTTCTGGCGAAATCGAGGCCAGCCCATGCTCAACCGCCTGTTCAAGCCGAGACCCGCGCAGACCGCCGGGCGGGCGCTCTACGCGTCGACGGTGACCCAGGCCCGCAGTCCGGGGCTCTATGCCGGGCTCGGGGTCCCGGATACCGCCGAGGGCCGGTTCGAGATCTACAGCCTCCACGTCTACTTGCTGCTGGAGCGGCTGAAGGAACAGGGCGAACAGGCGGGCGAGGTCGCCCAGGCGCTGTTCGACGCCTACATCGCCGCCCTCGACGACGCCCTGCGCGAACTGGGGGTCGGCGATCTCACGGTCGGCAAGCGGATGCGCAAGCTGGGCGAGGCCTTCTATGGCCGCATCCAGTCGTACGAGAAGGCCCTGGCCGCGTTGCCGGACGCCGGCCTGCTGGAGGCGCTGCTGGCGCGCACGGTCTATGCCGGCGTCGAGACGGACCAGGCGGCGGCCCTGGCGGCGTATGTCGTGGCCCAGCGCGGGGCGCTGGCCGCGCGGCCGCTCGAGCAGGTCTGCGCCGGCGACGTGGCGTGGCGGCCGGCTTGAGCTGGGACAAACCCCTGAAGCTGCACGAGCTCGGCCGTGGCGTGCTGCAGGTGCGCCTGGAGCCGGACGAGTTGGCGCGGGCGGTCGTGGCGAAGACGCTCGGCCTGGAGAGCCTCTCCGTGCTCAAGGCCGACCTCACGGTGAAAGCCTGGCTGGACGGCGTCGAGGTGACCGGGCGATTCCGGGCCGTGGTGGAGCAGGTCTGCGGCATCTCCCTCGACCCCTTCGAGCAGGAGATCGAGGGCCAGATCGAGGTCCACGCCGTGCCGGCCGGCAGTCCGCATGCGGCGGCGGCGGAAGGCGGCGAGCTGGAGCTGGACCCCGATGCGCCGGACGCGCCGGACGTGCTGGCCTCGGACGCCGTCGACCTGGCGGCCTATGTGGTCGAGCACCTGGCCCTGGAGCTCGACCCGTTCCCGCGAAAGCCGGGCGTGGAATTCGAGTACCAGCCCCCTGAGGTCGAGACCTCGCCCTTCGCCGCGCTCAAGAAGCTCACCGAACCGAAGGCTTAGTTTCCAGTCCGGGAGCCGGCGGGCTATGGTCCGCCGAATCCGGCCGCCGCCGAGGGACGAAAGCGCCGACTTGACCCATCCCCTGGTGATTTCCATCGACGCCATGGGCGGAGACCACGGCCCATCCGTCGTGATTCCGGCCTGCGCCAAGGCCTTGGCCGAGTTACCGGACGCGCGCCTGCTGCTGCACGGCGACGAGGCACAGATCCGCGCCGAGCTGGCCCGCCACAAGGAGCTCGCCGCCCGTTCCGAGGTGCGCCACACCGACCGGGTCATCGCCATGGATGAAAAGCCGGCCCAGGCCATGCGCCGCGGCAAGGGCACCTCCATGTGGAACGCCGTCGAGGCGATCCGCGAGGGCCAGGCCAACGCGGCCATCTCCGCCGGCAACACCGGCGCCCTGATGGCGATCTCCAAGCTGATCCTGCGGATGAGCGCCGACCTGGAGCGGCCGGCCCTGGTGGCCAGCATCCCGCACGCCAACGGCATGACCACCTTCCTGGACGTCGGCGCCAACGTGGACTGCGACGCCGCCCGGCTGGTGGAGTTCGCGATCATGGGCGAGGCCTATCACCGCGCCGCCCACGGGGTGGCCAGGCCGACCGTGGGCCTGCTGAACGTCGGCTCCGAGGAGATGAAGGGCCACGAGGAGGTGCGCGAGGCGCACCGCATCCTGCGCGAGGGCAAGATCGACCTGGCCTACAAGGGCTTCGTCGAGGGCGACGACATCACCAAGGGGACGGTCGAGGTGGTGGTCACCGACGGCTTCACCGGCAACGTCTCCCTGAAGGCCATGGAGGGTGCGGCGCGGTTCATGTACGACGAACTGCGCGCGGCGCTGACCAGCGGCATGGTCACCAGCCTGGGCGCGCTGCTGGCCCGCCCGTCGCTGCTGCGCTTCCGCGACAAGATAAGCCCGCTGCCCGCCGCTCCCCTGCTGGGCTTGAACGGCCTGGTCCTGAAATGCCACGGCAGCGCCGATGCGCGGGATTTCGCCAAGGCGCTGCGTGCGGCGGCCGATCTGGCGCAAAGCGGGTTTGCCTCGGAGATCGAACGGAATATGAGGCGGCTGCCCGCGGCACTTGCCCCCACGGCGCCTGCGTCCGCCGATGGAGCCGCCTGAATTGTCCAAGGTCCTGCGTAGCGTCGTCACCGGGGTCGGCGGCTTCCTGCCCGAGCGCATCGTCACCAACGAGGAGCTCTCGACCCGCGTCGACACCTCCGACGAATGGATTCGCGAACGCACCGGTATTCGCCAGCGCCGCCAGGCCGATGACGGCACGCCGGTCTCGGACCTGGCCGTCGAGGCCGCCCGCCGCGCGCTGCAGGCCGCGGGCCGCACGCCGGCCGACGTCGACCTGATCATCGTCGGCACCACCACCCCGGACCTGACTTTCCCGGCGGTGGCGACCATCGTCCAGCGCAAGCTGGGCTGCCCCATCGGCATCGCCTTCGACGTCCAGGCGGTGTGCTCGGGCTTCGTCTACGCCCTGTCGGTGGCCGACGGGTTCACCGCCCGCAACCGCTCCAAATGCGCCCTGGTGATCGGGGCCGAGTGCATGACCCGGCTGATGGACTGGACCGACCGCGGCACCTGCGTGCTGTTCGGCGACGGGGCCGGCGCCGTCGTGCTGGAGCCGCAGGAAGGCGAGGGGACGATCGCCGACCGCGGCCTGCTGGGCTTCGCGCTGCGCGCTGACGGCACCAAGCAGGAGCTGCTCTACGTCGACGGCGGCGTCTCCACCAACCGCCAGACCGGCTATCTGCGCATGCAGGGCAACCAGGTGTTCCGCCATGCCGTGGTCAACATCTCCGAGGCGGTGACCGCCGCGGCGGCCGATGCGGGCATCGCGGTCTCCAGCGTCGACTGGTTCATCCCCCACCAGGCCAATCAGCGGATCCTGGAAGGCGTGGCCCGACGGCTGGGCATCGATCAGAGCAAGGTGATCTCCACCGTGGCCGAGCATGCCAACACCTCGGCCGCCTCGATTCCCCTTGCGCTGGATCAGGGCGTGAAGGACGGTCGCATCAAGCCGGGCCAGCTTCTGCTGATGGAAGCGATGGGCGGCGGCCTGACCTGGGGCGCGTGCGTTCTGCGCCTTTGACAGGCTGCGGGGGTTTTAGCTGTAAAGCGTGACTTGAAGTCTTTGTGCCAATAGGACAATCAAGGCTTATGAACGACGTCGGGGCAGGGGCGCGAGCGGCGATGAAGGGGGCAACGGTGACGCGGGCGGACCTCTGCGAGGCGGTCCACGAACAGGTTGGGCTGACGCGTCAGGATTGTTCCGAGCTGGTCGAGCGCGTGCTGGAGCTGATGTGCCAGGCGCTGGAGCGCGGCGAACAGGTCAAGCTGTCGGGGTTCGGCGTCTTCCAGGTCCGCGCCAAGCGCGCCCGCATGGGCCGTAATCCCAAGACCGGCGAGCCGGCCGCCATCGACCCGCGCCGGGTGATCGGCTTCCGTGCCAGCCAGGTGATGAAAGCGCGAGTCGACCGCGCACTGCTGCGGTGAGGACCCGCTAAGGCCGTGGCCAAGGGCCCTGAAGCCTTCCGAACCATATCCGAAGCCGCGGACGAACTTCACGTACCCCAACATGTGCTCCGCTTTTGGGAGACCAAGTTCAGCTTCATCAAGCCGATGAAGCGGGCCGGGGGCCGGCGTTTCTACCGCCCCGCCGATATCGTGGTGCTGGCCGGCGTGCGTCGCCTGCTGCACGACGAGGGCTACACCATCAAGGGCGTCCAGAGGCTGCACCGCGAGCAGGGCGTGAAGCGGCTGGTGGCGGCCGGGGAGGGCGCGACGGCCGCGGTCGCCGCGCCGGCGCCTCAGCCGACGGGCGACAGGTCCGGCCTGCTGGAGGCGCTGCGCGACCTCGAGACGGCAAAGTCGCGCCTGGATAGGCTGCTGAAGGGCTGAGGCCTCCTCTCCCCCGGCGAAGACGAGAGGGAGAGGGTGGGGAGAGGGTCGGCTGGGCCCATCCGCCTCTCCCGTTGGTGATCCAAGGGCCAAAGACGGCGACGCTCGTGGATCATCGCGGAACCATCGGCGGATCACGCTCTCACACGCCGGCCCTCTCCCCACCCTCTCCCTCTCGCTTCGCGGGGGAGAGGAGGTGCGTCCTGCTTTGGCGCTGAAGAATTCTCGCCGCCGGCCGCTGGTCGGAGCGACAGGATTTGAACCTGCGACCCCTTGACCCCCAGTCAAGTGCGCTACCAAGCTGCGCCACGCTCCGAAGGGCCAGGCGGCGAGGCGCGTCTTCTAGCGGATGGGTGAATGAGGGCAACGGGAAAGTTCGGAGCCTTACCTCCCGCCGCTTCGCAGGGGAGGTAAGATCCTAACGCTCCTCGTTCATCCACCGGATCAGCGGGAACAGCGGCACGCCCCAGAGGGTTCCGGCCACGGCGTAGTAGACCAGGCGGGCCGCCCAGTGGTCGGGGAGGTGGGCGCCCAGGGTCACGACGACCACCACATAGGCCGTGCAGAAACCCAGGATGGCGAACAGGCCGATGAATTTGCGCAGGCGCGGGGACATGGGGCCTCATAGCGGGCTGGGCGGCGGCGCGGAACCCCGCTAGATAGCCGGCCAACTTTCAGCCGCGATGCGCGTCCACGTCAGCCCATGACCTCGTTCCTGCGTTCCGACCGTTCCAAGGCTGTGGCGATCTGGCTGTTTGTGGTGGCGGCCCTGGTGCTGGGAATGGTGATCGTCGGCGGCGCCACGCGGCTGACCGACTCCGGCTTGTCAATCACCGAGTGGAAGCCGGTGACCGGCGCGATCCCGCCGCTTAGCCCGGCCGACTGGCAGGCCGAATTCGCGCGCTACCGGCAGATCCCGCAGTACGCCCAGCTCAACGCCGGCATGAGCCTCCACGACTTCAAGATCATCTACTGGTGGGAGTGGTCGCACCGGCTGCTGGGCCGGGTGCTGGGCGTGGTGTTCTTCGCGCCGTTCGTGGTGTTCGCGATCCGCCGCGACCTGCCGCGCCGGCTGTTTCTGCGGCTGGGCGGGATCTTCGTCCTGGGCGCGATGCAGGGCGTGGTCGGCTGGTGGATGGTGGCCAGCGGGCTGACCGGGCGGATCTCGGTGGCGCCGGAGCGGCTGATGGTTCACCTGGGCCTGGCCTTCGCCCTCTTGGGGATGCTGATCTGGACCGCTTTCGACGCCTGGGCCGGCGCCGCGCGCCAGACCCTGGCCAGCCCCTGGGGCCGCCGCGCCGCCGGCCTGGTCGGGTTGGTTTATCTGCAGATCCTGCTGGGCGCCCTGGTGGCCGGCAATCGCGCGGGGCTGGTCTACAACGACTGGCCGCTGATGAACGGGCGGCTGATCCCGGGCGACTACGCCACAGGCGGGCTCTGGGGGACGTTGGCCCACAGCCAGGGGGCGGTGCAGCTGCACCACCGGCTGGTGGCCTATCTGCTGACCATGGTCGCGGTCGGGCTCGGCGTGGCGGCCTGGCGGTCGCGCGAGCTGGCCCGCGAGTCGAAACTGCTGGCGGCGGGCGTGGCCGGCGCCGTGCTGGTCCAGGCCGGCCTGGGCGTCGTCACTCTGATGGCCCACGCCCCGCTGGCGCTCAGCATCGCCCACCAGCTGACGGCGGCGGGGGTCTTCACCCTGGCCATCGCCTTTGCCTGGCGGGTGCGGCGGCCCTGACCCCGCGGCCGAAATCGTGGGAACCCTGTCATTGCGGTCACGCCCGATCGGCGTGACAAGTCCAGGGTCAAGACACGCACCCCGGGGGCTACGAATGATCAGGCAGACAGCAATCCTCTTCGGCGTCGGGGCCATCGCCCTGGCTGGCATGCTGGCCGCCGCCGCCACCTCGCACGCCCAGGCGTCGAAACCGGCCGCGGTGTTCACCGCCGACGGCAAGCTGGAGTACCCTAAGGACTACCGGACCTGGGTCTATCTCTCGACGGGCCTGGACATGGCCTACACCGAGGGTGGCGGCATGGCGAACATGCACATGTTCGACAACGTCTTCGTCGACCGCGCCGCCTATGACGGCTTCCTGCAGACCGGTCACTGGCCCGAGGGCACGGTGTTCATGCTGGAGGTGCGCAAGGGCGAGGGGCGGGGCTCGATCAACAAGAAGGGCCAGTTCCAGACCGCCGTGCTGGGCCGCGAAGCCCATGTGAAGGACAAGCGGTTCAAGAGCGGCTGGGCGTTCTTCGGTTTCAACGGCGAGAGCCCGGGCCACGAGCAGCCGCAGACCTCGGAGTGCAATGCCTGCCACGAGCAGCACGCCGCGGTGGATACGACCTTCGTGCAGTTCTATCCGACCCTCAAGCCGGTCGCCGAGGCCAAGAAGACCTTCAGCGCGGCGTACCTCGCCGAAGAAAAGGCGAGGTAATATAGTACCGTATTCACTTTCCCTAGTGAATTCAATACCCTCGTCCATCTGCGGGGGTATCATCCATGTTGACTTCGAAAGCCGCAGTCGGCATAAGCCCCGCCTCACGTCGGGAACGCTCCAGCGCACCCGCCTTCGTTCTGTTGGATCGTCCCTCATGCTGAAGAGCACTACGGCTTCGCTGAAGCCCGCCGAGGTCACGAAGAAGTGGATCGTGATCGACGCTCAGGACGCCGTGGTCGGCCGCCTGGCTTCGTTCATCGCCATGCGTCTTCGCGGCAAACACCGGCCCGACTACACCCCGCACGTCGATTGCGGTGACTTCGTCGTCGTCGTGAACGCCCAGAAGGTGAAGTTCACCGGCAAGAAGGCCACCAACGAGATCTACTACTGGCACACCGGCCACCCGGGCGGCGTCAAGCAGCGGACCCCGGCGCAGATCCTCGCCGGCAAGTACCCCGAGCGGGTGCTGGAAAAGGCCGTCGAGCGCATGCTGCCCAAGGAAAGCCCGCTGGCCCGCAAGCAGATGACCCACCTGCGCATCTACACCAGCGCCGAGCATCCGCACGCCGCGCAGAACCCCGAGACCATCGCGTTCGCCGACCTGAACGCCAAGAACGTGCGGAGCGCCTGATGAGTGAAGCTGTCACGACCGAAGCCGCCACCGGCTTCGACGCCCTGAAGGGCATGGGCACCCAGGCCGAGGCCGTTGTCCACGAACGCAAGGTCGACGCCCAGGGCCGCGCCTATGCCACCGGCAAGCGCAAGAACGCCGTCGCCCGCGTCTGGATCAAGCCCGGCAAGGGCGTGATCACCATCAACGGCCGCGACCAGGAGGTCTATTTCGCCCGCCCCGTGCTGCGGATGATGATCGCCCAGCCGCTGCAGGTCACCGATCGTCTCGGCCAGTTCGACGTCATCGTCACGGTCGAGGGCTCCGGCCTCTCCGGCCAGGCCGGCGCGGTGCGCCACGGCCTGTCCAAGGCGCTGACCTATTACGAGCCCGGCCTGCGCGCCCTCCTGAAGCCGCACGGCTTCCTGACCCGCGACAGCCGCGTGGTCGAGCGCAAGAAGTACGGCAAGGCCAAGGCCCGACGCAGCTTCCAGTTCTCGAAGCGCTAATCGCGCGCGAAACCTCGCGTATGCGAATCGGGGCGCTTCGGGAAACCGGAGCGCCCTTTTCTTTTCCTCCCCCCCAAGCGCCATCGGCGCGAAGAGAGGGAGAGGAGCTGACTAGGATAGCCCATGACCCACACCATCTTCATCGACGGCGAGGCCGGCACCACGGGGCTGCAGATCCGCGAGCGGCTGGCGCAGCGCGCCGACCTGGAGGTGGTGTCCATCGACCCGGCCCGGCGCAAGGATGTCGATGCGCGCGCCGAGTTGCTGAACGGGGTCGACGCGGTGGTCCTGTGCCTGCCGGACGAGGCGGCGCGCGAGGCGGTGGCGATGGTCACCTCCAACCGCGTCAGGATCGTCGACGCCTCGACCGCCCACCGGGTAGCGCCGGACTGGACCTACGGTTTCGCCGAGCTGGCGCCGACCCAGCGCGACGCCATCCGCGACGCCATGCGGGTGTCGAACCCCGGCTGCTATCCGACCGGCTTCATCGCCCTGGTGCGGCCGCTGGTGGAAGCCGGGCTGGTCCCGGCCAACTTCCCGCTGAGCGTCAACGCCATCTCGGGCTATTCCGGCGGCGGCAAGGTGCTGATCGCCGAGTTCGAGGGCCAGCCGACGCCGGCCGGCACGAACGACGCCTTCCGCGCCTATGGCTTCAACCTGGCGCACAAGCACCTTCCGGAGATGCAGGTCCACGCCGGCCTGGCCCACCCGCCGGTGTTCGCGCCGGCGGTCGGCCGTTACGCCCAGGGCATGCTGGTGGAGGTGCCACTGCAGCTGTGGGCGCTGCCCGGCACGCCCTCGCCGGGCGACCTGCAGGCCGCCCTGGCCGCGGCCTACGCCGGTGAGGCCTTTGTCGAGGTGGCCAGCGGGGCGGACTGCGCCGAGCTGCAGAGGACCCGCGCCGGCGCCGGCGGCTATGCCGCGGCCCTGGATCCCGAGGCGCTGAACGGCACCAATCGCATGCGCCTGTTCGTCTTCCCCAACGCCGACGGGACCCAGGCGCGGCTGCTCGCCCTGCTGGACAACCTGGGCAAGGGCGCGTCGGGCGCGGCAGTGCAGAACCTCAACCTGATGTTGGGCCTTCCGGAGGCGGCCGGGCTGTGATCCTGCGGCCGGCGACGTCCGACGACGCGGCGGCGATCGGCGCCCTGCATCACCTCACGATGCGTACGTCGCTGCCGTTCCTGCCGGACCTGCACACGGTGGCGGAGGTCATCGCCTACGTCGGCGACAGTATGCTGCCGGGCAATACGGTCTGGGTCGCCGAGCTCGAGGGTGAGATCGCCGGCTGCGTCGCCTTCACGCAGGACTGGATCAACCAGCTCTACGTCCATCCCGACCGGCAAGGACAGGGGATTGGCCCGGCGCTGCTGGCCAAGGCCCTGGCCGACGGCCGGCCCAAGCAGCTCTGGGCGTTCCAGCAGAACGACCGCGCGCGCCGGTTCTACGAGGCCCGCGGCTTCGCGGCGGTCGAATTCACCGACGGGGCGGGCAATGAGGAGAAGACCCCGGACGTGCGCTATGCGTGGCGCGCCGGCGGGATGTAACCTTTCGCCGTTCACGAACGTATTAGGGATCATGAGCACCATGTCGATCGACCGCCGCCACTTCCTGATGGCCTCCGCCGTCGCCGCCGCCACCGCCGCGGTGACCGCGCCCGGCTTGGCCCTGGCCGCCGCCGACCCCTACGCGGCCTCGCCGTTCCGCAAGCTGACCGATGCGGACTGGCGCAAGAAGCTGCCGGGCCCCAGCTATGCGGTCCTGCGCCAGGAGGACACCGAACGGCCCGGCACCAGCGCGCTGCTGAACGAGCACCGCAAGGGCACGTTTGTCTGCCTGGGTTGCGACCTGCCGCTGTTCAAGTCCGACACCAAGTTCGAGAGCGGCACCGGCTGGCCCAGCTTCTTCCGCGCCATCCCGGGCGCGGTGGCCTCCAAGGCCGACTACAAGATCGGCGTCGCGCGCAACGAGTACCACTGCGCCCAGTGCCTGGGCCACCAGGGCCACGTCTTCGACGACGGCCCCCGGCCGACCGGCCTGCGCTACTGCAACAACGGCGTCGCGATCAGGTTCGTGCCGGCTTAGGGTCCAAGCTCGATCAGACCTGTGAAAATTCAAGGCTGTGGGCAACCCTACCCGCTCATCCCGGCGAAGGCCGGGACCCAGATCCGATGGCTGCGAGGCGGGTTGGACGGGATCAGCGCGCCTGGAGCCCACATCTGAGCCCCTCCATCTGGGCCCCGGCCTTCGCGGGGATGAGCGGTCGTGAGCATTGAACCCGGACCTTAGGTCTTCGCGCCCTTCGCAACCGGCGCGCGGGGCGGCGCGGGGGTCGGCGGCGGGGCGGGGCTGACGGACTTGCCGTCCTCCTGCCGGACCCGACCGCTGCCGGAGATGTCGGTCTCCAGCCGTGGCGGATGGGTCAGCAGGCGCACGTCGCCCATGCCCGAAATGTCGAGCTTGGCCCATTCGGTTGGCGCGATGGTGGTGTCCGCCGAGCCGGAGACGTCCACGTCCGCCCCCTTGGCCTTCAGCCTGCCAAGGTCGACCGCGCCGCTGCCGGAGACGTTGAGGTTGATCTCGCCGACCTCGCCGACCGCCGTCACCTCGCTGTCGCCGGAGACGTCCAGGCTGATGCTGTCCTGGTGGTAGCCCTCGATCTGCAGGCGGTTGACGCCCGAGAGGTCGAAGGCGGTGATGTTCGGCGCGCGCACCACGATGGTCAGTTTGGGGAACTCGCGATGCCCGAACCGGTGGTCGTAGCGGATGCTGCCGCCATGGATCTCCACATGTTCCAGCGCTCCGGCCGGGCCGGTGAGGACGACCGTGCCGGCCCCGGGCGCCTGGACGTAGCGCACGTCGGCGGCCAGATCGACGTCCAGATCCTCCGCGCCGCTCCAGGCCACGGTGCGGGTGGTGTCGGGCCCATGCGCCCCGGACCAGGCGACGTGGCGGCCACGGTCGCGGTGGTGGTCGCTCCACACCCACGGGCCGTCGTAGCCTTCGACGAGGTTCCAGCCGCCGCGGGCGATGGCGTCGGGGCCGCCGACGGCGACCGCCGCCGCCAGGGAGCCGACGCAGAGCACGAAGCCGGCGACGGCGATCATTGCGAGGACGCGGATCATGGCGTGAGCCTCCCCAGGCTTCAGGATTCGAGGGCCGGCTTCAGCAGCCGGTAGTGCAGCCGCCCGTACCAGACGAGCGCGTTCATCAGGCCGATCGAGATCATCGTCAGGACCGCGGCGCCGGACGCCGAGCCGGCCATTATGCCGAGGCCGGCCAGCAGGGCGGTGACCGGGCCCCCGGGCGGATCGATGAACGGGCCGGCAGCGAAGACGAACGCGCCAGCGAAGAAGGCGATGATGACGGCGACCACCAGGCCGAAGATCGTGCTGGCGACCGCGATCAGGATCGGCAGCAGGATCATGATGTCGAGGGCGCCCAGGCCCAGCACCGCGAACACGGCCGAGGCGGCGGACGACGGACTGCGCTCGTCGCGCCAGCGGGTCATGGTGCTCTCGGCGCGGATCTCGCGGGCCAGGCGGTCGGGACTGCCCAGGGCGGCGGCGACCTCTTCCTCGCTGCGTCCGGCGGCGATGCCGTCGGTGAAGTGGGCCTCGTAGTCGGCCACCACGTCGGCCACGGATTGCGGGGGAAGGCCGCGCAGGCCCGCCCGCAGCCGGGCCATGAAAGCCTGGCGTGTCATTGCACCCCTCCAAGAATGGTTTCGACGGCGCCGGAGAACGATTTCCAGGCCGCCTGCTGCGAGATGAAGCTCTTCCGGCCGCCCTCGCTCAGCCGATAGTATTTGCGCGGCGGGCCTTCCTTGCTCTCGACCAGGTAGGTCTCGACCAGTCCGTCCGACTGGAGGCGGCGCATCAGCGGATAGATGGTGCCTTCGCCCATGCCGATCGCATCGGCCAGGCGGCTGGCGATTTCGTAGGCGTAGCTGTCGTGCTGGGAGAGCAAGGCCAGAACACACAGTTCAAGCGCCCCTTTCTTCAGCTGGATCTCAATGGCCTCGGGCACGTCAGCGCCTCCTTGCGTTCCCATGAGGTACCGCAAGGTAGTGAGTGGTGCAAGGTAGCTGGCATTAAACGTTAGTAACCCGCAGCGCGCAGGCGCGGTCAGCGCGAAGCGATGAGACGGAGGGGGCGCAAGGCCGCCAGGTCTGAGCCTGAGGCCTCGCGTCCCCCCGTCGGCTCCGCCGCCACCTCGCCCGAAGTGTTCCCTTCGGGGGAGGAGCGATCAGCTCTCCACCTTCACACTGCCCCCGGTCCGGTTGGCGCTTAGATCCGGTGGGCGGCGACCGCGTTGGCGATCAGCCGCTTGACCCCGAACCTGTGGAACGGAACGACGAAGAACAGATAGATCTTCCCGGCCAGGTTATGGACCGTGCAGATGGTGGAGACGGTCACCCGGTCGGGTCCAGGGCTCGCCTCGCGCAGAACCGAGAGCCGGAAATCCAGATGCCGGTTGTCGCGCCCGGCGACGATCTCGTGGTCGGTGCAGGCGTAGACCGGCCAGGGACCGATCCGGTCGCCGGCCCGATAGGTCCCCTCGATCCTGACATGCATGATGTCGTCGATCGTCGGCACATCGAGGCCCGCGAGTCCGGCGAGCCAATTGCGGATGACCAGCAACACCTTCACGTAGAGCGGCGCGTGGCCGAACAGCGCGGCATAGATCTCCACGATCCCCAGCTCCGCACGGTTCAACGGCGCGCGGTAGGAGTCGCGGAATAGGCGCTGTCGATCGTGCGGCGGTCCAGGAGGCTGGCCACCGGTATGTCGCACGCCATGACCGGGCTTGCCAAAGGCCTAGCTCTTCACCTTCACATAGGTCCCCGGGGCGTCGCCAAGCGGCTTCAGCGGGCCCTTCGCAGGATCGCGGGCGGCGATCAGTTTGCCCGACCGTTCCTTCAGCCAGGCCGCCCAGTGGGGCCACCAGGAGCCGGGCGCCTCGACGGCGCCGGCCTGCCATTCCTCAAGGGAGGCGGGCAGGGCGGCGTTGGTCCAGTGCTGATACTTGTTGGCGGCCGGGGCGTTGATCACCCCGGCGATGTGGCCGGACCCGGCCATGGTGAAGGTGACCGGCCCGCCGAACAGCCTGGAGCCCTTGTAGACTGAGCGCGCCGGCGCGATGTGGTCTTCCTTGGAGGACTGGACGTAGACCGGGACCTTGACCTTGCCGAGGTCGATGGTGACCCCGTCCAGCACCAGTTCCCCCTTGGCCATGGCGTTCTGGCCGTAGAACCGGCGCAGGTAGTCCATGTGCAGGGTCTTGGGCATGCGCGTCTGGTCGGAGTTCCAGAACAGCAGGTCGAACGGCTTCGGCTCCTTGCCCAGCAGGTAGTTGTTCACGAAGAACGACCAGATCAGGTCGTTGCCGCGCAGTGCGTTGAAGGTGTCGGCCATGGTCTGGCCGGAGAGCACGCCGCCGCCGGCGTCCATCTTCTTCTCCAGGTCGTTCAGCCAGTCCTCGTTGGTAAAGATCAGCAGGTCGCCGGCCTCGGAGAAATCCTGCTGGGCGGCGAAGAAGGTGGCCGAGGCGATGGACGCATCCCCCTTGGCCGCCATGTGGGCCAGGGTCGCCGAGAGCAGGGTGCCGCCGATGCAGTAGCCGACCGTGTTCACCTGTTCGACGCCGGCCTGGGTCCTGGCGGCGGCGACGCCCTCGTAGATGCCCTGGCGCATGTAGTCTTCGAAGGTCTTGGTTGCCAGCGCGGCGTCGGGGTTGACCCAGGAGGCCACGAACACCGTGATGCCCTGACTGGCCAGCCAGCGGATCATCGAGTTCTCGGGCCGCAGGTCCAGGATGTAGAACTTGTTGATCCAGGGCGGGAAGATCAGCAGCGGGATTTCGTAGACCTGCTCGGTCGTGGGCGAGAACTGCAGCAGCTCGATAATCTCGTTGCGGAACACCACCTTGCCTGGCGCGGTGGCGACGTTCTCGCCGATCTTGAACATCTCGTAGTCGGTCTGGGCGATCGACAGCGTGCCGCCGCCGCGGTTCAGGTCGGCCTGGAAGTTCTCCATGCCCTTGACCAGGCTCTGGCCGCCGGTCGCCATCACTTCCTTCAGGGCCGCCGGGTTGGAGGCCAGGAAGTTCGACGGCGAGAAGGCGTCGGTGAGCATCTTCATGAAGAACTCGACCCGGCGTTTTTCCAGGGGGTCGATGCCATCGACGTCCGACACCAGCCGGTTCAGCCAGTTCGAGGTCAGCAGGTAGGACTGCTTGATCACGTCGAAGACCGGATTGTCGGACCAGTCCGGATCGGCGAATCGCTTGTCGCCCTTTGCCGGACTGACGACCGGATCGGGCGCTTCGCCGCCGGCCCGGCGCGCGGTGGATTGCCACAGGTCCAGGTAGCGCGAGAACAGGTCGGCCTGGGCCCGCATCAGCCGATCGGGCTGGGCGGCCAGGCGGCCCATCACCTGGGTGAGGGCCGGGGCCACGTGGAACGGGTCGGGCGACAGGGCCGAGGGACGGTCGGCCTGGCGCAGCGCCATCTCGGCGATCGCCCCCTGGGCGGTGAGCGCGGCGCGGGCCAGGTTCATCGAGAGCTGCTCGATCTGCGCCCGCTGGTCGGCCGAGAACGCTGCGGTGTCGAAGGCCGGGGGCCTCGGCGGCGGCGCCGATGCTGCCGGGGAGGGCGCCGGCGCGGGCGCAGCCTCCGCCTGGAAGGTCTTGGGCTCCTTCGCGGCTCGCTTGCCGCCCTTGGCCGCCGCCTTCTTGGATTTTACTTTGGGCGGGCCCGCGGTTTGCTCGCTCATGCTGTCCTCCGGAACGGCGTCGATCTGCGTCGCGCTCTTTCGCCGTCAACGATCATCGCATAAGACCTTGGCGCAAATGAACGCGCCGCGCCCGCTTTTTCCGATCTTCGCCAATACAGCCAGAGGTGTTGTGCTGGCCGCAGCCTGCGCGACGCTGGGCGGCTGCATCGGCAATCCGTTCAAGGACGCCAAGATCGATCCGGCCTCGCCGGTGGCGCCGGAGGTAGCGAAGCTGAGCCGCGAGAACGGCAAGCAGCCGACCTTCGCCAGCATCCCGAACGTGCCCAAGGACATCCGTCCCGCCCCCCAATATGGCCGCGAGGCCGGCCGGCTGGCCGCGGCCGGCGAGGCGCTGGAGCGCGCGACGGCGCCCGAGACCTGGACCTTGCAGGGCACCGATGCCTTCGCCGCGACCGCGCTCAAGCAGGCCGGTCCCGCGATCGAGGCCCCTGTGGCCGGCGATTCGGAAGCCTTTGCCCGCGCCCAACGTGAGCGAGCTACGCCGCCTCCACCGCGCTGACCCGCGGTTGCGAGGCGCAAAAAACCCGCAAAGCCGGCTTGGCGGACTCCGCACGCGAGTCTATCCAGGCCTGACGTCAGCTCACAGATCAGCCGCAAGGGCCCTCGCGGCGAAAGAGCTCTATCGATGACCCCCGAATTCCACCGCATCCGCCGCCTCCCGCCCTACGTCCTGGAGGAGGTCAACCGTATCAAGGCCCGCCTGCGCGCGCAGGGGACCGACATCATCGACTTCGGCATGGGGAATCCCGACATGCCGACCCCGCCGCACATCGTCGAAAAGCTGATCGAGACCGCCCGCGACCCCAAGGCCGGCCGCTATTCGGCCTCCAAGGGGATCATCGGCCTGCGCAAGGCGATGGCCGGCTACTACGACCGCCGCTTTGGCGTGAAGCTGAACCCCGATACCGAGGTGATCGCCACCCTGGGGTCCAAGGAAGGCTTCGCCAACCTGGCCCAGGCCCTGACCGCGCCCGGCGAAGTCATCGTCTGCCCGAACCCGGCCTATCCGATCCACGCCTACGGCTTCATCATGGCCGGCGGGGTGATCCGCCACGTGCCGGCGCTGTCGCCGGAGGAATACCTGTCCGGCGTCAGCCGGGCGGTGAAGCACTCCGCGCCGCCGCCGACCGTGCTGATCCTCAGCTATCCCTCGAACCCGACCGCCCAGTGCGTGGACCTGGATTTCTATCGCGACGCCATCGCGCTCGCCCGCAAGCACGACCTGCTGGTGATCTCCGACATCGCCTATTCCGAGATCTACTTCGACAACAACCCGCCGCCGTCGGTGCTGCAGGTCGAGGGCGCCAAGGACATCGCCGTCGAGGTCAATTCGCTCTCCAAGACCTTCGCCATGGCCGGCTGGCGCGTCGGCATGGTGGTCGGCAACGAGCGGATCTGCGCGGCCCTGGCGCGGGTGAAATCCTACCTCGACTACGGCGCCTACACCCCGATCCAGGTCGCCGCCGCCACCGCCCTGAACGGGCCGACCGACTGCATCGAGGAGATCCGCGGCATCTACAAGGCGCGCCGCGACGTCCTGGTGGAGACCATGAAGCGGGCCGGCTGGGACATCCCGTCGCCCGCCGCCTCGATGTTCGCCTGGGCGCCGGTGCCGGAACAGTTCAAGGAAGCCGGCTCGCTGCTGTTCTCCAAGCTGCTGATCGAGGAGGCGGGCGTGGCCGTCGCGCCCGGCATCGGCTTTGGCGAATATGGCGAGGGCTTCGTGCGCGTCGGCCTGGTCGAGAACGAGCACCGCATCCGCCAGGCGGCGCGCAACGTGAAGAAGTTCCTGGCCAACGCCGACGACATCCTGGGTCGCGCTCACAACGCCCTGGCCGCCCAATGACCGAGCCTATCTGGCGGATCGGCGTGGCGGGGCTGGGCACGGTCGGCGCCGGGCTGCTCACCTACCTGGCGGACAATCCAGCTTTTGCGCCCGCCGGCCACATGGCCGTGGTGACGGCGGTGTCGGCGCGGTCGAAGTCGCGGCCGCGGCCCTGCGACATCTCGGAGCTGACCTGGTTCGACGATCCCGTGGCCCTGGCCGCGGACCCGGAGACCGATCTGTTCGTCGAGCTGATCGGCGGCTCCGACGGCCCGGCCAAGGCCGCGGTCGAGGCGGCGTTGAAGGCCCGCAAGCCGGTCGTCACCGCCAACAAGGCGCTGATCGCCGAGCACGGGGCGGCGCTGGCGGCGCTGGCCGAGGACATGGACGTGCCGCTGCTGTTCGAGGCCGCGGTGATGGGCGGCGTGCCGGCCGTGAAGATCGTCCGCGAGGCCCTGGTCGGCGACGAGATCCACTCGATCTCGGGTATCCTCAACGGCACCTGCAACTACATCCTCACCGAGATGGAGGCGACCGGCCGCGCGTTCGCCGACGTCCTGGCCGAGGCCCAGCGGCTGGGCTACGCCGAGGCCGACCCCACCATGGACGTCGGCGGGTTCGATGCGGCCCACAAGATCACCATCCTGGCCGCCCTGGCGTTCGGCTGCGCCCCCAACTTCGCCGCCGCCCAGATCGAGGGGATCGAGGGCGTCGACCTGCTCGACATCCGCATGGCCAAGGACCTGGGCTACCGGATCAAGCTGGTGGCCTCCGCCGAGCGCTCGGCCGATGGCGTGCTGGTGCGGGTGCATCCGTCGCTGGCGCCGTTGAACCATCCCCTGGCCCAGGCCGGCGGGGCGCTGAATGCCCTGTTCATCGAGGGCGAGCGGTGCGGGCGGATCTTCATCCAGGGTCCGGGCGCCGGTGCGGGCCCCACCGCCGCCGCCGTCGCCGCCGATATTTCCGACGTGATGGCCGGGGGCCGCCGGCCGGTGTTCCAGGCCCCGGCCGAGACGCTGGCGCCGTTCGACCCCATCGACCCGTCGAAGATGATGGGCCGGGCCTACCTGCGCTTCCTGGTCAAGGATGAGCCCGGCGTGATCGCCGCGGTGTCCGAGACCCTGGCCGAGGCGGGCGTCTCCATCGAGAGCTTCCTGCAGAAGCCGACCGAGGGCGCGGAAGGCGTGCCGATCGTGCTGACCACCCACGCCGTGGCGGAATCCGTGCTGATGGCGGCCGTTGAGCGCATCGCGGGCCTGCCGGCCGTGCTGGATCGCCCTCGGCTGCTGCGGATCGCACGTATCTAAGGACTTAGACACATTCGCGCTTTAAGAAGCCGCGCACCGCTAGAGCGCGTCAGGCGAAAGTGGATACCGGTTTCGCCGCCTGACGCGCTCAGGCCCTAGGGTTGGAAACACGTCATGAGTTCTGAAGTTCTGGATCGCGGCCTGGTTCTGGACGCGGTCCGGGTCACCGAGATCGCCGCCATCGCCGCCTGGCGCGAGGTGGGCCGCGGCGACGAGAAGGCCGCCGACCAGGCCGCCGTCGACGCCATGCGCACCGCGCTGAACGACCTCGAGATCGACGGCGAGATCGTCATCGGCGAGGGCGAGCGCGACGAGGCCCCGATGCTCTACATCGGCGAAAAGGTCGGCAAGGGCGGCAAGCACAAGATCGACATCGCCCTCGACCCGCTGGAAGGCACCACGCTCACCGCCAAGGCGATGGCCAACGCGCTGGCGGTGATGGCCTGGGCGCCGAAGGGCACCATGCTCAACGCCCCCGACACCTACATGGACAAGATCGCCTGCGGGCCGGGCTATCCCGCCGGGGTCATCGACCTCGACAAGAGCCCTGAGGAAAACGTCCTGGCGCTGGCCAAGGCCAAGGGCGTACCCGCCGAAGAGATCACCGTCTGCGTGCTGGACCGTCCGCGCCACGCCGAGATCATCGCGGCGCTGCGCACCGTGGGCGCGCGGGTCTACCTGATCACCGACGGCGACGTGGCCGGCGTGATGAACACCGCCGACCCCGAGACCGGCGTCGATCTCTACCTCGGCTCCGGCGGCGCGCCCGAGGGCGTGCTGGCCTGCGCGGCGCTGAAGTGCGTGGGCGGCCAGTTCCAGGGCCGGCTGGTGTTCCGCAACGCCGACGAGAAGGCCCGCGCCCGGCGGGTCGGGATCACCGACCTCGACAAGAAGTACGACCTGCACGAGATGGTCCGCGCCGACGCCATCTTCGCCGCCACCGGGGTCACCAAGGGCGCGCTGCTGGACGGGGTCACCGTCAAGGACGGTTTCGTCCACACCCACACCCTGGTGATGAACTCCGCCACCCGCACCGTCCGCGAAGTGCGGATGAAGCGGCCGGTGTAGCTTAGCTGTCCCTGATTTCCGTGCGCACGTCATCCCGCAGCTTGTCCGCGGGACCATGCCAGCGCCGCGCGCACCGTGCCGCAGGATAGGCTCTCACCGGTTCAGGCCGAGCCCATCACGTGCAGGTCCGGCGCCGAGCGCTCAAGCCTGGCGCTGGCGATCGCCTGCCGGATCCGCAGTTCCACCTCTTCGTTGCGGAATGGCTTGCCGATGACCGGACTCCCGGCGAGGAGCTCCGGCAATATGTTGGTCACGTCGTACCCCGTGCTGAACACGAACGGAATGCCGCGGCTCTTGAGCAAGGCGGCGACATCCCAGGACATCTCGCCGTCGAGATTGACGTCGAGCAGCGCCGCATCGAAGGTCTCGGCCTTGGCCAGCGCCTCGGCCTTGCGGGTCGCCGGGCCGACGATTTCCCAGCCGAGATCGTCGAACAGGTCTTCCAGCGATATTACCAGCAGGAACGAGTCCTCGACGACCGTAGTTGACCTGGGTGATCAGCCGCTGCCAGTTCTTCACATATAGCGCGCGCCTGCTGCGGGATGTCGGCGGCCGGATAGTGCAGGTTGAGGAACGGCTCCAGGTGCGGCTCGCGGCTCTCCGCGATCACCCAGCCGGAGTCGTTCTGCATGAAGCGATAGACCAGGACGCGGTCATATTGCGCCACCTGCCGCACCCGTTCGGCGGCGAACTGGCAGAGCGCCTGCAGTGTCAGCGCCGCTTCCATGCCCTGGACGATCTCATGCACCCCGGCGAGCGGATCGGCGGCGAAGCGGTCGGCGGTGTCGGCCGCCTCGAACTCCAGGACCAACGATCCGCCGCTGCGGTACAGGCTCGCGTCCAGCGGCAGGTCGGAGATGATCCGCAGCGCCGGATCGAGCAGGTGGCGAGGTTTCGCAAGATCCGAGCCCGCGGCCAGCGCGCGCAGCTTAGTCACCTGATCCGCCCGGAACAGCACCGAAGCCGGCTGCCCGAGCAACGCCTCGAGCGGCGAGCCGAGCAGGCCCAACGTATCGCCGGCCGCCTGCAGGACCTTCAGCGTGCCCGCGTCCAGCACCAGCATCGCGCCATGCGGCAGGACCGCGCCGGGGATGTGGATCGGCTAGCGGGCGCAGTTGTCGAGACCGACCGTCGTCGCCTCGATGTCGGACTTAGCCATGGGTCTCGAATCTCCCGCCGGATGGCCGGTCTTCGAAGACAGCGAACGTCTCCATGGTAGTGTTTTTGACGGCTGCAAATCCAGCGTGGTGGCGGGGGCGCCGATGACCATCGTGCATGGCACGCCGCACCCACGCGCAAATGCCGGGCTCGGGTTCTGGCGCCACGCGATGTTCTCGACCGGACGCAATGGCTACAGCTTGCTGGCGGAACACGGCCAGCCGGTAGAGCTAGAAGGCTTCGATCGGGCCTTTGTTCCACCCGGCCCCCGTCATCCCGGCCGCAGCGCAGCGGGGAGGCGAGTCTTTCGCCTCTCGCGCACCCACGCCGGCCACCCTTACCCGCGTCATCCCACGTTAGCCGCAGGCTGATCCGGGGGACCCAACCCGCCGCGACGCAGCGTCGGTTACGCGGTCGGCGCCCGCAAGGCGCGGGGCCGGCGAAGCGCCGCGCCGATCAGCCCGAAGCCCATCAGCATCAGGGCCCACTGCGTGGGCTCCGGCACGACGCCGGGCAGGGAGAAGAGCAGGTCGGTGCGCAGATCGTCTCGGCCGACGGTCGGCACGCCGCCGCTGGAGCCGGCGACCAAGCTGTCGAAGATCAGCTGCGCCTCATAGCTATGGCCCGCCTGGAAGATCCCCGAGCCGACCGCCCAGCTGCTTCGCGTATTCGACCCGAAATCGCTGTAGATCGTCATGCCGGACGTCAGATCGTAGATCGAAAGGAAATTCTGGCCGGCGTCCGCCGCCGGATCGGGCGTGAACGTGCCGGTCCCGATGGTGATCGCCTGGCCCGGTGTCAGGCTGTTGAGGGAATCGACGCTGGCCCCCGCGAAGGTCGGGATCGGCGTGGCGGCATAGAGATCGTCCGGCAGGAACACGTCGAGGCTGGTCGTGGCGCCGGGATTGCCGGTTTTCGTCAGGGTGAGGGTGTAGGCGACGCCGGTCGGGAAGGTGGCGTCCATGTCCGCCTTTGTGATGAAGCTTGTCTGATATTGACCGCCGGTGCTGCCGCAGCAATCGAAGGCAATGCTGTTGAAGGGCAGGGTCGTGCTGCTGAAGGTCACGCTGCCGTTGTCGTAGGCGCCTGAATTGTAGAAGGCCCGCGCGAAGAAGAACGCGTTGCTGGCCCCGACCGGCACGGTCGTCCCGGCATTGTCCAACTGCAAAAATTCCAGATTTTTACCGACGTCGGCGCTGAGGACGCTGGCATGGGCCATCCCGCAGAGCGCGGTCGCGGTGACGACGCTCGCCGCCAACACTGTCGATCTGATCGATACGCGCATGCAAATACCTCCCCATCTCGCAGTCGTTGTCGTATCCGAACAATTCTCCTTGAAGGCGAGTGCTTGCCATCGTTAGTACGAAATATATCGTTTACTATGAATTCGCAAGTCTCGGTCCTGGTCTCAAGGCGTGGTCTTAAGACCCCGGGGTTGTTCATCGGCTTCGGTCGGAGATTCTCCGGCTATCTCGGCGCCCGTTTGTTCAATTGCGCCCGCCAGTAAGCGCCGACAACTCATTGGCCGCAATGACCTGAACCGTCACCGAAATCACCCCCTAGTCGTCATCCCACGTTAGCCGCAGGCTGATCCGGAGGACCCAACCCGCCGCTCCGCAGTGTCTTCAAAGACTTCGAACCCCGGACCCACACGGACAAGCAAGCGGAACCACGGCGGCCCTACCGCTCCGGCGGCGTTCCCGGGCTCGCCGGTCGTGCCCGGCGCGGGGCTGGCGTTCAACAGCGCCGAAAGCGGCTTGCTGCTCTCCGATCTGGTCGACGACAATGCGAACCTGCACACCTTGTCGCTGATCGGCACGCCCGCGACCGTCTTCGAACTGCATGAGACCGGGTTGGCCTTCGTCCTCGCACACGGGGCGATCGGCGACCCCGGCAATCCGGTGCTCGCCTATGACGGTCCTGGCGGCGGCTACGCCACCTTCTTCGTGAGGGGCGGCCAGCGTTTCGACGCCAACCACAGCACGATCTACCGGCTGACCGGCGCCTCCCTCACCCGGCTGACGAGCTTCGATTTCGCCATCGATCACGGCGCCTTCGGCGCCCCGGCGGGCGTGCCCGAGCCCGGCGCCTGGAGCCTGATGATCCTGGGCTGCGCCGCCGCCGGCGCCATGCTGCGCCGCCGCACCAGACCGACGGTATCCCAGCGCGCAGCGCCCCAAAAGAGTTGAAACCACTGAAAAAACTGAAAAAATGAAAGATTCAGGGGGCATTCCACCGGCGCCCTTCCGTGTTTTCCGTGGTCTCCTTCCTCTTCGCCTGCGGCGCATGTCGCTGGCGACTCGCGGCGGCCGGGCCGATAGTGCCGACCGGACAGGACCCAGGGGACAAAGCCGCGCATGGCTGACGGAAGCGCCTATCGCGGCTACCTCGGCGTCACGCGGTCGCTGTCCGGCCGGCTGTGGCGCCAGCGCCCGGCCGATCCGGAGGTCACCCGCCGCCACCAGCTGGACCAGGGCCTGTCGGAGCTGCTGGCCCGCGCTCTGGCCGCGCGCGGCGTGACCGCCGCGCAGGGGGCCGACTTCCTCAACCCGACCCTGAAGGCGCTGTTCCCCGACCCGTCGTCGTTCATGGACATGGACCGGGCCGCCGCGATCCTGGTGGACGCCCTGATCGAACGCCGCCGCGTGGTGGTGTTCGCCGACTACGACGTCGACGGCGCCTCGTCGGCGGCGCTGATCGTCCGCTGGTTCCGGGCGATGGGGATGGAGATCGCCATCTACGTTCCCGACCGGATCACCGAGGGCTATGGCCCGTCGCCGGCCGCCTTCCGCCACCTGCAGGCCGAGGGCGCCGAGCTGGTCATCACCGTGGACTGCGGCGCGGCCGCCCACGACGCCCTGGCCTGCGCCGCCGCGATCGGCCTGCCGGTCGTGGTGATCGACCACCACCTGATGCGGCCGGGCGAGGTCCCCGCCGTCGCCGCCCTGGTCAACCCCAACCGGCCGGACGACACCTCGGGGCAGGGGCATCTGGCCGCCGCCGGGGTCAGCTTCGTGCTGCTGGCGGCGCTGAACCGCGAGGCGCGGCGGCGCGCCCTGTACAACGCGATGGCAGAACCGGACATAATGTCCTGGCTGGACCTGGCCGCCATGGGCGCGGTCTGCGACGTCACCGAACTGCGGGGCTTCAACCGCGCGCTGACCGCCCAGGGGCTGAAGGTGATGTCCGGCTGGCGCAATCCGGGCCTGAAGGCGCTGATGGATGTGGCCAAGGCGGAAGGGGCCAGTTCGGTGTTCCACGTCGGCTTCATCCTGGGCCCGCGGATCAACGCCGGCGGCCGGATCGGCCGGTCGGACCTGGGTGCGCGCCTGCTCTCCACCGACGATCCAGCCGAGGCCGCCGTCCTGGCGGAGGAACTCGACGCCCTCAACGCCTCGCGCAAGGATGTGGAGCGCGAGGTCCAGGAGGCCGCCGTTCGCCACATCGAGCGCGAGAGCAACCAGGGCGACGCCGCCTGCCTGGTGGTGGCGCAGGACGGCTGGCATCCCGGCGTCATCGGCATCGTCGCCGGCCGCCTGCGCGAGCGCTACCGCAAGCCGGTGATCGTCATCGGCATCGACCGCGCCGCCGACGTGGGCAAGGGGTCGGGCCGCTCGCAGCCGGGCGTGAACCTGGGCCGCGCGGTGCAGGCCGCCTACGAAGCGGGCCTGCTGCTGGCCGGCGGCGGGCATGCCATGGCGGCGGGCCTGTCGGTGCGGCCGGACGTCATCCCCGAACTGCGCGCCTTTCTCTGCGAGCGGATGGCCGCTGAGCAGCAGGTCGCCGCGGCGCAGGACGGGCTGGACATCGACGCCCTGATCACCGCCCGCGGCGCCGACCGCGCGCTGTGGACCGACTTCCAGCGCCTGGCCCCGTTCGGCACAGGCAATCCCGAGCCGCTGTTCGCCGCCGCCGACGTGCGGGTGGAGCGGCCGATGGCGCTGAAGGGCGGCCATGTGCGCTGCACCCTGGCCGACGGCTCCGGCGGCAAGCTGAAGGCCATCGCCTGGCGGGTGGAGGACACCGAGACCGGCCGGCGGCTGCTGACCGAGGGCGGCGCCATCCACGTCGCCGGCCGCCTCAAGCCCGACGACTGGCAGGGCCGCGAAGGGGTCCAGCTGGAGATCGAGGACGTGGCCGATCCACGTCGGGTGTAGAGCGGTCCGGACACCCGCTTGCGCCCCAAATCGAAGGCGTTTATAGAGCGCGCCTCGCGCCACGTGGTCCCTTCGTCTATCGGTTAGGACGCCAGGTTTTCAACCTGGAGAGAGGGGTTCGACTCCCCTAGGGACTACCACGCGACTTCCCCCCTCAGGTGTTCGCGCTTGACGCGCTGAGAATTCGTGCGCGCGAATCCCCATTGACGCCTCATATGTTACAAGAACAGTGTTATAGTCGGCCCTGAAACAGTTGTCGGGGGTAGCGGGCCGAGGGGCGAATGGCTGGTTACGAGTTCGAGCATGTCGAGGGTCCGCCGCCTGTGCGGATCTCAGGGCGCGTCAAGTGGTTCGACGTGGGCAAGGGTTACGGCTTCATCGTGCCGGACGACCCCAGCCTGACCGACCTCAAGGACGTGCTGCTTCACGTCACCAGTCTGCGGACCTCCGGGCGCGAAAGCTGCCTGGAAGGCTCGTTGATCACCTGTGACGTGGTGCGCCGGCCCAAGGGCTGGCAGGTGGCCGAGGTGGTGCTGGTCGACGAGACCTCCGCCACGCCCTCCGAACGCCGCCCCGACACCACCTACAGCCGGCCCGAAGGCGCCTTCCCGGCGCGCCCGGCCCGCCGCCCGCCCGCCGCCTCCGGTCCGCTGGAGGGCGCCAAGGTGAAGTGGTTCAACCGCGCCAAGGGCTATGGCTTCGTGGTCCGCGACAGCGAGCCCGGCGACATCTTCGTCCACATCGAGACCCTGCGCCGCTCGGGCATGGAGGATCTCCAGCCCGGCGACGCTGTGATGGTGCGGTTCGCCGAGGGGCCGAAGGGCCTGGTGGTGGCCGAGATCGAAGCGGCCAACCTGGCCTGACTTGCCTGTCCGCACCGGGCGCCCCAATGGATAGGCCTGTGCCGATCCGGGAGCGTGGCTTGTCCTCACGATTCGACTTGCTGCGGCGGGCGCTGGCCGCCCTGGCGCTGCTTGCCCTGGCCGCCCCGGCGATGGCCACGACGCCCATCGAGGGCGTCCAGGTGCGGGCCACCTATCCGCATGACCCCAAGGCCTACACAGAGGGCCTGGTCTATCTGGACGGCGTGCTGCTGGAGAGCACGGGCCTGGTGGGTCAGTCGACGATCCGCCGCGTGCGGCTGAAGGACGGCGCGGTGATCCAGTCGCTGAGCGTCCCGCCCGGCCTGTTCGGCGAGGGGATCGTCAACTGGGGCGGCGACATCGTCAGCCTGACCTGGCGCGACCAGGTCGGCTTCCGCTGGGACCTGAAGACCTTCGCGCTGAAGAAGACCTTCAGCTACGTCGGCGAGGGCTGGGCGCTGACCTCGAACGGCAAGAGCCTGATCATGAGCGACGGGTCGGCGACCCTGAAGTTCCTCGATCCGGTCTCCCTGAAGCTCGTCCGCCACATCAAGGTGACGGCCGACGGCCGGCCGGTGGCCAACCTGAACGAACTGGAATGGGTGAAGGGCGAGATCCTGGCCAATGTCTGGCAGACCAACCTGATCGCCCGCATCGACCCGAGGAGCGGCGCCGTGAAGGCCTTCATCGACCTCAGCGCCCTGCCGGAGGCGCCGCTGACGCGGGCCGGCGACAGCGTGCTGAACGGCATCGCCTACGACCGCGAGCACGACCGCCTGTTCGTGACCGGCAAGAACTGGCCGCACCTCTACCAGATCGCCTTGAAGCCGCTGGGCGGGGCGAAGCGATGAGCGGCGACGAGGACATTCCGCCGCCGCCGCCCGGCTTCGTGGCGAGCCAGGGGCGCGGCCAGTTCTCCACCCTGAACGGGCCCTACTTCCACAAGCCGGGGGAGGGCGAGAGCGTCGAGCAGGCGTTCTTCGCCCTGGCGCGCCACACCAATGGCATCGGCATCGTCCATGGCGGCATGCTGTCGGCCTTCACCGACGGCCTGCTGGCGGGCGCCGTTGGGCGCGGCGCGGGCAAGATCGCCGTCACCATCCACCTGTCGATCGACTTCCTGCACATGGCGCGCAAGGGCGACTGGGTGCTGGGCGAGGCGCGCATGAGCCGCGCCACCCGCGATGTCGCCTTCGCCGACGGCCGCCTGCACGTGCGCGGCGTGGACATTGTCCGGGCGTCCGGCGTGTTCAAGCTGATGGAGCGCCCTCGTTAGGTTTGCGGAAAAGCCGAAACGCCCATATTGCAGGGCCGCCGAACGCATCGGGGTGTAGCGCAGTCTGGTAGCGCGCCTGCTTTGGGAGCAGGGGGTCGCAGGTTCAAATCCTGTCGCCCCGACGCGTTCGACGTGAGATTGGGAACCTGAGCATGCTCGCGCGCATCTTCCGTCCGTCCAAGACCGCCATGCAGTCGGGCCGCGCCAAGGCCGTGGGATGGGTGCTGGAGTTCGAGGCCAGCGATGCACGCCGTTCGGACCCGCTGATGGGCTGGACGGTGACGGGCGACACCGAATCCAGCCAGGTCCACCTGACCTTCGACACCAAGGAGGAAGCCGTTCGCTACGCCGAGGCCCATAAGATCGCTTTCCAACTGATCGACCCGGCGCCGGCCAGGCGGATCATCAAGGCCTATGCCGACAACTTCGCCTTCGGCCGAAGAACGCCCTGGACACACTAGGGACCTATCCGGGCGCCCGTAGCTCAACCGGATAGAGCACCCGCCTTCTAAGCGGGTGGTTGCAGGTTCGAGTCCTGCCGGGCGCGCCAACCCTTTCTGGAGCCGCCATGGCCTGGACCCGCCGCTATGACGACACCGAGCCGCAGCGGGTGAACCGCTGGCTGGCGCAGAGCGGGGTGTGTTCGCGGCGCGAGGCCGAGGCGCTTATCGGCGAGGGGCTGGTCTATATCGACGGAGAGCGGGTGGAGGACGCCGGGCGCAAGATCCTGCCGGGCCAGACCCTGACCCTGACCGACAAGGCCGAGGGACGGCTTGAGGGGTTCACCGCGGTGCTGAACAAGCCCACCGGCTTCGTCTCGGGCCAGCCGGAGCCGGGCTACACGCCGGCGGTGCGGCTGCTGACCAAGGCGGCCCTGGTGGGCGAGAGCACGACGATCCCGGACAGCAAGATGAGCCTGCCGCCGCTCGGCCGCCTGGACCTGGACAGCCATGGCCTGCTGATCCTCTCCAACGACGGGGTGCTGGCCAAGGCGGTGATCGGGCCGCATTCGGAGCTCGACAAGGAATACGTCGTGCGGGTCGCCGGGCGGATCGACGAGCCAACCCTCAGCCGGTTGCGGCACGGCCTGGAGCTGGACGGGCGGCAGCTGCAGCCGGCGAAGGTGGAGGTGATCCAGGGTCAGACGCTGCGGTTCGTGCTGCTCGAGGGCCGCAACCGCCAGATCCGCCGGATGTGCGAGCTGGTGGGCCTGCGGGTCATGGACCTGCTGCGGGTGCGGATCGGGCCGCTGGCGCTGGGCGACCTGCCGGAGGGCCGCTGGAGGGTGCTGGCGCCGGCTGAACGCGAGGCGATCATCGCCGCCTCCCAGGGCCGCTAAGCCAGCGGCGTGCGGTCCGCCGCGAGCCGCACCGTCCAGTCGGCGCGGCCGGGCATCTCGTCCAGGATCCAGCGCGTCAGGCGCTCATAGTGCTCGATGAAGCGGGCGACCTCGTCATCGTTCATACCGCCGCCGCCCCTGGCACGGAGCTTGTGTTCCTGCTCGGTCCGCCAGTCGGCCACCACCTCGAAGCCCGGCGCGGCCAGCAGCACCAGGGCGTCCAGGCGGGCGAACAGCGCCTGGTAGGGTTCGGCGAGCTGGCGGTCGATATAGCGGCGCCAGCGGCCGTCGCGGTCCTCCAGTTGCTCCAGTTCGTTGACCGGGCGGGCCAGCATCGCGCCGGGTTGCGGCCGCGCGCCGACGCACCAGCCTTCGAAGATCACCACGTCCAGCGGCCCCTCGACCCGGCGCCAGTCCGCCTGTAGCCGCCGTTCGTCACGGGCCTTGTCGAAGGCGGGCAGGGGCGTTGTCTCCGGCAGGGCGAGGTTGTCGAGGACGGCGCAGGCCAGGGCCACGTCATGGGTTCCCGGCGGCCCGCGCACGGCCAGCAAGGGGTGGACTTTGCCGGCCAGCCAGGCCCGCGCCTCGCGGCTCAGGTAGAAGTCGTCCAGGGATAGGGCGACCGCTGTCAGCCCCTGCGCCGCCAGCAGGCGCACGGTGGTCGCCGCGATGGTCGACTTGCCCGAACCCTGGGCGCCGCAGAGCCCGACGATGGCGGTGCGTCCGAGGGTGGCCCGCAGGGCGGCGGCGCGCGCGGCCAGAGGCGCGCAAACGCGCTCGACGGTGAACCGGAAGCTCTCCGGCAGGCCTTCCTCGGCGAGGAAGGCGGCGAGGAAGGCGTCGCTCACCCGGCCAGTCGCGCGTAAGGATCCAGGCCGGCCCGCAGGTCGGCGATCAGGTCGCCGGGGTCTTCCAGGCCCACGTGCAGCCGGATCAGCGGGCCGCCATAGTCGCGGCCGAACCGGCGGACCTTCAGCTGCGGATCGCACCAGATCGCCAGACTCTCGAATCCGCCCCACGAGAAGCCCAGGCCGAACAGCTTCAACGCGTCCAGGAAGGCGTTCACCGCCGCCTGCGGCGCAGGCCTAAGGGCGAAGCCGAAGAGGCCGCAGGCGCCGGTGAAGTCCCGCGCCCACAGGTCGTGATCGGGCGAGCCGTGCAGGGCGGGGTGGTAGAGGGCCGCGACCTCCGCCTGGTCCCGCAGCCAGGTGGCCACCGCCAGGCCGTTGGCGCCCTGCTTCTCCATCCGCAGCGGCAGGGTGCGCAGGCCGCGCAGCATGGCGTAGGCGTCCTCGCCGCAGACCGCCCAGCCCATATGGTGGACGCCGTCGGCCAGTTTGCGCACCAGCGCCGGGTCGCGCGCGGCCACCGAGCCCATGAACACGTCGGAATGGCCGCCGACATATTTGGTCAGGGCCTGGATCGAGAGGTCGATCCCGTGCTCCAGCGGCTTGAACAGCAGGCCGGCGCCCCAGGTATTGTCCGCCGCGGTGAGGATGCCGCGGGCGCCGGCGAGTTCGGCCACCCGCGGCATGTCCTGCA
>NZ_JANXWD010000116.1 GCF_025351295.1 Phenylobacterium sp.
AGCCCGGCGGCGACGAACTGCTGGCCGAGACCGCCTTTGGCCTGACCCCCGCCGAGGCCCGCGCCGCCGCCCTGGTGGCCCGCGGCGCCACCGCGCCCGAGGCCGCCCAGGCGCTGGGCGTCAGCCCGGAGACCGTGAAGACCCACATCAAGTCGGTGCTGCTGAAGACCGGGGCCAAGGGCGCCAAGGACCTGGCCCGCCTGCTGGTCGAGGCCCGCGAGCTGGTGGCCCTGGCCGACGCCTCGGAGGCGGTGTTCGGCGAGGAGGAGGGCGGCGGTCGCCTGCGGGTCATCGCCTCCCTGGACGACACCCGGCGCATCGCCCTGATCGACTACGGCCCGTACGACGGCGACCCGGTGCTGGTGTTCCACGGCGCGGCGGCCGGCCGCCGCCTGCCCGACGCCTTCCGCGCCGGCCTGGTCGCCGCGGGTCTGCGGCCCATCGTGCTCCAGCGCCCGGGCTTCGGCCTCAGCGACCCGGCGTCGGGCGACTATGTGGCCACCGGCGCCGCCGACATGGCCGCGGTGATCGAGCACCTGCGCCTGAAGTCGGTCCACATGCTGGCCCGCGACACCGGCATACCGGTCGCGCTGGGGTTCGCCCACGCCTACCCCGACCTCCTGGGCCGCGCCGTACTGCTCAACCCCAATCCGCCCATGTCGCAGGGCGACGAGCGCGGCACCCTGGTCTCCGGGGTCCAGAAGCACCTGCTGCGCAACCCGGACCTGGTCGCTACCTTCGCCGAGTTCCTGCGCCGCCAGGCTACCACCCAGCTCCTGGAGCGCATCCTCGACAAGGCCTTCAGCGACGTCGAGCCGGATGCCCGCGCGCTGCAGGACCCGGCGGTGCGCCAGTTCCTGATCCGCGACATCCAGGCGATGTGCGCCCGCTCGATCCTGGGCTTCGCCTCCGAACACGCCGTCTACGCCAACGGCTGGGAACCGCCGGCCGGTCTCCCGGCCGGCAAGGCCTGGACCATCGCCTCCTCCGCCGAGCTGTCGGGGCCCCTGGATCCCGCCTGGCTGCGGATCCCCGACCTCAGGGTGGTGAGCGTCGAGGGCGCCGGCGTCCTGCCCCAGTTCACCCACCCCGACGCCCTGGTCCGCCTGATCGCCTGAGCGGCGCCGTCAACACCCCCGATCGGGGGAGGCCGTCGAACCGCGCCAGACCTAGAGCCTTTCCGGTTCAAATGGACTCATTTGAACCGGACAAAAAGGCTCTAAATCAAAAGCTTAGAGCACGACGGGCGCTTGAACCGGTATCCACTTCAAGCTGTCGTGCTCTAGGTTCGGACCTCCGAGGCGACCCTTGCGGAGCCTCGGTTGTTCCGCGCTGGGGCCGGGCTCATTCCGGCCATCCGTGATACCCGCGCAGCCCGGGCGGGCGACCGTCCGGGAGTCATGGATGGCCGGAACCAGCCTGCCCCGCGGACCCTGCCCCGCGTGATCCTATCCGGCGGCTTCGGTCCGCGCCTCGCCCGGCGCCAGCAGGTGCCGGTTGCGGTCCCGGAGTTCCGCCCCGGCTTCGTCGAACAGGAAGGGCAGGGTGGCATACCGCGTCCCCCGGGTGACCGGCGTCGCCTCGTGCAGCAGCGAGCAGGAGAACACCACCGCGCCCCCGGTCGGCGGCCGGTAGGTCTGCGGCCCGAACTCGGGGAAGCGCAGGTCGCCGCCCTCGAAGTCCTCGGCGTTGAGGTTGATCGAGACCGCGAACCGGCGATGCGCCGTGCCCGCCGTCGTGTTGTCCCGGTGGGGCTTGAAATATCCCCCGTCGGCGGCGTCGTAGCAGGCCACGATGTAGCGCTCGATCCGCGTCGCCTTGAACTGGAAGACCTTCTCCAGCTCCGGCGCCAGCCGCCGTTGGATGCGGTTGCGGATCTCGGCGATCAGGCCCGGGTCGGCGATGGCCGCGTCCCGCCGCCGCTTGAAGTCGTCCAGCACCCCCACGGTCCGGCCGTCGCGCTCGCGCATCACGCCAGACGGGGCGCCGCCCTGCGCCTGATAATAGGCGATCAGCCGCCGGCACAGCTCGGTCTCCAGGATGCGGGGGGTGATCAGCACCGGGGCGTGCAGCGGGACGCCGGCGTGCTGCTCCGGCGGCCCCAGGCGGGCCACCCGCCGAAACAGGCTCTCGCCCTGGCTCAGCGGCGCCCAGCCGAGGATCCGCTGGGTCGGGTCCACCACCACCCAGCGCGGGGCGAGCACTCCGTCCGGGCCGTCGGCGTCGTACAGCCGGCGCAGCGCGCCGTCCGCGTCGCCGAACCAGCGCATCGGCGGCTCGTCCCGCGCCGCGTCGAACGAAGCCTGGTCCGGCAGCACCCCGAACACCAGGCAGACGTCGTCGCGGAACAGCTCCGGGAACCGCCCCACCAGGGCCACCGCCGCGTCCCGCTCCGGCCCCGGCGGCGGCAGGAAGCCCAGGACCACCCAGCGTCCGCCCAGGCTCGAGAAGGCGAACCGCGGGTTGACCGGCGACGGCGCCTTGAAGATCGGGGCCGGGGCGCCCGGAAACAGCGAATCCATGCCGACCTCTTACGCGCCCCGCGCCCCGCCTCGCCAGCCTAACCGTCGCTCGCCAACCGGCCCAGGGGCCGAGGCCTGCGTCGCCGGTCCCTCGCCCACTTGCCCCCGGCCGCGGCTTCCGCCAAAGCCTCCCCATGTCGAAGGCTTCCTTCACCGACCGCCCGGTCATCGTCGTGCGCATCATGGCGCTGGTCACCGTCGTCCTGGCGCTGCTGTGCGTGGGCCTGGCGTGGGCCTGGCAGTCCGAACGCCAGCAGGCCGCCTGCTGGCGCACCGCCGCCGAGTTCCAGCTCCAGCCCGACGCCGCCTGCAGCGGGTAGCCGGGAGCCCCACGATGGGGGCGCCACCTTCGTCCGCTGCCCGCCAGGTCTGGGGTGCTTGACGCGGCGGGCCGCTCAAGGGCTCCTTCGGCGCATGAAGAGACGCCTGCCGCTCGCCACCGGTTTCGCCTGTGCGCTGGCGTCGGCTGCCGCCGCCCAGGCCCCGCCCCGCGCACCCGACGGCCATCCCGACCTCACCGGGGTCTGGTCGAACGCGTCGCTCACCCAACTGGAACGCACCAGCGGGGCCGGGCTGGTGGTCCCCGACGCCGAGGCCAAGGCGCGGGCCGCGCGTAACGCCCGCGCGCTCGCCGCGGCCGCCCAGCCCTCGCGCCTGGACGACGGGCTGCTGGACCAGACCGTGATCGGGGTCCCGTTCAACAGCTTCTGGCGCGACGCCGGCACGTCGCTGGGGCGCGTTAAGGGCCGGTTCCGGTCGTCCTGGATCGTCGAACCGGCCGACGGCCGCCTGCCGCTCACCGCCGCCGGCCGCGCGCGGGCCCGGGAGGCGGCGGCCACCGCCAACGTCATGGCGCCCGCTGGCCCCGAGGCCATGGCCCCCAACGACCGCTGCCTGATCGCCTCGCGCGGGTCCGGCGGGCCCGGCATGCTCAACAACATCTACAACTCGAACTACCAGATCGTGCAGACCCCGCGGGCCGTCGCCATCGTGGTCGAGATGGTCCACGACGCCCGCACCATCCCGATCTTCCCCACCAGGGCCGCCGCCCAGGCCGGCCACGGCCCGGCGGTCCTGCAACCGTGGCTGGGCGACAGCGTCGGCTGGTGGGACGGCGACGCGCTGGTCGTCGAGACCGTGAACGTGAACCCGGCGGAGGGGGTGTTCGGGCCGATCTTCCTGTCGCCGGGCGGCCGGGTCACCGAACGCCTGACCCGGGTCTCGCCGCGCGAGATCGACTACGCCTTCGAGGTCGAGGACCCGGTCTACTACACGGCCCCCTGGCGCGCCGAGCTGAGCCTGAACGCCATCTCCGGCCCCGTCTACGAATACGCCTGCCACGAGGGCAACTACGCCATGCGCGGCGTCCTGGCGGCGGGGAATAGGCAGGCCGCGCCGCGCGGGCCATAACCGGCGGCATGCCGACCGGCCCGACCGCCCTCCTCCGGCGCCATCCGCGAACGACCCTGGGCCTGGCGGTCGTCCTGGGCGTCGCGGCCTCCAGCCTGCTGCAGTGGTGGCCGCAGGAGGGCCGGCGGCTGAGCCTGACGCCGGTGGTCGCCGCGGTCCTCGACGACCCCGGGTCGCCGCACGCTGGGCCGGCCAGCGCCGACGTCACCGTGGTGGTATTCACCGACTACCAGTGCCCGATCTGCAAGGCGACGGACGGGGCGCTGGCGCTGCGGCTGGCCCGCGATCCGAACCTGAAGGTGGTCTACAAGGACTGGCCGATCCGCGGCCCGCTCTCCGACCTGGCCGCGCGCACGGCGCTGGCCGCCGACCGCCAGGGCCTCTATCCGCAGGTCCACGACGCCCTGATGGCCGCGCGGGGCGGGCTCAGCCCCGAGCGGATCGCCGCCATCGCCGCCCAGGCCGGCGCCGACCCGACCCGGCTCAACGCCGATCTGGCGGTCCACGCCCGCGAGATCGACGCCCAGCTGGCGCGCCACAACCTGCAGGCCTTCTCGCTCGGGCTGCAGGGCACGCCCGGCTATCTGGTCGGCCCCTACCTGTTCGAGGGCGGCCTCGACGACCGCCGCCTGGAGCACGCCATCGACCGCGCCCGCCGCGCCGGGCCGCCGCGGGCCTAGAGCCTTTCTGGTTCAAGTGGAGTCACTTGAACCAGATAAAAAGGCTCTACCTCTTGAATTAG
>NZ_JANXWD010000117.1 GCF_025351295.1 Phenylobacterium sp.
GCTGAACCGGCGACGGCGCTCCGGACCCATCAACGTCGAGTACGTCATGCTGCTGCTAACACCGCTCCTAACCCCGTGGTTAGCTGCGGAGCATCGCCCCCAAGCCCCGTCAGCAGTAGGCGGCCCTCACCGGAGGGCTACGACGAAATCCAACGTCGGCGCTCACAAGCCTACGTGCCTCGCGCGCCTGACGGCGCACTCGGAAAACAAAGGACGAAGCTGAACCGCTGGTGCGGAGGGCAGCGGTCGGGCTCTGCGCGGTTGGAAGGCTCCGCGCCCGCCCGTTCCCCTCACCTATCCGCTGGTGATATTTCTAACTGGCGCCCAGCGCGACATCTCTAACCGGCGTAGACATTATAACCGGCTGTTTTTGCTGTTGTTTTTGCGAATATTAGATATTAGGCGAGAATTGATTATAGCCGCCAGTTAGTAATGTCACCGGCCTCGCCGATGACGAATGCGGAGCAGCTGGCGTGATCGTGCGGAGCCGGACCGGTGGCGTCATCCCATCTCCAGGACCTGAACCTCGGCGGTTTCGGCCAGCCGCAGAGCAGCCTGTCGGATGCTGTCGTGATGCGTGAAGAGTAGCACCTGAGTCGTGGCCCCGAACGCCGCTAGAACCTCGAGCGTCGCGGCGCTTCGCGCGTCGTCGAAATGGACCAAAATATCGTCCGCGACGAACGGAAGCGGCTCTGTCGCCGCGCAGTAGCTCCCCAGTCCTGCCAGTCGAAAGGCGAGGTAGAGCTGATCCCGCGTCCCGTCGCTCATCTTGGACACCAGAACACTGGCGCCTGAGACACTGTGGCCAACCACGACGGGGTTCCCCTTAGCGTCGATATCGGCGCCAACGCCGACATAGGCGCCCTGGGTCATCGCCTTGAATAGCGCGCCGGCTCGGGCCACCAGCGGGTCCTGTTGCCGAGCTCTCACCTTGTCGACAGCGTCCCGGATCAGATCCCGGGCGAGCGACAGGTCGATATAACGCTCGACCACACGGTGGAGTTCGGCCGTGGCAGCCTCACGAGCGATCACCGCGCTGTTAACGCCAGCCTGGCTCTGGTAGGTCGCAAGCACGCTGCGTGCCGCGAGGACCGCTTCGAAGGCGGCCAACCGATCGGTGTCCGACCGCTCAGCCCCGTCTTGGGCGATGGCGTGCTCGGCGCGAAGCACGTCAACATCACGCTCCGCCCAGGCCTCGCGCAGTTCTGTCTCGGATTTGAAGTCACCCGCCGTGCCAAACGTCTCGATCAGGGCTGTTTCGGTCTCGCCCAGTCGGCGCCGAGTTTCGTGCGCTTCAGCCGCCAGGTCCAGGGCGTCGAGGTCGAGGCTTGCCAAGCCAGCGCGGTGGCAGAGCGACTGCAAGGCGCTCTCGGCAGCTTCGATTGCAGTCTCGGCTTCGCTGTGCGCACGCGCGGCAGAGGCGAGCTCCGGCTCAAGCTGCTCGCGGTGACGTCGAACGTCCTCGTACTCGCGCCACCGGGCCTCAAGCATCTTCGCGGCAGCTACCTCGTCGTCGGGCAAAGCCAAACCCAGGTCGCGACCCATGGCCGACACCGCCGAGGTCAAGGCCTCTGCATCCTCCGACATCCGGTTGAGACGGCGCTGTGTGGTTTCGATGGTTGTGAGCACCCCTTGGGCCGAGGCCCATTCCATCACCGCCACCGTAGCCTGGTCGGGACTGGTGGTCGGATCCAGGCCGAGGGCCGCGAGCGACGGCTCCCAGCGCAGCGCCCAGGCGGCCGCATCCAGGCGTAATCCTTCGAGGGCCTGAGCCGCCGCAGCCCTGGCGGATTCCACCCTTGCTAGTTCGGTGAGGTCTCGCCGGTATGCCGCGTGTCCGTGCTCCAGCTCGGAAAGCGCGGTGAGCGCAGCGCGTACGCGCTCCGCGATCGTGGATAGCGGCGTGGGCGAAAGGCGGCATTTGCGCTCGGCGAGGTCCAGGATCTGGAGTTGCCCGTTCAGCAAAGCCTCGTCCGCCTTCGCGCTTTCGGCAAGAGACTGGCCCTCGCTCCAGAGTGCCAACACGGCGACCCGTTCCTCCTGCGCCGACTTCAAGGCGATGAATTCCAAGAACCGCTCGACCGCCTGCGGAAAGGCGCCGGCCAAAGCCTGGTCGCGCTGCGCCAGGGTGGCGTCCAGCGCGGCGAGCGCCTTCGCCGCTGCCGCCGCCTCCGATAGAGCCGTCGCTCGCTGCTTGATGGCCTGCGCCAGGGTGGCCGCTCGTTGCGCCTCGGCCGCGTGTCGATCGGCGATCTCGTCCGCCAGCCGCACGGCCTCGTCCACACCCTCGACCTCCGCCTGGCGCACTTCGGGCAGGGTTGCTGTTTGGCCCGACAGGTGGGTCGCCCGCAAGGGTGCTAACGCCTCGGTTCGCCGCTGCCGGGCGTCCGCAAGCGCGGTGTCGCTGGCGACCGCCGCCCCCTCGGTCAGCCGAGCGATCTCACCAGCCGCAGCCCCATCGAGGCGCTCGGCCTCCGCGCGCTGACTGATCAACCGAACCCGCTCGGCGCTTACGGTTTCACGCGCGCCGCTCTCCTGTGTAAGGACGTCCGCAGATGGAAATCGCTCAAGTTGCAGCGCCTCCAAGCCGTCATACCCTAGCCCACGCGCCCGGGCCTGGGCCTTAGCCAAGGCGTCGTCAGCGGCCCGGCGCCGGTTATCGACCCCCTGCAGGGCGCCCGGGACCGCCGCGAGCTCGGCGACGCTGACGCCGGCGGGGCGATCGTGACCGCGTTCGGCCGCCTCCGCGGTCGTCGCGGATAGGGTCCTCTCCTCAGCATCGAGCTCCAGCATCCGCTGCTCGGCGGCGAGGATCGCCGGCGTGCGGCGCTCGGCCTCGACCGCCAGTTCGCGGACGGATTCGATGGCGCTGGAGGCAGGCAATCGCGGTGCGAGGTCTTCCGCGTCCGTCAACCTGAGACGCCGGCGCAGGCCTTCCAGCTGTTGATTGCTTTCGGCCAGCTCCTTGTCTCGGTTGGGACGATCTTCCCGCGCCTTGGCCACGTGGATGGCCCGTTCAGACGCATCGCGAACCCGCGCCTCGAAGCCTGTCATAGTGGTAGGTTGTCCCAGCGCCAAAAGGCGAACCTGTAACTCCTCCCTCCGCTCCCGGGCGGCTGAAAGAGCTTGGGCGGCCAGCGCCTTCGCCGGTTTGGCTTCGGCTACCTGGCGATCGAAGCTCTGCGGCAGGTCCAGCGCCGGCACAGTGGCGAGCTGCGCCCGCACCATATCGAGGTTGCGAAGAATCGGCGCGACTCGGACCAGACGCTCCAGCCGCGCGGCGTCGGCGGCGAGGTTCGATCGCGCCTGCGTCAAGGCCGCCAACTGGGCTTCGGCGTCTTCAAGCGCCCCCTCGGCCTTCTCGTATTGATCCACCGACACCATCGCGCCTTTCGCGGCACGGTCCGCATCGTCATAGGCGTCGAGGGCCTGGTAGAAGGCTCGCTTCTCACTGCGGCGAGTGTCGAACAGCTTGTCGATGTCCTCATCGAGCTGCGAGAGCCGTTCGACGAGACCGCGGAGGCCGCCGCCTGCCTCGACGATTAGCCGGCCGATATCCCCATCGGCCGTAAGAAGCTGCGCGCCCCCCTCTCTCAGTCGCTCATGGTCGAGGCCGAAGAGGGTCTCGAACCGCTCGCGGGTCGTGCCGCCGAGAAGACTCGCCAGCACACCTTCATCGACCGCAGCGCCTTGGCTGTCCGTCAGGGTCTTCGTGCGGCCCTTGCGGCGCCGAAGATTGAACGTCTGTCCGCTCTGGCTGCGCAGCACCGCTCCGATACGAATCGCGTCGCCGCCAAAGACAGCGGCATGCGGGCTGCGGTCCGGAACCCCGAACAGGAAGTCCGTGATCGCAGCGAGGCTTGTGCTCTTGCCGGCCTCGTTGGCGCCGAACACCACAGTCAGCCCGGTCTCTCCGAACGTCAGGCCGCGCTGGTCGAAGACACCGTACTTTTCAAGGTTGAGCTCAGTCAGGCGCACCGGTGCCTCCCTGATCCGAGACCAGCGCCGTCGCGAGATCCACCGCTCGTGCGGGAGCTTCGGTCCTCAGTCGCTCCAGCAGCTCGGCCAAGCGGGCGCTCGCCGGCATCTTGGCGGCTACCTCCAGCAGGCGTTTCTCAAGACGCTCCTCAAGCACCGCGGCCGGCGCGCCGCGCAATTCCTGCTCAATCTGACCGGCAATACTTGGATCGATCGACATCACAGCCATCGGCCGCGACGTCCCGAGGGCCACCCGCTCGAGCCAGACGTCCTCCGCCAAGCCGGCGCAGATCGTAGCGATCTCCTCCCGCATCGCCTCGATATTCACCTGAAGTTCGCCGTGAAACGGCGTCGCTCCAGTTAGGGTCAGTCGGACGGCCAGGGCCCGGCCCTCGGCGGCGGCGGACGACGCCTGAAGCGCCTCGCGGACGCGGGAAAGGATCGCCGCGACGTCGCCGACGGAGCCGAGGTCAACGTCCAGGGTCACCCAGCGCACGAGATCCAGGGCGCGGTGCTCGATCGTCGCGACGGTCCCGTCACGGACCTCTACCAGGGTGGCGCCCTTTGCGCCCGTCTCGCGCGGCGTTCGGCCTTGTAGATTGCCCGGGTAGACGATGTATGGGTCTTCGCTGAGCACGTCGCGGGTGTGAACGTGGCCGAGCGCCCAGTAGTCATAGCCGTGGTTCGCCAGCTGTTCGACCGAGCACGGCGCATAGGCCGCGTGATAACCCTCGCGTCCGATGCAGGCCGTGTGCAGCACCCCGATGTTGAAGACATTGGGCATTGGCGCCGGATAGGTTTGCGCCAGGTTCTCGCTCACCTCGCGTTGGGGAAAACTTCGGCCATGGATCGCCGCCGCGATGTCGTCGAGCCTGCAGGTCTCGGCCTTGCGCGTCGAGAACACATGGACGTTGTCGGAGAAGCGCAACTTCGAGACGAAGCGGTTTTCGGCGTCGTGGTTGCCGAGGACCATAAACACCTTGATCCCGGCCGCCGCCAGTTTCCGCAGCCGGTCTACGAAGAACAGACCGGCGCGCATGTTGCGCAGCTCGCCGTCGAAAACGTCGCCGGCGAGGACAACGAACCGACACTCCTCGGCAATGGTCAGGTCCACCAGATTGTCGAACGCCTGCCGGGACGCATCCTCCACGCGCTGCGCGAACTCCGGAGACTTTGTGGCGAGGCCAAGAAGCGGGCTGTCCAGGTGCAGATCCGCCGCGTGGAGAAATTTGAAGCTCGTCATGGCGTCACCTTAGCGCGCGGGGGCCGTCGGCAGATAGCCGGCGACATAGGGGTGCTCTGCTGTGTGCGTCCCGCCGAACCCGCCGGCGTTGCAGCTGGAGACGGGCGCGCCACCCAGGACTGAGAATGCGGCCACGGCCGAGGCGACCCCAATGTCGAGGCCCCACAGACCGTCAGCAGGCTCGCTCACATCCAGCCGCTCGTCGTCCAACATCTCGGCAGCAGCGTCGAGATCGTCCGCCGCCTGCAGGCGGGCCATCAGACCCGCTTCAAGTTCAATGGTCGCCGCGAGGTCCGCCCAGGAGAGCGCCCGCAGATCCTGGTACATCTGGTTGCCGGCGAGGAAGCCACTTTCCTCCCCCTCATCGGCTTCGGTGTCGCTCAGCGCCGCCAGGCGTCCAGCATCGAGCGCGCGGCTGATGGCGACGGGATAGGTCTTTGCGCGCCACCTCATCTCGCGGTTCGCCATTCCGATCTTGACGCCGCCGATGGAAGGAACAAACTAGAAACATCCCTCGACGGGGCACCACACAGGCGCCAAGGTGGCGCCATGCATCCTGATTCGAAAGCGCAGACCGTCCGCTGCCTAGACCGCATCAATCTCCGTCTATCGGCCGAGACCTTCGGGGAGATCGACGAGGTGCGCACCGCCCGGCCGGGCAATGTGTCTCGTAACACTTGGATTACCGAAGCCGTCCAGGAGAAGCTGGCGCGCGAGCGAACGACGGACGCGCTGCAGATCAGCGAGCGCCGCGCCCATGGCTAGGTTCTACGAGTTCTTCGCGGGCGGCGGAATGGCTCGCAAGGGCCTGGGTCCCGACTGGACCTGTCTCTTCGCCAACGACTTCGACTTCAAGAAGGGCCTGACCTACCAAGCCAACTTCGGTTCCCACGAGCTGAAGGTGGCGGACATCCGTGCGGTGACGCCCGCCGATCTCCCCGGCGTCGCGGACCTGATGTGGGGATCGTTCCCCTGCCAGGACCTATCTCTGGCCGGCGTCGGCGCCGGGCTGAAGGGCGAGCGTTCGGGGACCTTCTATCCGTTCTGGGATGTCGTTCGGGCGCTGAAGAAGGATGGCCGGGCTCCGAAGCTGATCGCCCTGGAGAATGTCTGCGGGACGTTGACCTCCCATGGCGGTAAGGATTTCGAGGCCATTTGCCGGACCTTTTCCGAGGCGGGATACCGTTGTGGCGCCCTGGTCATCAACGCCGACCTCTTCGTGCCGCAGTCGCGGCCGCGTCTGTTCGTCATCGGTGTTCGCGACGATCTGCCGATCGATCCGGCGCTCCTGTCGCCCGAGCCGCTCGCGCCTTTCCACACGCGTGGCCTCTGCCGCGCCGTAGACGCTCTGCCGAAGGCGTTGCGGGCCAAGCTCCTCTGGTGGAACGTGCCGACACCCAGTCATCGGGTGAGCACCTTCGCCGACGAGATCGAGGAGGCGCCGACCAGCGTCTCCTGGCACTCGCCAGCCGAAACCGAGCAGCTCCTGGCGAAGATGTCGCCGATCAACAAGGCCAAGGTGACCGCGGCCATGCGCGCGGGACGCCGCATGGTTGGCGGCGTCTACAAACGCACGCGTCTGAATGAGAAGGGCGTCAAGGTCCAACGGGCCGAGGTGCGCTTCGACGATGTCTCCGGTTGTCTGCGGACGCCGGCGGGCGGGTCGAGCCGTCAATTGATCCTGGTGATCGATGGCAAGAAGGTGCGCTCTCGGCTCATCTCGGCGCGCGAAACAGCGCGCCTGATGGGCCTGCCAGAAGACTACAAGCTGCCGAGGAACTACAACGAAGCCTACCACCTGACCGGCGATGGCGTGGTCGTGGACGTCGTGCGCCACCTGGCCCAGCACGTCTTCGAACCGCTCGTGGCCGAGGCGATGGAGGCGCGCGAAGTCGCGTGAGCGATCCCGTTAAACGGGACCCGGATTCGGTCAACTTCCCTCCGTTCGAGACCGAGGACCTTCGCAGCAATCTGACGGCGTTTCTGGACTCAGGCTTTCAGGACCCCTCTGGAGCGCCCGCCCTCGTCGGCAACTATCGTTGGGGCGTCTACGCGTTCTTCGACTACGATGGCGAGCCTATCTACGTCGGCCAGACCAATGAGCGGCTGCGTACCCGTATCCGTCGCCACCTGACCAATCAGCGCACCGACGCCGTCGCAATGTCGGTCCTCGACCCCTTCGAGGTGTTCGAAATCGAGGTCTGGCCCCTCCCCCAGTTTCAGGACTCCAATCGCAGCGACCTGGCGGCGCGACAGTACCTCGACGCGCTGGAGCGGCTGATCACCGAGCGTGCCGTGGAACATTCGCAGTTCAAGGCGATCCTTAACGAGAAGGACCCGCCGCCCGGCATGCTCGCCGTCGAAGCGCCGCCATCCTTTCGGGGGCGGATCGTCTCCGAGCGGGTCCACGAGCTGCGGTCTCACCCCGATTTCCGTATCGCCCGCCGCGCCCTGATCATCTCGCGTCTGGCCCAGGTCATCGCCGAGCGGAAGGTCCAGGGCGGCCTTCGCCGCGTGCTGTTGATCCAAGCCAAGCGGCTGCAATGGCTGGCGTCTCGCCGGTATGAGGCGCTCGGCGGATCGGCTTCGGTTCCAGTCGAGGGCGAAGGGGACGGGGACGGCTAGCCCGCCGGCCCGGCCAGCCTCATACTGCCGGTATGGCCTTGCAGATCCTGTCCACGTCACGGTCCAGCCGATTGCGCCGCCGCGCGGGCGCCCCTTGGCGCTACTTGGCCATCGGGCTACTGCTTCTGCTGGCAGCGCTGGCGATCTTCGCTGTCTACCGCCACTAATCCAGTCAGGCATTCGTGCGACTGCCTACCTGAGTTTGAGGGTTAGGCCCCTGCCCTCTTCGAATGCTCGTCCGCAACAGTCTCAAGCTGATAGGCGTCCTCCTCGCGTCCCGTAACGCGGCTCACGTCCCTGACCCGGCGCCCGGTCGGCGTCCGCTCGATGTAGATGATGACGTTGATCGCCTGGGTGATCGCCCGATAGGGAATCCGCTGGGTGACCTCACCGATCAGGTCCTCCAGCCGTGTCAGGCCCTCCGCGGCGCTGTTGGCGTGGATGGTCGCCAACCCGCCAGGGTGACCCGTATTCCATGCCTTCAAGAGATCCAGCGCCGACCCGTCCCGCACCTCCCCGATGATGATGCGGTCCGGCCGCAGGCGCAGCGTGTCACGCACCAAGTCGGTCATGGTCACCGGCGGATCCGTCCGCTTGGTCAGCATCTGGATCTTGTCCTCGGCCGAGCACTGGAGCTCAGCAGTGTCCTCGATCAGCACCACGCGGTCCTGGGCAAAAGCCGGCTCTGCCAGGATGGCGTTGGCGAGCGTCGTCTTGCCCGAGCCCGTGCCGCCCACGATCAGGATGTTCTGACGCGCCGTCGCCGCGTCGCGGATCACCTCGGCCTGGTGCTCGGTCATGATCCCCTGGTCGACATATTCTGGCAGCGTGAACACCACCTCGGGCCGCTTGCGGATCGCGAACGCGGGACTGGATACGATCGGCATAAAAGCGCCCTGGAACCGCTCTCCGGTCTCCGGAAGCGTGGCGCTGACCCGAGGCCGGTCCCGGGTGACCACCTCGCCCACATGGTCGGCCAGCAGTCGTAGAATCCGATCAGCGTCGGCGCTGGCCAGGCTCTGGCCGGTGAAC